>JAKQOH010000121.1 GCA_029565415.1 Candidatus Rifleibacteriota bacterium | reverse complement strand
CCGCGACGACCTGGCCGACCACCGGGATACAGAACATACACACCAGGGTCGCCACGCCGAAGGCCACGTCGACATAATTCTTGACCATGGCATACGAGCCGTACCGGGCTCCGTGCAGGTCATCCGAGGTCAGGAGCTGATAGGAGGAGAGAGCGAGGCCGATCACGGCAAGGCCGATACCGCAGGTGCGGGCCGCTCCCTTGACGTTCGAGATCGTGCGGCCGGGGCCGGCGTTGTGGCCGGTCGACCTCTTGACCCAGCGCAGATACGATTTGAACCCTTCACCGGCCACCTTCGGGTTGTTCCAGCACGGGGGGGGCGCCATGAACTCGAGGAACTGGAAGGCGCGGTTCTTGCCCATCGCCTTGTCCAGCTTGTTGGTCCAGGCCAGGAAGCTCTTGAACATATTCGCACCGCGGACCGAGGGGTGGATCTTGCCGAAGAAGCTGATCCCGAGCGTGGTCTTCTTGACCAGCCCGCGGATGTTGCCGGCGAGATCCTTGGCGGTGGCGGGAAGGCCCGAGATCGCCTTCATCGTCGAGTAGAAGCTGAACACATCGGTCTGGCCGGCATCCATCATCATATAGGAACCGGAAATCGTGGTCAGCCAGTCGCTCCAGGCCTTGGCTTCGCACTCTTCCTTGGATGAGCCCCGCAGTTCCAGCATGTACTGGAGATACTCGTCGGGGCTGAGGACATCCTCGATGTCGGAAATCCCGCTCACGTTCTCCTTGTTGACCGTCGGCGCGGGAAGCTCTTCGGCCTGGAGGATCGGGACGACCATCGGTTCGAGCATGAGCCAGAGAGCGAACAGCAGGATCCATGGGCGAGCCCGGCGCGGAATTCTCAACATGACGTGCCTCCTTGAAACAGCCGAATCGTCATCCATCCCCATACTACCGGCGGAAACGGAAAACGTTTTTTCAGTACCAACGAACGAGCCTGCGCCGCCCGGGAGGCGTCGCGTACTCTGATTTTACCAGGGGGAAAGGGGAGGGCGGGAAACTCACTTCCGGCCCAGCCTTTCACGTGCCACCCGGGCTTCGAGCTGGTCCTTGCCGCCGTCGCGCTCGATGACCTGTTCATACAGGGTGTTCGCTTCGGTGGTTTTGCCCGTTGCCGCGAGGGCATCGGCATACTCGAGGCCCCAGATCATGAACATCCGGTCGTCGGGGTTCGGGTTGAGTTTGAAAAGCTCCTGATACATAACGACGAGTTTATCCGGATGGCCGCCTTCCTTGTAGGCGAGCATCAGGCGGTTCTTGGCATCCGGGATGATCGGGGAGGTCGGATACTTCGCGATCAGGTGCTCGAGAACCTGGATGACATCGTCATAACGCGGCTTGTCGTCGGCCATCAGGTAGAGGTTCGAGAGACGCCAGCAGGATTCGATGGCCTCTTCGGTGGCGGGACACTTGTCGATCACCTGGCGGTGCAGCTCTTCGAAACGGACCGTTTCCCATTTGTCGAGGGCATACATTTCCTGGTACAGCTTTTTCGCGAGCTTCTGCTGTTCCTCGGGGGACAGGGACGCGCCCGGTGCCGGGGCGGCGGGGCCGGCCTCATCGGTGCCGCTCGCCGAGGCCGCGACGGGGACGTCGGGCGCCGCGGTTCCGGAAGCCTGGGCGGCGGGCTTCCCGAGCTTGGAGAGCCAGTCGCGGGCGAAGCCGTTGTCGGGATCCAGGGCGAGCACGCCGTTCCAGATGGTGCGCGCCTCTTGGGTCTGGCCGCGGCGATAGGCGATCAGGGCCTGGAGGTTCATCAGCGAGGTGCTCTTGGGAAAAGCCTCGAGAGCCTTCTTCAGGAGCGCGTCCGCCTCGTCATACCGCTGCAGCTTGCCGAGCAGGGAGCCGGTTTCCCGGTACAGCTCCTCGGAAGGCGCGGCCTGGATCAGGGACTGATACTTCGCCAGGGCTTCCTCGAACCGCCCTGCCTGCTCGAGGGCTCGGCACTCTTTCAGGCCGTCGCTCGCCCCGGCCACAGGCTGCGTCAGGCCGGAGAGGGCCATGACGAGGACCAGCACCATGCAGGAATACCTACGCATACCGTTACCTCCCGAAGGTGAATGAGGGTTCGACGCATTTGGAATGGAACTGGCAGACGATGGAGAGGCGCGAGCCTGCTCCTTCGCCCTTCATGTCGGATTTCAACTGCATCGCGACGTTGAGATACTGAAAATCGCCTGCCGAGGGCAGGGCCTGGATCAGGAACGACTCGACCTGGCGCGCCCCATGGAAATCGGTTTTCTCGGTTCCGCGCTGGCGTGTCAGGGTCTTGGTTTCGGGATCGTAGTCATACCGGATCGCCGTTTCCGCGCCGCCTTCGAGAGAAATGAAGGAAAGGGCCGTGTCGCTCAGCGAGGAGATCGTCTTGAGCGATCGCACGTCGCTGCGCATCCGCTCGACGATCGCGTCCATCAGCACCTGGGTGTTGAGCATGTCGGTGCCTTTTTTGAAGGACCGTGTCGTGCGGCTCATGATCAGGGTTCCCGCGAGCAGCACCAGACTCGCGAGAGTGGCGACGATGAGGATCTCGATGATGGACATGCCGCGAGAGTGCCTGAAGAAGCGCATCACAGGTCCTCCCGATACTTGATGGCCTTCAGATCGAGCGACTGGCGGGACTTCTCGCTGCCGTCATCGATCCGCCAGCTGACCTCGACGGTGAGCAGGAACATCCGGCCCGCTTCGTCTCCCGAGCCTTCTTTCACCGCGACGTTCGTCTGGAAGAACCGGAAGGATTTGCGCAGATCCTGTTCGATGTCGGAGCGGTGGGCGGCCAGGGCCGAATGGTCGAGCATCGAGACGAGCAGCGGATCGTCCAGGGCATCCATCCATCGCTTCGCCGCCAGTTCCTTCGCCTGCACCAGGGCCTCGTCGTAGGGCCGGGCGAGGAGGCGGTCCATCAGGCTGGCGGCCAGCTGGCCGGCCATCATGTGTTTGCCCACCGAGTGGGTGCCGCGCGTCGTCGTGAAGCTGAAACTCAGCAGGGGAACCATCGCCAGCGAGAAGATGACCAGGCCGACGAGGATCTCGATCATGCTCATCCCCCGGTTCATTCCTTCACCTCGTCGATCGAGAGGCGGTAGCCGGCCATGAAGGGGCGGATGCAGACGCTGGTGGACGGCTTCGGATCGGCCATGGCGGGGACGTAGAAGAAGATCGGATCGGCGCCCGCCCGGCCGAACTCGCGGACGCGCTCGGTCATGTTCGGGGTGTTCACCGCGATCCCGCCGCAGAAGACCGGACGTTTGATCGCTTCCCAGGTGACCTGGGTGCAGGGAACGCCGACCGTCGGGCTCATCGAGATGAGCTGCACGCCGACCTGCTTGTCGCCGGCGAGCTTGATCGGCCGGCCCGAGAGGCTGACGAACGTCAGAAGCTCGTCCTGCTTCAATTCGGCGATCTTTTTCGTGAGCTCGGGAATGAGGGCTTTTTCGGGCTGGTTGAAGTCGATGCCGCGGGTGATGTTGCCGAGCCGGATCTCCTTCTCGACCAGCACGACGCCGCCGCGCACGTCGGTCGCGGTGATGTCGCCGAGCGTCAGATCGCCCTTCACGTAGACGACCCCGTCGACCCGGAACTTCGTTTTCCCATCCCCCGCGGCTTTCAGGAATGCCGCCTGGCTCGTGTATGTGCGGGAAATGCGGGACTGAACAGTCGGAAGCAGGGGATCCCCGGCTTTTTTCTTCGGATCGATGGCGAACCAGGCCGGGCCGAACGCGTCGAACCGGCCTTTGAGCCGGGTGCCGTCGGCCGGGGCGAACTCGTTGAAGCCGAACGGCCGGCGGGACTTCTTGCTTTCGGGGTTCACGCACAGGTAGGAGTCGGCCGCCGCCACGACGTCCAGGCCCCCCGAGACGACCCGGGACATGTAGTCGCCATAACGCTGGCCGGGCTCTGCGGGCTCGAAGGTGACCTCGCTCACGTTGTTGAACGTCGAGAAGGGGGGCGGGACGAAAGAACTGTTGGCATTGTAGGGAAGCGGCTGACCGCCGCCCTGTGCCGACGGATACTCGAAGAAGGTGATCATGAGGAACCGGCCGAACACTTTGCCGAACACCTCGCGGGCGGGGCCATAATACGGGTTGTCGGGATCGGCGGGTTCGTAGTTCTTGCCGAACAGCTTGAGCGACGAGGCCAGGGCGAGCGCCTGGGGATTCTCGTTGACCAGCGCCTGGTAAGCGGGATCCGGGCCCATGATATCCCGCAGGTCGCGGGAGGAGTTCGCGAAGAGGCCGTCGTCGGCATCGGGAGTGATCTCGTGGCAGAAGCCCAGGATGCCGATTTTCGCCAGGTGGTTCCGGAACTTGAGCGGCACGTCGATGCCCCGCAGGCTGATCGCCTTGCCGTTCGTGTCCAGAAAGATCGGCTGGAGCTGGAATCTGGAGCCGGCCTTGTTCACCTTGATCCACTCGGGGAACACCTGCCACAGGTCGCTCATGAACCCCTGGAAATCTTTTTCACCGGCAAGATTCAGGTAGATCGGCCGGTCGTCGGCCCCGAGAAAGACGCGGCCACACCGGTTGCGATCCGTTTCGAAGCCCGGGGTGGGCCAGAGGACCCAGGGCTGGCCCTTGTAGGACGCGTAGGCCGACGGAACGTCCTTCGGATGGTCGCTGTCCTTCGTGAAGGTGATGTTGATGCGGTCCTGGTTGCCGTACGGCCGCTGCTGCTCGAGGTGGATGCGGTCGCAAAACAGGACGAATTCGCGCAGGACCGGTGTCATCCGCATCGTGACCATGAAAGGAACGCGTAGCGATATATAATACGGTCTTTTGTTGAACCGGATCGAGCACGAGACCGACAGATACCCGTGTTTTTCGGTTCCGTGCAGGGATTCGGGGGGCTGGACCACCTCGGGGTAGAGCAGGGGCTTCACCCCGCGGATGCCGATTTTCGGCGTGCCGGTGAACTCGATGCCGAGCTCTTTCTGCAGCTCGCTCAGCAGGGAGTTGGGCTTGTAATCGGAAAGGGTGAGCGTCGCATCCCCGGTGTCCGGCCGCCGGAATACCGCGTGAATGTCGGAACCGTCGACGTTCGCCTGGGCGGCGATCTGGCGCACGAGGTCGCCGGCGTAGGATTCGAGAAAGTAGCGGGCGATCTGGGTGTGGTCGCCGACCGTCAGCAGCTGGGTGTGGCTGGAGAGACGCCGGGAAATCGAGAAGGCGAAAACGACGATCACGCTGATCAGTCCGAGCAGGATCACGGTGATCGTACCCCGTCGTGGGCGGAAACCGTCGAACATGCCCGAAGTATACCCTTTTCCGCTCTCCTCCGTCCATGAAAACCCTCTGTCCGGTCTTGTCAGGGGAAGGATGCTGCTCTAGAATGCACGCATGAACGCCACCCCGGTACCGCCGACCTACGATCCTTCGCCGCTCTGCCGCACCTGCCCGTCACGCCTCGCGCCGCGGCCTCTCGAGCGGCGGCGCCACCCGACCATCCGGGCCGTCGTCGACCATCCCGCCTTCGGGATGACGATCGTTGCCCTGATCCTGATCTCGGTGATCCTGATTCTGGCAGAGACGTTCGGGGGGCTGTCGGCCGAGACGAATCATCGGATCGAACTGCTCAACGACCTGATCACGGTCGTCTTCGTCGTCGAGTTGACGATGCGCTGGCTCGTCAGCGCCGGAACCGGCACCTTCCTGCGCCGGTACTGGATCGACCTGATCGCCGTGCTGCCGCTGCTGCGCATCTTCCGGATCAGCCGCGTGTTCCAGTTGGTCCGCATCCTGCGCGTCTTTTCCCTGGCGACGGTGCTCCATCGCCGCCTTTCAGTGTTCGGCACGGTCCTGGAAGGCCGCTCGCTCGAGTATGCGGTCATTCTCTCGTTCATGTGTTTTGCCGTGATCTTCGGCTCCGTCGGCTTTTCCCAGTATGAAGTCGGCCCGGGATCGGAACTCCATTCCCCCCAGGAGGCCGTCTGGAAAGCCGTTTTTTCCCTGCTGTCCGGGGAATATGCGAGCTACCCGGCCTCTCTCGGCGGCAGAATCATCTTCGCCATCATGCTCCTGTTCGGGATGGGAGCCTTTGCCATGCTGACCGGCACCTTTTCGGCCATGATGATCGAGAAACTCAAGGAGAATGCGATGCAGCGCAGTATCAACCCGGAAGACCTGAACGGCCACATCATCATCTGCGGCTACAGCGCGAAAGTCGCGATTCTCGTTTCCGAAATCTCGTCGGATCCCAAGCTGGCCGAGACGGATATCCTGATCGTTTCGCGCCAGGCGGATATCAACGAGCTCCGGACCAAGCGGATCCGGACCGAGAGAGTAACGATCATGAAAGAGGACTTCACCCAGATGGACACGTTGCTGCGCGCCGGCATCCGGCGGGCGCGGACGGCCATCATCCTGTCCGAACACGGCGAGAACCGCTCGACCCGCGATATCGATGCCCGCACGATCCTGTGCGGTCTCACCATCGAGCGGCTCAATCCCGACATACATACATCTGCTGAAATATATAACCCAGAATATGCCGATCATCTCACGACGGCCGGGGTCGAGGATGTGGTGATCCAGGGCGACGTGTCGGGCCGTCTCCTCGCGCGCGTGTCGATGCAGGAGGGGCTGTTGGGCTTCTTCCGCGACCTGCTGACGAACCAGAGCGGCAACACCCTCGCCTTCCTGCCCGTTCCGGCGGAGCTGGTGGGACTGGATGTCGGGGAGGCGCTCGCGGCGCTCCGGAAGGAGCGAGGGGCGATCCTGGTGGGCCTCAAGCCCTCCGGCGAGCCCCTGGTGGTGAATCCCCGGAACCGGAAGCTCCTCGCGAACGACCAGCTGCTGGTGATCAACCCT
Organism: Candidatus Rifleibacteriota bacterium; assembly: GCA_029565415.1. The sequence continues at coordinate 4,946 of JAKQOH010000121.1, read as the reverse complement.
GCCTGCTGAACGGAGTCGATCCCATGAGCGGTGATTCTCCAACCGTCAAGGCGGCTTCCGGCGGTGTCGCGCGCTCGGCCGCCATCATGGGCGTGGCGACGTTTTTCAGCCGTATCGCGGGCCTGGTGAGGGAGCAGAGCTTCGCCTACTTCTTCGGCGCGGGCGCCTGGACCGATGCGTTCAACGTGGCGTTTCGCATTCCGAACCTCCTCCGCGACCTGTTCGCCGAGGGAGCGATGAGCGCGGCCTTCGTGCCCACGTTCAACGCCGTGATGACCCGCGAGGGCCGGGACCGCGCCTTCCGACTCGCGAGCATCGTCCTGTCCCTCCTGATCCTCGTCGTCGGCGGCATCACGCTCATCGGCATCGCGGCTTCGCCCCTGCTCGTGAAGACGATGGCCCCGGAGTTCCTTTCGGATCCGGCCAAGTTCGAAACGACCGTGAGCATGACCCGCATCATGTTCCCCTTCCTGCTGGTCATCTCGCTTGCCGCGCTGGTGATGGGGGTTCTCAACTCGCTCGGGAACTTCTTCATTCCCGCGATCGCGCCGGTGTTCCTGAATCTCGCGATGATCGTGGCGGGCTTCACGCTGTGCCCCCTGTTCGAGTGGATGGGCCGGCCGGCGATCGAGGGGATGGCTGCCGGGGCGATGATCGGCGGCATTCTGCAGCTCCTCGCTCAGTGGCCGGCCCTGCGGCGCGCCGGGTATGGCTTTTCGTGGCGGTTGCAGCCTTCCGACCCGGCGGTAAAACGGATCGTGACGCTGATCATCCCCGGCACCGTCGGCCTCGCGGCGACCCAGGTGAACGTGGCGATCAGCACGATGCTCGCGACGTCCCAGGGCGACGGGGCGGTCTCCTGGCTGAACTACGCGTTCCGGCTGATGCAGCTTCCCCTCGGTATCTTTGGGGTCGCGATCGCACAGGCGACGCTGCCCGTGATCTCGCGCCAGTCGGCGGCCGGGGACCGGCAGGGCATGACCGGGACGCTGGCAGGTTCGATCAAGCTGACGGGGTTCATCAACATCGCCTCGGCGTTGCTGCTGGCCGCCCTCGCCGGCCCGATCATCCGTCTCCTGTTCGAACACGGCCGGTTCACGGTCGCAGACACCGCTGCGACGGCGGCCGCCCTCCAGGCTTATGCGCTCGGCCTGGTATTCTTCTCGCTGACCAAGGTGCTCGGCCCCGCTTTTTACGTGCTGGGCGACACGACGGTTCCCGTGAAGGCCAGCCTGACCGCCGTGGTCGCGGCCATCGGGGCGAATCTCGCTCTCGTCGGTCCCTTCGGCTACGAGGGGCTTGCGTTGGGAACCTCGGTCGGGGCGTGCGTGAACACCGCCTTCCTGTATGTCGTTCTTTCGCGCCGTCTGGGCGGGTTCGGGCGGTTTGGCGTTGCCGGATCATTCCTGCGCACCCTCGTTTCGGGAGCCGTGGCGGCCCTCGTGGCGGGCGCTCTCGAACCACGCATGCTCGCCGCGCTGCGCTCGGGATTGCCGGGATTACCGGTCTTCGGGGCGGAACTGGCGGCCCTGGGCGTGGCCGGTGTTGCGGGGGGGGCGGTCCTGATCGCCGTCGCCCGCCTGATCCGGCATCGGGAGGCCGATGAGGCGCTGGAAATGCTTCTCCGGCGTCTGAACCGGCGCCGGCAGGCTTGATTTCGCCGCCCGGCCGGGGTAGCATGGCGGCATCGTAAAAGGAAAGGCATTCATGGAACCCCAGATCGACGCTCTCAAGAACCTGTTCGGCGACCTCTTCGCGAAGCTCATGGCCTTCACGCTCGAAGACGAGTATCAGGAGGCCCTCGGGGAGGCCCTCGAAGTGTTTTACAACATGGCCGAGGGCGAAGAATACGAGTTCAACCCGACCGAGGAGTTCCTGTTCCTCTCCTGGTTCCTGCTGGACGACACCGACGCCGAGGGCAACGCCCTGATCGACGAGTTCCTCGCCCGGTATTCCGACGATCTGACGCTCCAGGAAACCCAGATCTGCAAAGCCCTGAAAGAAACCCATCTGACGCTTCTGCAGGTGAAGGAGATCACTCCGGGCCGGTCGATCAGTCTTCGGGACGTGTTCCTCGGCGAGGATTTCGAGGTGTTCGAAGCGGCCGGATCGGCTGAAGGGATCCACAAGGACAGCATCCTGTACACCCGCGTGCTCCGGCTGGGCGATATGCGGTTCCTCGTCGGTGCCGGCGTGTTCCTCGATCCGGTCGTCATGGAGCCCCTGACCCAGTTCGTCACCGACCAGTACCGGGAAGAGTGCGAAGACGGTCAGAAAGTCAGCTTCAAGCAGTTCCTCAAGGAAAACGGAGAACTGATCAACTGGTGGATCCGCGCCCTCGAACAGGGCGAGCTGCTCGAAGGCGGCGAAGACGGCGAAAAGCCCGACGGTGACGACGGAGACGGGGACAAGACACCCCCGTCCGATGACAAGAACCCGCCCGACACGACGCCGGCTGCATAAATAGATAAATATATTATATCCGTCGGCTTGTTCCCCTGGCCGGGGCGGTCGCCGGGCGTGAGGGACATCGATGCAGAAATCGGTCGTGGCCGGGTTCCTGATCGGATTCGGGGCGCTTGCCCTTTCCATCCTCATCGACAGTCATTTCAAGCTGCACGCGATCGTGGCCTTCTTCAACTTCTCGGCCATGCTGATCATCTTCGGGGGCATCTCCGGCGTCATCGTCATCGCCTTTCCGCCCGAGCAGCTGCGGGAGATTCCCGTCGCTCTCCGAAAGGCTTTTCTCGATCATCGCGATATCGACCAGGTGGCGATGTCCCTCGAACTGCTGGATCTCGCCCAGAAGTCCCGCAAGGAGGGCGTCCTGTCGCTCGAGGCACGGATTCCCGAGCTCGCCGATCCCTGGATGCGGCGCAGCCTCCAGCTCGTCGTCGACGGACTGGACCGGAAAGCGGTCCAGGACATCCTCGAGGTCGAGTTCGAGGAATACACGCGCAAGACGAAAGTCGGGGCGAAAATTTTCGCGTCCCTGGGCGGGTTTGCGCCGACCCTGGGCATCATCGGGACCGTCATGGGGCTGGTGCACATGCTCGCCAATCTCGAGGATCCCTCGAAGATCGGCGGTGCCATCGCCGTCGCGTTCCTCGCCACGTTCTGGGGCATCCTCAGCGCGAACATGATCTTCCTGCCGATCGCGGAGCGGGTCAAGGCGAAGGATATGCAACTGGCCCTTGCCCGCCAGGCGATGATCGAAGGGGTTCTCGCGATCCAGGCCGGAGAGGCGGTCAGGCTGGTCGAAGAGAAGCTGAAGGTGTTCATGACGCCGGATATGGTCGGCGTCTTCGAAACCGAACGTCTCGTGAGAGGCGACGGCCGCCAGTGACGCCCTGAGACGGACGCCGGAGGAACGATGCGCCGGAAGCAGCACGAAGAGGAAGAACACGGCAACACCGAGCGGTGGCTGCTGACCTATGCCGACATGATCACGCTGCTGATGGCGTTTTTCATCATGATGTACACGTTCTCCCAGGTCGATGCGGCGAAGCTGAAAGGCGTTGCGAAAAACGTCCAGGAGCGCCTCGGCTACTCGCTTGCCACCATCTTTCCGACCCCCTCCTCACCGTTCGAGACGAGCCCGCTGATGACGAACGCGCCGCCCAGGCTCGTCGGCAGCACCCGCATCATTCCGGCCGCCTACAAGCTCGTGGCGAAGAACATCGCCCGGACGTTGCAGCGCGACGGCCTTGCGGATCAGGTGCGGGTCGGCATGGATGCGCGGGGCATGGTGATCAGTCTCGTGTCGGGGGTTCTGTTCGACACGGGCTCGGACAAGCTGAAGCCCACCTCGAAGCAGCTGCTCGACTCGGTCGGGCTGATTCTTGCCGAGGTGCCCAACGAGCTGATCATCGAAGGCCACACCGACGAGCAGGGAAAGCCTGTGGGAAGCGGCCTCTCCCCGAATTGGGGCCTCTCCTCGAGCCGTGCCGTCGCCGTGCTGGGGTATCTCGTCAGCCGCGGCTTCGTGGCCCAGAACAAGGTGTCGCTGGCTGCCTTCGCCTCGAACAAGCCGATCGCGAAGGATCCCGGTCTGCCGACCGAGGAACAGCAGCGTCAGAACCGCCGGGTCGACATCGTGCTCGTCGGCGAGTCGCCGTTCAAAAAAGGCGTCGACGCGCGGTATCGCGTCAACGCCTCGGGGATCGCGGATCTCGAGTGGTGATCAGGGCCCATACCGGCCCATCTGACCTCCGTTCTCGCCGGCCGTCAGACACGGCGAATCCGAGGCATACCCGCCCGCCACGCTCTGCAGCCGGTAGTCGAACACCGCGCCGCCGATGAACAGCGGATCGACGTCGATGTTGCCCGTTCCAGTCGCGACGGTCAGGCCGTTCGTGGCGAAGGTATAGTTATTGATGTCATTGAAGGAGATCGAGGGCGTCGCGGTCGGCTGCGTCTGGTTGATGCCGTACAGCGCGCGGCCGCTTCCCGTATAGGCAAAAATATTGTTCTTGATCGTGGGCTCGCCGAAGGGGATCTCGAGGCCGACCAGACAGTCGACGGTGTTGTTCTCGAACACGTCGGCGCCCAGCGTGCTGGCGGCGACCTGGTCGTCGATGAAAATATTGTTTCGAATATTCGAGTTGGCCGAGACCAGGCCGATGTTGCAGTCGCGGATCATGTTGTAACGGATGTTCAGGGCCGTCGAGAGGCCGAGGTCGAGGCCGACGACGCAGAGGCCGAACTCGGAGTTCTCGATCGCCGGCGTCGAGCCCTCGCTGCGCACACCGGTGTCGGCGAACATGACGGTCGTATATTTGAGCTGATTGTTGGGATCGTTGGTCGAGAGGAACTTCAGGCCGCCCCAGCTGCCGCGGCGGGGGAAGGTCTCGGCCGAAGTGAACAGGATGCGCGCGTCGGTGGTTCCGACATACAGCGCGCCCTGGACGATCAGTTCGGTCATGGTGGCGCCGCTCGGGACGGGC
>JAKQOH010000117.1 GCA_029565415.1 Candidatus Rifleibacteriota bacterium | reverse complement strand
AAATCGTCGAAGCCGGGCGTGTCGAGCAGGTTGATCTTGACATCCTTCCACTCGAGGCAGGCCAGGGACGTGCCCACCGTGGTCTTGCGCTTCAGCTCTTCGGGATCGTAGTTCATCACGGACGAACCGTCGTCGACCTTGCCGATGCGCGAATTGGCGCCGGTGTGGAACAGCAGCGCTTCGGTCAGCGAGGTCTTGCCGGCTCCGCCGTGGGAGACGAGCCCGATATTGCGGATCTTGTCGGTGGTATACAGCTTCATTGAGTTCTCTCCTCGGAACAGTTTCGCCCGGAATGCCAAGAAGGGCGAGTATTTCAGGTATGTATACAGGAAACCCGGTACAATTGCAACGTCAGAACCAGCCGAATCGTTCCCCCACCCAGGAGAGGATCAGAGATCCGATCAGCGCGGGACCCGACCAGTGCAGGAACGCGGCGACCGGCGGTGTCAGCCCCGCCGGGCCTTTCCGCAGCAGCCAGGCGCGCAGCGGAATCTGGGCGGCGACGACGAGGAACAGCAGGATGCCCAGCCGGTGGAACGCCGCCGCCTCGCCGATCCGTCCGTGCGCGAATGCCGTGAAACTGCGTACCAGGCCGCAGCCCGGACATTTCGCCTGGAACAGGAGCTGGTGGGGGCACAGCGCCGGAATTTCCCGGCCGAGCAGGGAAACGAGCTCGCCGCCCGGAGGCGCCGGCGTCAGGATCAGGGCGGCAAGGACGATCAGAACCGCGACGACGAGCTGGTGCCGCTGATACGCGTGAAACCGCGCTTCCGCCGTGACCGGATCGGACCGCATCGCGTTCCGGTCAGTGCTTCCCGCCGAGCGCCTGGATGACGCCGTTGATGCCGATGGATATGATGGAATACAATATCAGCCGCTGTCCTTTGGGGTTTCCCTGGGCGACGTAGACGAGTCCCTGGATCAACGCGATGATCGGACAGCAGACGACGCCGATCCAGTCGGTGGTCGAAAGGGCGACTTCGTCGATACCGGCGGCGGTCTTCCCGAGACCTCCGAGCGTGGCTCGATCCTCGTCGCTCTGATACTCGTTGCAATGCTTGCATTTGCGCGCCCCGCGCGCGATCGGTTCCTTGCACCAGCGGCAGGGGACCGTTCCGCCCGGAGGCGGAGGGGCGGCCGGACCACCGGCCATCGATCCCGCCGGGAATCCCGAACCTCCGGCGGTCGCATGGCCGGGCCGGGATGCGGCGCAGGAGGGCGAGGTGCAGCCGCCCGAGCGGGTCCAGCAGGTGTCGTGGTTGACCGAGCGGCAGGCGGGGCAGTTGTGGATCTGCTCGCCGAGGGCGATCGGCTTTCCGCAGACCCCGCACGACTTGCCCAGAACCTTCTTGTTCGCCTTCATCACCTCGGGAAGAACGTCGTCGCCGGCCGCTGGGGGCGGAGGCGGCGGGGGATGGGCGGGATCGCTCATCCCGGAAGACGAAAACGACGGCGTCGCATCGCGCGGGGGCGGCGGCGGGGCTAACGTCGCGGGCCTGGCCGGGGGCGGCCCGGCGGGGCGCGGGGTCGCGGTGACCGTCACCATGCGCTTGCACTGGGGACAGGGAATGAACGGGCGGTTATACCCGTCGGGAATCTCGATCTGTGTCTTGCAGTAGTTACAGCTTGCGTTACCAGCCATATCCTCTCCGCCTCGAACGATTCTGTCCCAGCCTACTGCCGGGGATCAGGAAAATCAAGAAATGCATTTGCTGCATCGGTACTCACCCGTGGCCGGGAGCTGCCGGATGTGATCCAGGCAGGTGGGCTTGCCGCAGGCGGCGCAGGCGACGCTGCAGTCGTTGCAGGCGGGGGCGCCGCACACGTGGCAGTTCGCCGTGTGCGCCGGGCACAGGTCCGCCTGGCAGGAGCGGCACTTGAAGTGACAATGCGCGCAGACGATCTGGCCGCAAGCCGAACAGGTGCTGGTCAGGCACTTGAGACACAACTGCCGGCCGCAGGCCGCGCACGACAGGGCGCAGCTGGAACACACCGGGTGCTTCGACGAGCAGACGATGATGTCCGAACCCTGCACGCGGGTGCCGCAGTTGGCACAGGCCATCGAGCTTCCCTCCCCGATCGCGCCCGCCTGCTGCTCCGAGAGGATCGTCTCCCCGGCTTCGTAATACGCCGAGAAATCCATCTTGTCGATCGGAAACCGCGACCGGTTCTTGTCGGCCCATTTCGCGGCCTCTCCGTTCAGCGGACTCTTCAGATTGTAGCTCTGATACGACAGCATCTCCCCGATCCGCACGATCAGGTGCGACAGCGACTCGCCCGCCGCCCAGTGATCCCCGATGCAGATCGCGTGCGGGGCGATGTTCGGATGGAACACCGGCGTGAGCATCCGGCACTGGGGGGGCTGCCGCGGATAAGATCGCGTAAGGTATATTTCGGCCAGGTGGCTGTTCTTGACGGCGACCTGGCCGTCGGGTTTCATCACGAGACTGTTGACCAGAAATTCGATCTGGTATTTTTCGGGCGGATTGCCGGTGACGGCCTTGATGAGGATGCGGCCGCCCGCCTTGAACGTCTCGACGATCTTTTCGTAATCCGCCTGGAGTCGCTTCAGTCTGATGCTCATCCGTCGCTGCCCTTTTCCGCCGGCTGGATGCCGGGCAATGTGAGAATCTTCGCCCATTCGGGTTCGAGCACCCGGAAAAACTCGTCGATCGCGAGCGAGAAGTTCAGCCCCTCCGACACGGTTTTCGCGTAGATCCAGGTGTTGACGCCGATCAGATACCCCTCGGGATCATACAGCCCGCCGCCCGAATTGCCGTGGTTGAGCGGGGTCTGCATCTGAATGACGGTCAGATCCCGGGAGCCATACCGGTTCGTCCGCAACGCCGAGATGACCCCTTCCGTGTAGGTCCAGTTCAGGCCCATCGGGTTGCCGATCGCGAACACCCGCTGGCCCATCGAGAGCTGACGGTTCGGCTGATACTTGATGACGGGCGAGAAGCCCGGTGGGGTCGCGACCCGGAGGATGGCCAGGTCGATGCCGTCCGGGGCAAGCCACACGGGGGTTGCCCGCGCCGACTCGCCGGAAAAGAAGGTGACCTCGACATCCCGCGCCTTGCGCTCGAGTGCCGCGAGGGTGTCGACCTCCTCCCCGAGGGACAACACATGGGCATTCGTCAGGATATAGGTGAACGCGTCGCGGTTGCAGAGCGCGATGCCGGAGCCGGTTCCCTCTGAGAATCCCGAGCCGGAGCGGATGTGCACGTTCGCCATCAGCGACGCTCGGATACGGGGTTCCGCGGCCCGGATCGTATCCGAAACCTTGCCCATATCGAACTTCACCCCGCCCATGGGCCGCTCGCTTCCGCTCCACAGCGGGATGAACGTCAGGGCCAGCGCCGCGATGCCGCCACCCATGCCGGCGAAGGCGAACAGGTTCCCCTTCAGGTCGCGATTCTGCTGGATCATGGCCAGGGAGAGCGCTCCCACGACGACCGAAAGCAGGCTGCCGGTGAGGGAAAACAGGAAGAACACCGTCGTGCCGCCTCCGCCCGAGGGGCCGCTGCCGGTGGAGAAGTTCCAGAGACTGAACCCGAGCGCACCCGTTCCCAGGATCAGGGCGATGACGGCCATGACCGACCAGCGGGTTTCCCGCTTCGCCAGCTCCTCGGCCAGGGCGGCCGAACCATGGCGGGCACCGGGCGGAAGCTGCCGAACGCCGGAAAGATCGCCCTTCGTGATCACGATGTCGGCCGGCCCGCTTTCCATCGCGGCTGCCCGGTCCGGCCGGCAGTGATACCCTCCGCAGCCGTCCGCATTCCAGCAGGACGTGTGGTTCAGGGAGCCGCAACGGCCGCAGATCATGCCTTCCTCGCCCTCGCGGATCGTCTTGCCGCAGGTGGGGCAGAGCGCCCCGGCGCGGAGGGCGTCGACGACGACGGGTTCGGCTCTTGACGGTGTATTCATCAAAATAGAGCTGAGTAGATGCCGAAGAACAGGGCGAGCACGCCCCAGAGAACGGAAACGCCCAACCCCGCGTAGAACAGGATGCGGAGGGGCGGCGGAAGCCGCTTCACGTCGAACAGCCAGCTTTCCGTGAACATCGCAACCAGGTTGGCGGGCAGGGAAAAGATGAAGAGGCAGCCGAGGGCGCTCGCGACGAACTGGGCGATCACCAGATTGCGCATCCGCACCAGATCCGCCCCGTCATACTCGCGCGCGGTCCACTCCGCAGAGGTCATGGGCCGCTCGGTCGGAAAGACGGCCTTGCAGTATTTGCAGATCAGCGCGTTCGCAAGAATGCTCGATTGGCAGGCAGGGCACTTTTTTTCCGCCGTCCAGCCCGGGGTGAACGCGTCCTCGGCGACCGCCTCCGTCTTGGTGACGGCCGGAGCGGCCTTGCAGCCATAGGTGCCGCAGCCCCCGATCTCTTTCCAGCAGTCGTGATGGTAGGGGAGCGAGCAGAGCGGGCAGGTCACGACCAGTTCGTCCCGGGAGATCCCGGTGCCGCAGGTGGAACAGGTCTTGCCGATCTGCTCCTCGCGGGCCGGTTCCGGGGTGACTCGCACGGACGGGGATGCGGCTGCCGACGGGGTGGCGGGGCGGCCTGCCGACGGGCGCGGAGGCGGGGCGGGGGAGGGGGGGATGGTGTTCATGCTCGCTCTTTCTGCTGGAACTCGAGCAGGCTTTCGCCGATCACGATCACGTCGCCTTTTTCGAGGATCTTGCGGGTGACGCGCTGCGCGTTGACGAAAACCCCCTGCGGGCTTTTGTTGTCGACGAGCTCGAACTTGCCGCCGACCTGTCGGATTTCGGCGTGTTTCGGCTCGACCGCCGGATCCTTGAAAATATAGATGTCACATTTCGGTGAGCTGCCGATGACCGTCGGGTTGTGGTAGATGACGAACTGTTTGCCCCGCAGGGCACCGGATTTCATGACCAGCCAGGCGTCCTTCGTCAGATTCTCGACGAGACCGATGAAGATCCCGACCATCGCCCCGATGATGCCAAGTCCGATCAGGCGGCTGACGGCCCCCGAAGAGCCGATGCCCGACTTGGTCAGTGCCAGGCCGATCGGGTCGAACACGAGGCCGCCCAGGAAGCCGCCCAGCAGTCCGCCGACCAGCCCGTTCAGAAACAGCTTCTTCGAGCCGAGCGCCCAGCCCTGGCCGACGCCCATGCCGGCCCCGACGATCGTCCAGGCCAGGGCGCGGCCCGAAATGATCATGAACACCATGCCCGGCGTGAGCAGGGCCAGGGGATCCTCGACCGGTCCCGGCGGCCGGCTGATGAACATGCTCGCCCCGACGGCCCAGATCATCTGGATCACCATGCCGCCGAGAATCATCCCGGCAATCCCCCAGGCCAGGCCGATCCCGAGCCCGATCCCGCCGCACCGCGCCGCTTTCGGGAGGTTGCGCGACATGATGCCTTCGATCAGGCCGACGAAACACCCGATCAGGGCCGCCGCGATCGGGATCATCAGCACGAGGCCGATCCCCGACTCGTTCCGGGCCGTCTTGGTGATCAGCGGCTCGATGACGGCCCAGGCCAGAATCGCCCCCAGCAGGCCGGCGACCGAGGTATAGACGATCGGATTCAACCACAGGGCCGTCTCGACCGGGGCGCGCTCGGTCGGGGTCAGCGGCCGCCGGGCCGCCTGCTCCATCTGGAGCATCTCCTCGATATGGGAACCCCGCAGGTCCCGTTTGTTGATGACGATCGGTGCCTCTTCGGTCATGTTCCTCTCTCCTGATCTCCGGGGACGCCGCTCATGGGACCAGCCCGGGGACTTTCTGTTTCAGCTCGGCTTCCAGGGCCGGGTTCAGTTCGATGATCAGCCGCACGATCCGCCGGGCATACGTCAGCCGGATCTCATCCCGGGAACCGGCCGCCAGGGCTTCGAGATACGGCGCGAGCTGGACCAGCAGACTCTCCCCCAGCACGGCCCGCAACTGGGTCATCTGCATCTGAAGCTGCTCCGTCCGCTCCTCGGTGGAGACGGGCCCGGGCGGCAGGGTCGCCAGCACGCGCTGAACCCGCGAACGCCGGTCGGCGGCCGATGAGGCGATGGCCTCGACACGGCCGCAGATGTCGTCCAGCTCAGCCGTGAACGAGGCGCCCGTCACGGGATACGCACCGGTCGGACCGACGAGCCCTGCCGAGCGCCCCGCAAGGGCCGCAAGCCGGGCGTGCAACAGCCGCAGCTCCTCGGCCGCCGCCGTGTCGGATGCCCAGGAGCCCAGCAACTCACGCGTCTCGGCCCGGGAGGCGGTCAGGGCCGCCTGGACGAGGGTCGCGCGGAGCGCGAGGAACGCTATCGCCAGTCCGAGCACGAATGCCAGCAGCAGGGGAATGAAAGAAGTATAATTATCACTATTATTCGTTGCGGTCCCGGAGTCCGGCGCGGCCGGGACTGCGGGGCGTTGTCCGGCCGGCGCTGCCCGCGCGTTCCCGGCGGGCGGGGCTTCCCGCGTCTCGCCCGTGCCGACGGCGCCGCAGGTGAGCTTGCGCAGTTCCTTTCCGATCCAGCAGCGGGTCAGGGGCCGCGTTTTCCCTTCGACCCAGGCGAACAGCCCCTCTTTCTGCGTGATCGGGTCGATCACCAGGGCGACCTGGAATGGCTGGTTGAAAAAGTAGTCCTGGATGAACTTGTCCATGTCCGAGAGGAAGATGCCGAAGCCCGGGTGCGTGTGATACCACCCGACGATCGTGCGGCCTTTGAACCGCGTCTCCATCTCTTTATGAATGTGGTCCCAGGTCTCGTGGGTGAAGGTGACCTGGGCCCCGTCGTTGCGCGTGTGCTGGCCCCGGATGCTGCCGTCGATCGTGAGATACGGTCCGGCATCGTCGCGGGCCGTCGAACCGACGAGCACGCCGCACAGCTCGACCGAGGTCGTCTCGCGGCCATGCGCCAGCAGTTCGTCGAACACCGCCTTTTCGATCACGACCCGCGGCTCGATGCTCTCGCGTGCCGGGAACGGCTTTTTCCGGGAATCCGGAACCGACGTGCCGGTCTGGAAATCGAGACCCTGGGTGGTCGGGGGATTTTCGGGTTTGCTCATGCCTTCACCACCGGCTCTGCAAGGGGTCCGAGCAGCTCGTGACGGTCGCCGTCCAGCAGGTAATACGCCTGACGTTCGCCGTCACGGCCGATGAACACGTCGAACGGCGGCACGCCCAGCTCGGCCAGTGTGCGTTGTTGCCAGGGCTCGCTGCCGTCGAACTGGTGGGCGAGCACCGGGAATCGCAGCTTCTTGCATGTCGGACAGGCGGCTTCGGACTCGTGGATCCGGCCGAGGGAGGCGTGGTGCTCGGTTTCCGCGCCGCACTCCTGGCAGGTGAAGCCGACGAGAACGTCCTGGCGCAGCTCGAGAACGGCCTCGGGGCCGAGATCGCCCCTCACCCGGGCGAGCGCATCGGCAAGCGTCAGGGTCGCGACTCCGGCCTCGAGCGGGGTGACCGGCGAGAAGCTCTCGTGGCTGAAACAGTCGGGCTTGCGCTTGTAGCCGATCAGGTCATTGTTGAAGTTCAGCCCCTCGAAAATGTAGCCCTTGCCCGAGATCGTCTCGAGGCCGTGGAGCAGCTTCAGCGCCTCCTGGCACTGGATGCCGGCGATGATGCTCGCCATCGTCGGGGTCGTCGGGGTCTTGCCCGACAGCATCTCGTCACGGGTCAGCAGGGTGCAGGCCTTGCGCGCGTTCAGCACCTTCCAGTCGATCTGGCTCATGGTGCACTCGTAGCAGGGGCCGTCGCCGGGGGCGAACACCCGCGCCACGCCGTTCAGAACCTCGATCGCCCCGTCGATCCAGGGCTTGCCGGCCCGGAACGCGTTCTGGTTGATCGTCAGACGGGCCTCGCGGTTGTCGAGGCCGCCGATCACGACATCGGCCCAGTAGAAAACTCCCAGGCCGAGATCCGTGACCGCGTTGACGCACAGCGGTTTGATCCAGATGCCGGGGAACAGGTCGCGCGCCCGCTCCGCCGCCACTTCGGCCTTGAACCTGCCCCGGTCGCGTTCCCGAAACAATACCGATCGCGATAGATTCGAGGGCTCGATCCGGTCGAAGTCGACGAGAAGGACGTTTCCCACCCCCAACAGGGCGAGATTCTTGACGATCTCGTTCCCGAGCGCCCCGGCGCCGATCACGAGGATCTTCGCCTCGGCCAGCCGCTTCTGCTCCCACCACCGGATCAGCTCGAACCGCGAGAACCGGTGTTCCTCTTCATACGGGGAAATCGACAGGATCGGCGGCAGTTCGGCCGACCCCGGGGGATCGCGTCTCACGGGAGGCGTCCGGCGGTGATCTCGGGCTGGATGCGGAGCACGTCGCCGGCCTGGACGCCGGCCTGGTGGAGCGACTCGTCATCGAGCAACTGCCGGCCCGAAGCCTTGTGATGGAACTTGTAACTCATCAGCTGGCCGTCGGGGGTGAATCGCGGCAGGCTCATCCGGTCGATCAGAAGGATCAGGATGCGGTTGACCGCCTCGTCGTCGGGCAGTTCGGCTTTGACCTTCTTGTTTCCCGTCGCATCCCAGATCTCGACCATCAAGGATCCCATGGTTTGGCGCTCCCCTCATTCAGACATGTGATGCTCCGTAGTCTACTCCCCACGGCCGCATTATTCAACTCGTGGGTTGCATCCGCCTGGATATTGCGGTACAACGTTCGGGCTGCCGGCAGGGACGATGCCGGAACGAACGATCCGGAGGTGTGTCATGATCGGGTGTAAATATAATAAATCATATATATCGATGGGTTGGACGGCGATCGCGCTGGGCGCGGCCGGCTGGCTTGCCCTCTCGTCGTTCGCACCCGCTCCGGCGGAGGCATCGTTCGAGTCCCAGTTGTCGGCCGTCCAGGCCGCCGCGAAGAAGGGCCAGCACGCCCAGACCGCGGCGCTGCTCGAACGCCTCGGGCCGTCCGCCGTCCTCGAGGATCTCCGCCTCTCCCTGCTGGCCGACGCCCTGCGTCAGGCCGGACGCGAGGAGGAAGCGCTCCGTGTCGGCGAAAACCTGCTGAATCGCGGCGAGGAGTGGCTGCCCGCCCGTCAGGCCGGGCTTTCCTACGTCATCCTGGCTGCAAAACTGCGCGGAGCCCCGGCTCTCGAGCGGCTCACGAAGATCGCCCGCGGTCTGGCGACTCCCTACCAGCGCGGACGTGCCCTCGAGGCCCTGATCGATCTGCATCCGCCCGCCTCCCGGGAACGCAGTCTCGCCGCTCTCGAGGCCCTTCGCGCCTACCGCGCCGAGACGGCGTTCTACCAGAACATGGCCGAGAGCGTGAAGCTGCTCGACACCATCGTCGCCTCCCCCGCGGGCTGGGCCTTCACCCCCGACGAGTGGGTCGAGATCATCCGCGCCGCGTCCCGGGAAAAACTCGGTGCGAAGGTCGACCGGCTGATTCCGACCCTTCGCTCCGCCCTTGGAGCCCACGGGGGCGTCATCGGGGTGATTCTCCAGGCCGAGGCCGCTGCTCTCGCCGGTGGCCGCGACCGGGCTCTGGCGCTCCTCGCCGGCGTTCTCTCCACGCCCGGCATCGATCCGGCTTCCAAGGCCTTCGCCCATCAGATCCGCGGCGACATCCTCAGCGCCGCTTCACGCCATGCCGAAGCCGTGCCCGAGTTCCAGGACGCTCTCACCTGGGGAAAACCGCCCGTCGACCCCCTTGCGGCGCGCTACCGGCTGATGCGCTCGGCCTTCACCTCCGGCCAGGACCAGATGGCCCTCGCCGAAGCCGAAATCCTTTGCGGTGATGCGGCGGCGAAAAAGCTCTCGCTCCTGCCGGTTCACCTCTACGAAATGGGCCTCGAGCGGTTCGATCGCGGCACCAACCTGCCGGCTTCCGCCTGGTTCCGGTTGATGGCCGGCTCGTTCCCGGGGCATCATCGCGCCGACGATGCCCTGGGATATGCCGCCGTCTGTGCCGGTACGACCACTTCCGAGGGAAAACACCTGCTCGAGCGTCTCGAGAGCGTCTACCCTCACTCCTTCTACCTCTACTGGTTGTCTCCGGACCGACGGAAAGCCCCTCTGCCTCAGGACGGCAAAACCCCGGCCCCGGCAAAGAAGTGGAAGAGCCGCGCCGCCGCCTGGTCCGCCCTGTTACGGAGCCCCTTCGAAGGGATCGCCCGCGAGGAAATACGTTCGCTTCTTGCCGCTCACCCGGAGGACATGGGCCTGTTCAAGCTCGCCGTCGACACGGCCGAAGCGGCCGGCCAGCACAACCTGACCGTGGCGATCGGGGAGATCCTGATGCGCACCACCCTCGAACAGGGCCGCTCCGCCGCGAGCCTGCCCGCGTGGGCCTGGAGAGCGCATTATCCGCGCCCCTGGTGGACCCTGATCCAGCGCGAATCGAAAAAATACGGTATCGATCCCTACTGGGCGCTGTCGATCATGCGCGAGGAGAGCCACTTCAATCCGACGATCCTCTCGCGCAGCAATGCCCATGGTCTGATGCAGATCCTGCCCTCGACCGGCAAATGGATCGCCGGCAAACTCGGCATCAAGGGCAAGTTCCGATCCGACTCTCTCTGGAATGTCGATCGCAACATCGCCTTCGGGATCTGGTATCTCGGATACCTACGCGACCTGTTCGGCGGCGATCTCTTCCTCGCCGCAGCCGCCTACAACGGCGGTCAGGGGAATATCACCCGGAAAGTCGAGCAGGGGCCATATGCGCACCTTCCCGTGCTGACCCGCCTCGACCGCGTGCCTCTTCCCGAGACGCGCGATTATTACAAGAAGGTCATGGGAAGCTGGTGGAATTATACGCGGCTATATAAATAGCATCCCGCGGCCTTCAGTTGCGGCGCCGTCTGGGACCGATCTGAAGGGCGGGGTCGAACCAGCTTTCGACGAGGCCGAAAAACGTCCTGCTGAACAGCGTTCCCACCGTCAGTGAGAACGCCAGCAGGCCGAAGATCTCTGCCGCGGCGCCGGACATGGATGTCAGAGTAGATGCGAGGAGTCGCTCTTCACGAGAGCATCGACACTGCCCCGACCGGTCTGTTCCATATCGGCGAGCCAGGTCAGAACGCTGGCCACGCGGAACCGGACCGAGCGGCCGATCTTGACGGTCGGCAGGCCCAGCTTGCGCAGGGTGTAGATCGTGTTGCGCTTGACCTGGAGATATTTCATCAACTCGGGAATCGTCATCAGGCATTCAGTGTTCATTCGGCGGCCTCCCGAAACTGGTTTGGTTGCGTTCAGGGTATCTATCGTCATCCCCGCGCCGGCCACGAAGCCCCAAAATCCCGAAACTTCCTGATCCGCATCTGATCAGGGTGTTCGACCGATCAGGAATTTTTTTCTCCTTCCCCTCTTCGGATTCCCGAACCGGGTGCCGATCATCTTTATGAAGTTCACGTGAGGTTCTTCTTCAACTTGAAGATCGACCTGGCGGGGACGACAACCATATCCCTAACTCCCTTTCAATGTGTCGCGCCGCCGACACATTTTTTATTTCCGGCTGTTTCCATCCTTGCGCATCGTTTCTGTGAACGGTAGAATGCGGGCAACCCGGAAGAGAGTGAGGCGCGACATGGTCCAGAAATTTTCCTTCACCCCCCGCCGCGAAGGGGAAGTGCTCGTGCTTTCGGTGAACGGCTACCTCGAGGGAACCGGCGGCGCCACCCTCAAGAGTGACGTCGAACTCTCGCTCCAGCAGGGCATCACCCGTTACGTCATCGATTTTTCCGGAGTCGAGCTGATCAGCAGCCCCGGCGTGGCCGCTCTCCTGGACATCGCGAGCCGGGTCATCGACGACAACGACGGCCGCCTTGCCGTTTACGGGCTCGACAAGCATCATTCGGCCGTTCTCGAGATGTCGGGCTTCTTCTACCTGGCGACCGAAAAAGGTGATGCCGCCTCGGCGCTCGCGGCCGCGATCGAGTGACGATCGGATGAGCTGCCGTCGATGAGCCCTGCCTGTCCGGGCCCTCGACCTGCCCGCAGGCTCTGGCTCATTCCGCTGCTTCTGGGGGTGTTTCCGCCCCTGCTGCTGATCGCCCTCGGCTTATCCACCCTCCAGACGGAGCAAGAATCCCGCGTCGCAGCCGTGAAAGCCCGCCTCGATGCCCTCATGGGTCCCATCGCAGGCAGCCTGGACCCTTTCACCTGGGCGGAACGCCGGATGAAACGCATCGCCGGCCGCCTCGTTCGACGGAGTCTCTCTCCGATCGGCAGCGGGAAAAGCATCGTTCTCCGAGCCGCGGAGTCCGGCATCGAGACCTACCCGTTCGATGCCGCCGGAGCCCTTGCGGCACCCCCGGGAACTCCGCTTCGCGCCAGATTCGTGATGCAGAAGCTGTGGACCCAGCTCGTCTCCCCCCTCACCCCCGCCCGTTCCCTCGAGGACCGGCGCCTTCTCAAAACATTCTGCGCGGCGCTGGGAAGTGATTTCCGGATCACCGACCTGCGGCGGCGTGAAGGAGTGGTTCAGACCTTTCGCGTTCGCCGGCAGGACGGATGCATCCTCTGGATGCGGCGAAGTCCGGCCTCCTCCGAAGACCGGTCCGGCTGCCTGCTCGTCCTCTGGAAATCCCCGGACCAGGCGGCGCTCATGCGCTTTGCCGCACGCTCCGGCCGGAAGCAGGCCCGACGTTCCCTCCAGGTGCTGGCTCGGCTGCCGGAAAGCGGCTGGCGTATGGTCGCCGGCCCCCGCCTCGAACGAATGCCGAGGGAACTCGCTGCCCTCCGTCGCGAGGGGGGCGGCGCCACGCGCCTCGTCGATGATCGGCTCTGGATGCGGTCAGCGACGGGGGACGTCACGATTCTCGCCTCCCTGGCCGTTTCCGATGCAGACATCGGCCGCATGCGGCGCGGCGTGGGTTACGGCGGGCTGTTTGCCGCCCTCTTCGGATTTTTCCTCGTGCGCCAGGCGATGGAAACGGCCGCTCTCCGGCTGAAACTCGCCCTCGTCTTCCTCCTGGCCGCGGCTCTGCCGATCGCCGGGCTGGGATATCTGGGGTTCCGCATGCTGCGCGATCGCCGCGACACCCGGATGACGAACGTCTGGAACACCGGCCGGGAGATCCTGATGCGGATCGACCGCGAGTTCGATCAGGAGATTCTCCGCCACGGCATCGAGTTCCGCCGGATCCGGGACGATCACCGCTGGAGCTCCGACCTCGCAGGGGCCAACGCCTCCGCGACCGAGCTGGTGCGCGACGGCCGCCTCGGCCGGCTCGAACTGCGGGATCGGTTCGGCACCGTCATGGGGGGCGCCAGCAACCCCTACCTGCTGGAGGGGATGGAGCGGATTTTCGCTTCCTTCTGCTGCGTTTGCATGGAACGGGCACTTCCGCCCGGTCGCATATCGCTGGAAAAGCAGACGATCGATCCGATGGCGCGACTGGTGTTCGACAGCACCGAAATGGGCTTCCCCTACATCATCTCTCATCCCGACATGGTGCACCTGTTCCGCATCGGCATGCGCAGCTTCCTCTGGTATTGGGACGTCTACCGCGATCCCGGCCATCCCTTCGCCTTCATCAACATCGCCCAGGACACCCGGGATGCGATCCGAAGATACCTGGCCAGGCGCTTCCAGTCACGGGAAGCGCTCGGCGATGTCGCGTGGCGTCTCGCGGCCTGTGAACCCTCCCGGGAACTCTGGCTGCCCGACGTCGCCTCCGGCATACCGTCCCTCGGACGCCTGACGGCCCGGGTGCGGCTGATGGGCCAGGCCTGGTCGGGCCGGCTGACGAGCGACGACGGAGCCTGGCTGGTGACGGCGTTGCCGGGAGAGCGGATCTCCGGATTCACTCTGTTCGCCCTGTTCCCCGAAGCCGAACTTGCCAGGGAAGGGGCCGCCGGCCGGGATCTCCTGCTCCTGGCCATGGGAATCATTCTCCTGGTGGCGTTCCTGACCGGAGGCATCCTGGCCGACACCTTTCTCGTTCCCGTCGGGGAGCTCTCGATGGGGCTTGCCGCGCTGCGGAAACGACGGTTCGACATCACGCTCGCCTCCGACCAGAAAGACGAGCTGGGCGATCTGATGGCGCTGTTCAACGAGATGGCCGGCCGCCTTCGTCAGATGGACATGGCCCGCTGCGTGCAGAAGGCTCTGATGCCCTCCCGCATGCCGGGCCTTCCCGGATGGGAGTTCGATCTGTTCCACCAGACCGCCTCGGAGCTCGGCGGGGATTACGGCGATCTGGTGCGGCTGCACGACGGTTCCCTGCTGTTCGTCATCGGGGATGTCACGGGGCATGGCGCCGGCTCGGCCCTGCTCATGGTCATGGTCAAGACGGCCGTGTTCCGGTTCGCCGAGTCCGGCGTCGAGCCGGAAGAACTGATGCACCGTCTCAATGGCCTGATCTTCCGGCTGATGAAACGCCGCAAGCTGATGACCTGCCTCATTGGCCGACTCGAGCCCGAAACCGCGCTGCTCCGGATCGTCAATGCCGGCCACCCCTATCCGCTTCGCTGTTCCCCGGACGGAACGGTTTCCGAACTCACATCCGTGGGGTTCCCCCTGGGAGCCGGCGACCGCAGGCTCCGCCTCCATCCCGTCGAGGTGCGGCTCGAGCCCGGAGAAACGATCCTGCTGTACACCGACGGACTGGTCGAGGGACTGGATGCCTCGGGCCAGATGTTCGGCTACGAGCGCATCTTCAGTTGCGCCCGGGCCGGAGCCGGCCAGCCCGCGGCGCTGTTCCGCGACGGACTGATCGGCGCCTTCCGGTGTCATCACCCCGATCCGCGACTGGAGGACGATCTGACCATGATCGTGATCCGCCGGCATGGGTGAACGGATGAAACGGCTGGTGCGGCTTGGGGCTTTTTATATCCTGTTTGGTATACTACCCATTCTCGTCGGCGTCGTGCTTGCACGGTATGCCATCGGAGCCGGGGAGGCTGCCGGTCGTGCTGCCGTGCTCGGGGAGCTGCGGAGCGAGTTGTATCGGCTGCAGAGCCGGTATGATCCGATCAACTTCTATGCGGCCTGGTTCGATGCCCTCAGCCGCAGGGGCGCCACCGCAACCGAAGAGCTGGAGGGATGCCGGCGCCGGATCGAACGGTGGGGCAGTCCCGTCGATCTGTTCCGGTTCGATGCCGATGCCCGTCTCACGGGAATGGGCTGGCGGAACGCCGATGCGCCGCCCGTGATGCGGATTCTCTGGAACGAGCTGCGCACGGGAGAAACGGAGCAGCCAGACCGCAGCCGGGAGTTCGAGACCTCGATCGATCTGTTGCTCGGAACGGATTTCCGTGTTTCGTTGCTCGATACGGCCGGCCGGCGGGGCATGCTCGTCCGTCCGAAAGCCTCGGATGGCTTGTTGTACTGGAGCCGGGACGACGCCGGAGGGGCCTGGATGGCCGCGATCTGGCGCATGCCGTCACCCGATCAGCTTCTGCGTCGGACAGCCCGCGTCCGGATCGATCCGGGCACCCTGCTCGTCATCGATCCCGGCGGAACGAAATCCTCCCAGCGGGAAATCGGCGGGCGGTGTGCCACGGCCACGGCCGAGGTTGTGGCGCAGAACCTGCTGATCCAAAACGATCCCTGGGTCGAGGCCGCCGGGAGGATCTGGATCGGCGGAACGATCGGCGAGTCCCGCATCCTCCTCGGCCGTTCCACTCCCGCGATCCGGGCCGCTTATCTGCGCCGGACCGCTGATGCGTGCGGCCTTCTGCTTGCCATGCTGCTGCTGGTGTTCTGGTATCGCTGGCTCATGATGGACCGTGATCGATGGATATCTGTCCGTATAAAACTCATCCTGCTTTTTCTGTTCGCGACCCTCGTTCCACTCGTGGGGCTGGCGGGGCTTGCATCGGCGGCGGTGGCCGAGCGTTCCCGTGTCCTGATGGACCGCGCCTGGCAGCGGGGAAAAACTCTGCTCGAGGCCCTCGATGCAGGCTACGAAGCGGATCGCCACCGGGTTCTCCAGGCGTTTCGCAGGGTCCGGGATGATCCCGGCCTGCGATCCAGGAATCCGTCGGCGCGTCAACGACGCATCAAGACCCTGCAAAAGAGGCTCGACATCGTCAAGATCGAGCTGCGGGACGTGCGGGGGGAGCTCGTCGTTTCGACCGAACGGCCCGAGGCGCTGGCACGCATCGAAAACGTGTTCCGGGTCATGGCGCAGATCGGCCTCGAACGTCAGGCCCCCGAACTCATTCCGCCCGATCGCGTCGAGGGAGGGCGCCAGGTCGATCTGATGACCCGGATGGCCTTCGAGAGCCCGGTCATGGGCCTGTCTGCCGTCATGGACCAGCCCGATCGGGTGCACAACCTCGATTTCAGCATCATGCGCGGCCTCTGGTACTGGGATGTCATCCGCGATCCCGCGCACCCCGCCGCATTCATCAACATGGTGAAGGGCAAGCACGAGGCGGTGAAAGATTATTTGAACCAGTATTTTACCACCAGGCGGGGCGCGGACGACGGCTTCCGCCTCGCTGCCTACACCATCGACGGAGGGCATCTGCTCGGGAGGAGGGAAGCGCCGATTCCCGCCGATGTGCAGGCCCTGTTCGACCAGGCCCGCGTCGCCGGTCGCACGCTGATGGAACGGTGCTCGACGGCGCAGGGGGAGCAGCTCGTCACGGTGGTGCCCGCGACGTTCCTCGGCCGCTTCGTGCTCGTGGCGGCTATCCCGGTGAAAACGGCCCTGAGCGGATTGCAACTGTTCACGCTCGCCCTCTGGCTGATGTTTGCCGCCATCGTCATCGCCGCCGTCGCGG
>JAKQOH010000048.1 GCA_029565415.1 Candidatus Rifleibacteriota bacterium | reverse complement strand
ATCAGCACCGAGGGCGACGCCATCGACCTCGGAACCGAGCTCGGGATAGTGGAAAAGACAGGAACATGGTTCTCGTTCGATGGCTCCCGGCTGGGACAGGGACGCGAGAACGTCCGAGTTTTTTTACGCGATCATCAGGATGTGCTGGACCGTATTGTGGAACGGATCAGGGAGCATTTGAAAAACGCAGATCACGCCAAGCTGAAGACAATCGGAGCAGATGAATGACCTCGAATGAAATACGTGAACGCTTTCTCGGTTTTTTTGAACGGAACGGGCATGCGCGGGTCGCCAGTTCCCCGGTGATACCGTGGGGTGACCCGACCCTCATGTTCACGAACGCGGGAATGAACCAGTTCAAGGATGTGTTTCTCGGGCTGGAAAAACGCGACTACACCCGCGCCACAACCTGCCAGCGATGCATACGCGCGGGGGGGAAACACAACGACCTCGACGAGGTGGGACGGACGACCCGTCACGGCACATTCCTTGAAATGCTGGGAAATTTTTCGTTCGGTGACTATTTCAAGGAAGGCGCCATCGGATTCGCATGGGAGTTCATGACGAAGGAAATGGGGCTCGATCCCTCACTCCTTTATATTTCCATCTATTCGGACGACGAAGAGGCCCGCGCCATATGGCAGAATGTCATCGGCATTCCGGACAGGCAGATGCTGCGGTTCGGGAACATAGAAAAGGGCGACGAGGAGAACTTCTGGAGCATGGGGCCCACCGGACCCTGCGGCCCGTGTTCGGAAATCTATATAGACCGAGGGAAACAGTACGGTCCCGACGACCCCTACGAGGCGCTCGCGAAAAACACGCCCCGATTCCTCGAACTCTGGAACCTCGTTTTCATGCAGTACAACCGCGATGAGACCGGCAGCCTGAATCCCCTTCCGAAGCCATCCATCGACACCGGCCTCGGACTCGAACGCATGGCGATGGTGAGCCAGAACAGGGAAAACATTTTTGAGTCCGACATCCTCGGCGCACTTGTACGACGTGTCGAGGAATTCACCGGTCAAAAGTACGACGAAAAGAGTGGCATGCCCTTCCGGGTCGCCGCTGACCATGTCCGGACCCTCACGTTCGCCATCGCAGACGGCGCCCTGCCCTCCAACGAAGGACGCGGATACGTGCTCCGGCGCATCCTCAGGCGCGCCTGCCGTTATCTGCGGGAACTCGGTGTGCATGAGCCCATGGTCTACCGCCTCGTCGACGATACCGTCAGTCTCATGCGTGCGGGGTATCCCGAGATCGGGGAGCGGAGCGATTATATCGCGTCGGTCATCCGGGGCGAGGAGGAACGATTCCTCAGGACGCTCGATCAGGGCATCGACCTCTTTGATAAACTCGCGACTGACGTGACATCGGCCGGGGGCCGGGTCATCGGCGGCACCGAAGCGTTCCGTCTCTACGACACCTACGGTTTCCCGGTGGACCTCACCCGCATCATGGCGGAGGAAAAGGGCCTCACGGTGGACATGGCCGGATTTGAAGATGCGATGGAAGCTCAGCGGACCCGCGCCAGGGAGGCATCCACATTCGTCTCCGGAACGGACGACGGCGGCCCGTGGAACGAAACCGGCGTGACAGCCGATGGTATCGGTTTCGTCGGATATACGGAATCCTCTATCGAGGCCCGTCTCGTACGCTGGAGGGAGAACGAAGGCGGAAGGTTTGAACTCGTGTTCGACCGTACGCCGTTCTACGCGCTGTCCGGCGGCCAGGTGGGCGATAC
>JAKQOH010000075.1 GCA_029565415.1 Candidatus Rifleibacteriota bacterium | reverse complement strand
CCCCGATCACAGCCCCGGTCGGGCTTCCGGGGCCAGTCATGCCCGACCCGCAGGGCTGACCATGGCTCGGACCGGGAATGACGCCCGGCAGGAAGCGGAACGCAAGCCGGCGGAGCAGGGCAATACCGGCGCAGCCAGTCTCATACAGGGATCGCTGCCCGTTTTCGTTCTGATCGTTCTGCCGCTCGTCTACGGCTTCGACGAGACCACGGCCGTCTTCGCCTGTGAAGTTGCGGCTGCCGGCTACACCCTCGCGGCTCTTCTCGGCCTGATTCCGGTCGCCGATGCGGCGTCCGGATGGCGCGGTTCGGCCGACCCCGACCCGCTCGTGCGCTGGTTCTGGCGGCTCACGGCGCTCTGGGCTGTGTTCGTCGGCCTGTCGGTCGTCACGTCCGAAAACAGCGCGGCATCCTACCCCGTGTTTCTGAAGCTCCTGGCGCTTCTGCTGCTGGCCATGAGCGCCGGGTGGTCGGGCCGCGGCCAGGCCTGGTTCCGCGGCATGATTCTCTCGGCCGGAGTCGCGGGGTGGCTGCACGGGGTGCTCGGCGTCGTCGAGTATCTCGAGGGCGCCCCGATGCCGGCAACCTGGGCCGATCCCGCCCTGCGCGGCCTCATCCGGACCCGCTGCGCCGGCTTGTTCACAGACCCGAATGTGTTCGGGGCCTTCCTGGCCTCGCTGCTCCCCTGGCAACTCGCCGGGATCGCGACGCCGCCCCGGGAGCGGCCGGAAGCAGCCCAGGCCTTCTTCGCCGGAAGCCTGCTGGTGACCGGAACCGCCCTGCTGATGACGTTCAGCCGCGGCGCATATCTTGCCGGAATCGCCGGGGTTGTTCTATCAGCCATACTATGGAATATTTCCCTGCGGGGCTCCTGGCGGTTCGGCGGCAAGCTGGTCGGCCTCGTCGGGGTCGTTCTGCTCCTGATCTTCGTCGCAGGGCCCTTCAAATACCGGTTCATCAGCATCGCGAACACGAAGGACATGACGTTTTCCCAGCGAACGCTGATCAATCGGGGAATATATGCCGCCGCAGCCGGAGTTCCCCTGACGGGCTACGGGCTGCACACGTTTTCCCAGGTGTATCCACGGTTCCGGCGCGTGGGCGGGGACTACCCGATGAACGCCCACAACGAGTTCTACCAGATCTTCATCGAAGCCGGCCCCGGGGCGGCCCTTCTGCTCGGCCTCTTGTCGATCTGCCTCGGCTGGGCCCTCGTCCGGCTCTGGCGGAACTCAGACGCCGATTCTGTCTGGGCCGGCGGGGCTGCGGCCGGTTCGGTCGCCGTCTTTTTCCTGCACAATCTGAGCGGCTTTTCGGCCCGCATGCTGCCAACCGCCGCCTTCCTCGCCCTCGTGACCGGCAGCCTCCTTGCTACAGCCTCGCGGCGCGACAAGGCCGGCGAGCCCCCGTCCGCGCCCGGATCATGGCGCCTTCCGGTCGCTCTCGCTCTGACGGTCTATCTGCTCGCCGCCGCGGGAGCGGCCCGGCACCAGTTCGAACTCGCCGCCGTCGCGACGGAGCTCGGCTCGGGCGAGCTCCGCACGGCGCAGGCAAGGCTTGCCGTGCTCGAAGCGGCTCACCCCGCCGATCCGGTCGTTCAATCGCTCGCCGCACGGGCGGCCGAGGCGGCAGGCGAGATCCCGCTAGCCTTGGTGCATCTCGACCGGGGGATCGCCGCCAACCCGATGGAGGCCCTGTTTCACGCCGAGAAAGCCCGTCTGCTCGACCAGGCGGCAAGCCCCGCCGCCGCCCTCGAAGCGCTTCGACATGCGATCGAACTCGACCCCGCCTCGGAGCAGTACCGGCTCGAGGCCGCACGGCGGCTCGTCTCGCTCGGAAAACCCCGGGAAGCCCTTGCCGAGCTCGATGCAGCTCTCCGCACCTCCCCGGGCTTTCACGACGTGTACCGCACCTACCTGAAGGTCGAGGAGCTGCGCGCCGAGCTTCTCCGCACCCTCCCTCCGGAACCGTCCACGGCCACGGGGACAGGCCTCCGATGAGCACCGCCCCGCAACCCCGTCACTGGAACGACCGGCAGTGGCTCATCTGGCTCGTGTTCTTTCTCGCCGCCCTGACGGCCAGGTTCACGGAAGGAGGCCTGCACGCCTGGCGGGCTATCTCCATCCCTTTCGATGCCCCGTCCGGACGTCTCGAGGGGCTGCTCTTTTCGCCCTCGGGATACGGTCGTCTGCCCGGAACCGTGCTTCTGGCAGCCCACGGAACGAACTCCCATCGCGAGATCTTCCTGCAGCTGGCCTGGGAATGCACCCGTCGAAGCGTCTCCCTCTTCACCTTCGACTCCCCGACGGTCACGACGGACGAGGGAGTCACCATTCGAAGCGAAGAGCTGGCAGCCGCTGCACGAGCTCTCACGAAGCGGTATCCAACCGCCTCGATCAGTTCCGTCCTCGGCCATTCCGACGGGGTGCCGCCCGCCCTGGAGTTCGCGGCCACGGGCGAGGGAAGGCCGTTCCGCGCGCTCATTCTGGGGTCATTCGCGACGCAGGCCGGGGAGGGGGAACGAACCACAGAGGCACAGAGACACGGAGATTATTCGTTCACCACGAAGACACGAAGACACGAAGAGGGACGAACCACAGAGACACAGAGACACGGAGAATTTTCGTTCACCACCAAGGCAGGAAGGCACGAAGAAATACGAACCACAGAGGCACAGAGACACAGAGCGGAATCGTTTACCGCAAAGACACAACGGCACGAAGGGGGGCGAAGCGGGGAGAACGGTATTGCGACTTGTGCAGCGTTTGCGGGGGCGTTCGACCAGGTGTTTCCGGTGGCCGAGATCCGGGCGTCCCTCGACGAATCGCACCGGGCGAAGACGCCGCTCACCGTTTCCTGGCTCTCGGATCATTTCGTGGAACAATATGATCCACTATTGATTTCGGCCATTCTCTCGTTCATCATCCGCGCCCCGGTTTCCCCCTGGCTGCCGACGCTATCCCTGCTTCTCTACGCCGCCATCCACGTGCTCGCCTTCATCGGCGGAACGGCGGCGGCCTCCGAGTCGCGGAGCTACCGGCCCTCTTTTGCGGGCGGCTTCCTCGTTCTCTGGATCGTCGGTTCCACGGTCGAGTGGACCAAAGGTCCCGCTCTCGCCGGGCTTCTCGGAATGGTCACGGGGCCGCTTCCCATTCTCCGCACCGTGCGGGTCATCGTCACGTTCTGGGGACTCATGGCGGCCAACGTCGCCGTAGCTTCGGCCTGGTTCCAGGAGCATCTCGCCGAGGGGCTCCTCTGGCTTCCGGCGATGGCGGCCTGGTATCTCCCTGCGTGGCTGGTGAAACTGGCACTGTTTTCGACCTCCCTCGCCCGTCGGGCCGATCCGATCGCATTGCCGTATGTTCCCTCGACAGTGCTTGCTCTGGCGGTCGTCGCCGTTTACTGGCCGGCTCTCGCGGGAATATTTTGGACCCGGTTCACGGACGGCACCACCCCGGGCGCATCGCGATGCGCCCCTACGAATGATTCGACCATCGCCGGGGCGGATCGCGATCCCTCCGGATGGCGCAGTCCGGCCGGGCGGATCGCCTCTATTCTCGTTGCGGTCATGGTGCTTCTGTGGGTGGTCCGGTTTTTCCAGGGGTTCGTCCGGTTCGAGATTCTCGCCTCGATGACCGCCACCTACGCCCGCACGCTCCTGTTGCCAACGCTCTGGCTGCTTCAGAGCGCGATCCGCGCCGTGCGCACCCCCGCTTCCGGAGTCTCCTGACAAGCCATCGATTCAAGGTTCCCTGCGATTCTGCCGATAAGAGACCTGACGTATGAGCAGAACGCGACTCTCCCTGCTGTTTGCGGCATGGCTGGCGGCTTCAGTGCTTCCGGCACACGCCGCGATGGACTACGGCCTGGAGACGAAGCTTTCGGCCTCGATCTCGAACGCCGAGGGGCTGTATCAGGCCGGCCAGTGGGACAAGGTCCTGACCCTCGCCCGACAGATCATGAAGGATGCGCCCGCCGACCATCCGGCGAAGCAGCGGGCTTACGACCTGGTGCTGCTCGCGACCGAGAAGCAGGCCCAGGAGCGGCTCGGCGAGCAGCAGCGGGTGACCGAGCAGAAGAACCGCCAGACGTCCGAACAGCTCGTTGCCGAAGGCTCGAAGCTGATGAGTGAGAAAAAGTTCGCCGAGGCGCTCGACAAGTTCAAGAGCGCCGTCCGGTCGTTCGGGGGCGACGCCGAGACGTGGTATCTGCTCGGCTACGCGTTCCAGCGCACCGACAAGCCGTATGACGCCTATGGTGCCTACAAACAGTGCATCAAACTGAACGGGAAGCATCCGCGGGCCCTGTTCCATCTCGCGGAGCTGGCATTCAAGTCGAAGAAGAACAGTGAGGCCGAGGAGTTTTCGCGGCGGCTGATCACCGAGATCGAGAACCAGCTCGACCAGCTCAACAGCCTGTTCTACGAGCAGCGCGCCGCGAACCTCAACGACAAGGCGATCGCCACGGCCCGCAAAATCGGCGCCGCGAAGCGCAACCTCGCCCAGGCCTCGTACATGCTCGGCCTGCTGACCGAGACCCGCGGGGCGCTGCAGGATGCCAAGACGGCCCTCGAACGCACGGTCAGGCTCGACCCGACCTCGATGGACGGGTATTACCATCTCGGCAAGGTGTATCTGCGGCTCGAGATCTTCCACCAGTCGACCGTGGCGTTCGAGCAGGCGATCCTGATCGGCGAGAACACGCTGAAAGAGGATCGCGCCCGGGCAAAGAAGCTGCTCGATGACGGCAAGCCCGATGCCGCGGTCGAAGCCGAACTGCGCACGAAGATGATGGCCGGCCGGCTGGCTCTCTGCCAGTATGGCCTCGCCGTCGCGAACCACCGCCGGTCCGACCCCACCACCGCGATGGAGGCGATCGACAAGGCGCTCGAGCTCAAGCCCGACTTCCTTCAGGCCCGGTTTGCCCGTGCCATCTTCCTCGCGGCGAAGCGGGAGTACCAGTCGGCCCTCTACGAGATGCGCCAGGTGCTGCAGAAAGCCGCGCCCAACAGCCCCGAAGCGAAGCGCGCCGTCCAGACCCTCAAGCTGCTGATGGACCAGTCGATGGCCACGACGCAGCCGCACCTGGTCGCCGCCCGCAAGGAGGCCGTCCGGTCCGTCGAGGTTGATGCGCAGGTCAAGCACCAGCCCGGCATCGGCGGCCGCGCGGCGGAGAAAGAGTGGGAAAGCCTGTTCCCGGTGATGGCGGAAATCCAGAGCCTGATCGACAAGCGCAACGTTCCGGAAGCGGTCCGGCGGCTGATCCATCTCCGGTTCGAGCATCCGAACATCGCCGAGGTGCATGCCGTGCTGGGCTTCTGCTACATGGAGCAGAACCGCTGGACGGACGCGGAGGACAGCTTCAAAAAAGCTCTCGCTATAAATCCAAACGAGGCCCAGAGTCTCTCGAATCTCGCCTACATCAACGCCCTGCGCGGCACCCAGCTCGACAAGGCGCTCGAGATGGCGAAGAAGGCGGTCGGCCTCGACGACGGCCGGGCCGCGTTCCATCACACGCTGGGCTGGGTGCTGTTCAAGCAGGGCGAGGTCGACAAGGCGATCGCCGAGCTGAACCGCGCCGTCGAGCTGGATCCGAATTACACCCTGGCCCGGTACAACCTTGGTCTGGCCCAGTATCTCGCCGGCACGTTCGAGATGGCGCTCGTCTCGTTCGACGGCGTGCTGCTGAAGAACCCGGGCCATGTGAAAGCGGCCCTGTTCAAGGCGCTGACGCTCGCCAAGCTGAAGAAGACGGCCGAGTCGCTGGCGCTTCTCGAGAAGCTGCAGAAAACCCTGCCCGAAAAAGAGACGCTGGGAAAGGTTGTCGCGACGCTGCATGACCGGCTGAAGCTGGCCGAAGAGCGCAACACCGACCTGCCCATTCCCGAGATGAAGAGTCACGCCCCGATCGCGAAGCTGCTGGCGCAGGCCCGCACCTACCGTTCGAAGGGGTTGGTGAACCACGCGAAAGAACTGTATCTCGAGTGCCAGCGGCTCGCCCCGCGCGAGTTCGCCTCCTGGTACGAGATGGGCGACATGTACGCCAACGCCGGGCTGTCGCGGCCCGCGCTGAACGCCTGGGAAAAGGCGCTCGAACTGAATCCGAACTCGTATGAGCTGCAGTTCAAGATGGGCCGCATGCAATACCGGCTCCAGAAGCGTGACAAGGCCCGCCAGGCCTTCGTGAACGCGCAGTCGCTGCGGCCGGAAGACCCGGAACCCCACTACTATCTCGGCCTGATGGCGTTCGAGGAGAAGCGGTTCGAGTCGGCCGAAAGCTCGTCCCTCGCGGCGCTGCGGCTCAAGCCGCGGTTCTACAAGGCGATGGCCCTGCTCGGCATGGCCCGGATCCATCTCGGCCGGTATCTGCCGGCCCGGGATGCCTACGAGATGCTGTATGCGAAGGCTCCGGCCGACTCGGCGATCCGGCGGCACGCCCGCAAGAAGCTGTGGGAGCTGTCGCGACTGCTCGCCCCCGAGAAGGGCCCCTCGTATGCCAACGTAAAACAGGTGCAGGAGCAGATCCAGCGCCGGGTCGAGGGCGGCACCAACTCCCAGAGCGTATCGCCGAAGGCGGCCGGCAAGCCCGTTCCGGAATACGGCCACACCATGACGACGGACGAAAAGCTGTGGGTGCTCAAGCGGCTCGAGCAGTTCCCCGTCATCGCGCGCCAGGCGCCCTACTCGTACGGCCCCGGCACGACGGGTTCGACGCTCAGCAACGACGAGAAGCTGTGGGTGCTCAAGCGGCTCGAGGGGCTCAAGTCGGTCAAGGAGCAGTATGCGCCGCCGCCCCCGAGCGTCACCTCGAAATACAAGCTGCATGAGGCTCCCAAACCGCAGCGGCCCGAGGATCCGTCGGATGCCGACACGCTGGCCGGTCTCGAGTCGGCGGAAAAAGGCTTCATGAGCGAGGCGCTCGAACGGTTCGAGAAGGCGCGATCGCTTTCGCCGAAGAATCTCGACGTGCTGATGAACCTCGGCTTCCTGCACACGCTGCTCGGCAACTTCAAGAACGCGTTCGAGGCGTTTTCCCAGGCGGCGCTGCACCATCCCAAGCACCCGGCCCCGAAGCTCGCGCTCGGCAACCTCTACTGGCTCGGCGGCAAGGGGCCGGAAGCGGTCGCCCAGTGGAAGGGGATGATCGGCAAGGTCGCGTTCGACCCGAAGTTCAGCTTCATCCGCCGGTCGGAAAAAGCCTGGAAGCGCGTTCTCGACACGAATCCCACCGATCCCGACGCGCACTCGAATCTCGGCATCGTCTACCTGTTCTCGCAGCGGCTGACGGATGCGATTGCCGAGTTCCAGGGCGTGCTGGCCGTCGCGCCTGCCCGCCAGGAGCACGTGTTCTACAAGGCGATGGCCTGGACGATTTTGTATTGCGGCAACAATAAAACCGCGACGAAAAAGGAAGCCAAGGGCGCTCTCGTCGAGCTCGAGACACAGGCGCCGCCGTTCCCGCATTCGCGCAGCCTCCGGCAGTATCTGGAGACCCTATGACCATCATCCGTCGTTTCGTGATGACCCCGCTCCACTCGTTTGCCGGGGCCGTTCTGCTGCTCTGCCTGACGGTCTGGGCGGTTCCGGCCGGTGCCGAGGTCCAGGTGCTGAACCTGCCGGGATATGGGGATTACGAGGTCTACTCGACGGGCCGGTTGCCCCAGGCATCGACGGCGGTGGAAAGCGGCCTGCTGAAAGAATCGCCGCGCCATGCCCTGAACGAGGACGGCCTGGTCGGCTTCTTCGTTTCGGAAACGGCCGACCGGCTCGCCTCGAAGCGGATGTTCACCGGCTTGCGGTATGATTACCGGGAGCTCACCTCGCGGTACGGAAAGGCGTTCCTGAACCCCGACACGGGCTCGATCGGCACGCTGCAGCTCGCGGCGAACTGGCTCGGCGACTGGGCCGAATGGTCCGTCGTGCTACCGATCCAGAAGTATGACCTTTCGGCGCCTCGCACGCTCAACAAGCCGGCCGAGGAAGGCGAAGGCATTGGCGACATGCGGTTCGGCTGGAAGGCGACGTATCTGCCCGACAAGAGCTACTACCGGTTCGCCTACGGGGCGGTGGTGGAGGCCTCGACCGGCAACACCGACGCGATGCGGCCGGCCGGCTCGGACCATTCGGACGAGATCAAGCTGTTCGGCTGCGTGACGACGAAGGAGACCGACTCGGCCACGGCGAATCTGGAGCTCGGCGCGATCATCGACTCCCAGGCGATCGACAACCGGTTCATCTACCGCATCGGCCTCAGTTACGAGCCCACGGCCCATGCGGCGCTGATCGGGGAGTTCGCCGGCGAAGTGCTTGGCGGCGCCGACAAGGACACGCTCGACATGGTTCTGGGGATCCGGCTGGCGCCCTCGCCCAAAGGGGTTCTCGAGCTGGCCTACACGAAAAACCTGCGGACCTACCGCGAGTTCGGCTGGGACGACCGGCTCCAGATCGGGGCGACGGTGCGCTGGTAGGGCCGAAGGCTCACTTCAGCCGGGAGTCGAGTTCCCGGATCATGCTTGCGGCGATCCCCGCCTCTTTCGAGTCGGCCGGGGCAACGCGGGACACTTTTTCGAACAGGTCCCGGGCCATGAGGCCGGCATCGCGCTCGTTCTTCTGGAGCAGCAGGTCGACGTAGGCGTTTCCAGCAGCCATCAGCAGCCGGATGTTGTCGGGCTCCTTCTCGAGGCCGCTGCGCAACACGGCGATGGCATCACGGGTGCGGTTGTCACGCGAGAGGCGGTTCGCCTCGTCGAGAATCTGGTCAATGCTGTAGGTTTTGAGGGTGACGTCGTCGACGCGCGGCGTGAAGCTGCCCGGGGCGGGCTCGGCAGCGCCGGCTTTCGCGGCCTCGAGGGCGGCGGCAGCCGAGGCCTGCTTCTGCTTCGCCAGTTCGGCCGCTGCGAGATCGCTCTCGTGGCGGGTGATGATCTTTTTCGCCTCGGCGACGAACGGGCCGTTCGGATTCTTCTCGATATACATCTGCAAATCTGGAATGGCTTTTTCGAGACTGCGTGAGATCGAGAGGAGGAATCCGCGGTAGAAGAGGCCGTCTTTCATGCTGTTCGGCCGGTCGTTGAGGAGTTCGAGCCCCTTCTGGATCAGGCCGTTTTCGGGTTCCGAAAGGAACTCGCGCTCCATGACGACGCACCGCACGTAGATCTCGACGGCCTTCGTCAGCTCCTCTTTTTCGAGGGCATCCATGGCTTCGTTGTACAGGGTCGCGGCAGGCCCCGTGCGGAGGGTGCGGATCATGGGCGAGGACGGGGCGCCCTTTTCGGGTTTGACGGGCTTTTCCGGTTTCTCGGGCCTGGCTGCCGGCTCCGGCTTTTCGCCCTTGGCGGGAGTGGCTGCCGCAGGCTCGGCGGCCGGCGGGGCGGCGACGGATTTCGGCTGCCCGGCGGGTGCATCCGCCACGAGCACCTGGGCCCCGGGCGGGGGCGGCAGCGGCGTGCTTCCCGAGGGCTCGTCGGAGAGTTCGCGCAGGCGCTGGAGGGCCTGGGAAAAGTCGGGATTCAGGGAGAGCGCTTTTCCGTAGGATTCACGGGCTTCCTGCATGCGGCCCATCGACTCGTAGGCGAGGCCCATGTTGTAGGGCACCCAGTAGGAGTCGGGCTGGAGCTTCTGGGCCTGTTCGTAACAGTGGATGGCGTCGGCATACTGGCCGGTTTTTTTGTACAGGATGCCGAGGTTGTTGAATGCATGGAAGTTGCGGGGCTCGATCTTCAATACCTTGAAATACAGATCGACGGCCTTCGCATACTGTTTCTGCAGGGAGTATTCGAGCGCGAGGGCCAGCAGGGCCTCGGTGTCCTCGGGATCGAGCTGCAGCTTCTTCTGGAGCTCGGCGATACGGCCGGAAGGAGGCCCTCCGAGTTCCTGGCCAAAGGTCGGCAGGGAGGGGAAGGCGGTGAAAAGCAGCATCCCGGCGCCCACGGCGGCCAAGCCGCGCAGGAGCCGGGGGAATCGACCGAGTCTCGCTCTGTCAGCGGGCTTCGACGATAAATTTGATGGCGGTTTTCTCGTTCCCGTCAATGTCTATTTTGGCAAATGCGATGATCGTGACCAGTTCGATGCCTTTGGGGGCAACGTAGCCACGGGTGACCGCGATCGCCTTGACCGTCTGGTTGACGGCTCCGGCGCCCACGGCGAGCAACTCCACGCGGGAATCATGCTCCAGAACGGCGGCAATGGCTCCGGCAACGGATTTGGGGTTCGACGATGATGCGACTCGCAATACTTCCATTGTGTGGCTCCTCTCTCCTGTTGATCGACAGCTCAAAGATGCATGTTTCGGACTTTTCTCTGATTCAATTATAAAGCCCGGATCACGACCGCGCAACTTTCTCTCGATCATCCATGAAAAACGCCGGGGCAGCCGATCGTCGCCCCGGCGTTTTATAGGATAACGTATTATAAAGTTTTGAACAGGAGGCTGGCGTTCTGGCCCCCGAACCCGAACGAGTTCACGATGGCACAGCCGATCTTCGCTTCCCGGGCCTTGTTCGGAACGAAGTCGAGGTCGCAGCCTTCACCCGGCGCATCGTGATTGATCGTCGGGTGGAGAAAACCGCGGCTCATCTGGATCAGCGTGGCGATGGTGCCGACCGCGCCGGCGGCCCCGAGCAGGTGGCCGATCATCGATTTGGTCGAGTTCACGGCGAGGTTTTTCGCATGATCGCCGAACACGCGCTTCACGGCCGTTACTTCGGTGGGATCCCCGACCGGCGTTGAGGTGCCGTGGGCATTCACGTAATCGACCTGGGTCACCGGGACATTCTGCCAGGCAAGCGCCTGTTTCATGGCCAGAAACGCCCCTTCGCCCTCGGGATGCGGAGCGGTCAGGTGGTGCGCATCGGCGCTGCAGCCGTAGCCAATGAGCTCGGCGATCGGCTTCGCGCCGCGCCGGTTCATGCTCTCCTCGCTCTCGATGACGAGAACGCCGCTGCCCTCGCCCATGACGAAGCCGTCACGGTCCTTGTCGAACGGGCGGGAGGCCTTCGTCGGCTCGTCGTTGCGGGTCGAAAGGGCCTTCATCTGGGCGAATCCGGCGACGGTGAGCGGGGTGATGCCGGCTTCGGCGCCGCCGCAGACCATGGCATCGACCAGGCCGAGCTGGATCTTCTGCCAGGCTTCGCCGATCGCATGCAACCCCGAGGCGCATGCCGAAACGACGCAGTAGTTGGGGCCCTTGAAGCCGTGGGCCATGGCGACGCAGCCGGCCGCGATGTTGCAGATCATCATCGGGACCAGGAACGGGCTGACACGGCCGGGGCCGGACTTCAGATACGTGTCGTACTCGTTTTCCAGGGTTGCGATGCCCCCGATGCCGGTAGCGATGATCACGCCGACGCGGGCCGGATCGAGATGCTCCACGGTCAGACCGGATTGTTTGAGCGCCATATCGCTCGCGGCCATCGCGAACTGGGAATACCGGTCATGGCGGCGGGCTTCCTTCTTGTTGATGTAGAGCGTCGGATCGAAGTTCTTGACCTCGGCCGCAATGCGCGCCGTGTGTTTCGATGCGTCGAACTGCGTGATGGGCCCGACGCCGCTCACACCCGCCTTCAGGCCGGCGGCGAACTCCTCAATGCCGATACCGATGGGAGTCACGGCTCCCATTCCGGTCACGAACACCCGTTTCATCGTAACGGACTCCTTCTGATGACGTGATTCACGCTCTTCAGGCGTCGACGAACTCGAGGCCGTCGAAGAACATGTGGAAGATCTCCTGCACGGTCATGATCTTACGCACTTTGTGGACATGCTCGCCGGCAAATACGAGGCCCTTGTCGAGATTGCCGTTCTTGGCTTCTTCGAGGGCCTTGACGATGCAAAAGATGTGAGAACAGCGCTTGAGACAGCCGTCACAGGTCTCGGGGCGGAAGCCGCCCTGGGCCACGGCGTCGGAGAAGGGCGTCGAGAGAGCGTTTCCCGGGAGGCCGACGGGGCTGTGGACCTTGAACACGTCGCCTTCCTTCGCCTGCAGATACCGCTGTTTGAAGGCATCGGCGGCGTTGCACTCGACGCTGGCGGCGAACCGCGTTCCGACCTGGATGCCGTCAATGCCGAGCTCGAGCACTTCTTCGAAGTCCTCGCGATCGGTGATTCCGCCGGCGATCACGACGGGAATCTTCACGGCCTCTTTCACGAGCGGGAACAGGAGGCGGGAGGATTTGGTGGTGCCGAGATGGCCGCCGGCCTCTTTCCCTTCGACGACGACCGCCGATGCGCCGAGAGACTCGGCGAGCTGGGCGAGACGGGCCGTCGAAACGATCGGCACGACGGGCACGCCGTGCTTCTGTCCGAGCGCCAGCAGATCGCGCGAAAAGCCGGCTCCCGCGACGAGCAGATCGATGCCCTCGTCGACGGCGGTCTGCATCACGTTCATGAATTTGGCCGCGGCGACCAGGCAGTTCACGCCGACGATGCCGCCGTTCGCGATGCTGCGCGCCAGACGGATCTCGGCCCGAAGCTCGTCGGGCTCCATGCCGGAGCCGGCGATCAGGCCGATGCCACCCTCGCGGGCCACCGCGCCGGCCAGCCTGCCGGTCGACACACGAATAGCCATGCCGCCCTGGATGATCGGGAAGCGCGGCTGTAACTTGCCAATTCTAAGCCTGGGAAGGATCTTCACGGAACGCTCGTTTCGAGTTCACGGAAAAGGCCGCCTGAGGGGCCGGGGTGGCCCCCCAGGCGGCCTCATCCTGTCGGAGAGGGCCCTCAGGCCTTCTTCTTCGCTTCGATGTAGTCGACGGCGTCCTTGACGGTCTTGAGCTTCTCGGCGTCCTCGTCGGGAATCTCGATCCCGAAATGCTCTTCGAGATCCATGACCAGCTCGACGGTGTCCAGACTGTCGGCGCCCAGGTCCTCGATGAAGCTGGCGTTCAGGGTCACCTGCTTCTCATCCACCTGCAGCTTGTCGACGACAATGCGCTTGACTTCCTCAAAGTGATTACTCATGACGACCTCCTGTGATTGTGTACGAATGTTCTGAATGAATAGATACAGTTATAGAAAATCAGGACATGACCATGCCGCCGTCCACGGTGAGCACCTGGCCGGTGATGTAGGACGAACGGTCGGAAGCCAGGAACGACACGGCGTGAGCGACGTCGGTGGGCAGGCCGAAGCGGGCCATCGGCACCTGCGCGAGCATCTGCTCCTTGACCTTGTCGGTGAGGACGGCGGTCATGTCGGACTGGATGAAGCCGGGCGCGATCGCGTTGGCGCGGATGCCGCGGCTTCCGAACTCCTTGGCGAAACTCTTGGTGAAGGCGATGATGCCGGCTTTGCTGGCCGCGTAGTTTGCCTGGCCGGCGTTGCCCATCAGACCGATGACCGAGGCGATGTTGATCACGCTGCCGCGCCTCTGCTTCAGCATCACCTTGCAGGCGGCGCGCGACATCAGGAACGTGCCGGTCAGATTGATCTTCAGCACAAGTTCCCACTGCTCGTCGCTCATGCGCATGATCAGCCCGTCACGGGTGATGCCGGCATTGTTGACGAGCACGTCGAGGCTGCCCAGCTTCGTGACCGTCTCGGCGACGAGCCGGTCGGCATCGGCGGCCTTCGACACGTCGGCAGCGCAGGTCTCGACCGTGCAGCCGGCGGCGGCCAGTTCGGCCCGCGCCTTCTCGAGCCCCTCGGCATTCACGTCGGAGAGCATGACGGCGTAGCCGTCGGCGCCGAGCACGCGCGCGATCTCGAATCCGATGCCGCGAGCGGAGCCGGTGACGAGGGCGACCCGACGGGTCTGGGAAGGGGTGGCCGGTGCGTTCGATGTCATGCGTAGCCTCGTTGTCGTCTGATTCTGTGGGTTCGTTCGTCCGGACCCGCCGGCGCCGGATGCTTGATCCGTGGGGCGGGATGGGCTTTTCTACACGATTCGGGACGGCTTGTCAAGTGAACCGGCCGGGTCAGGAAGCGGCCTTCGCCTGGCCCAGCAGGGCCGCGAAGCTCTCGGGATCGCCTGCCGCAGCGAGTTCCGCCGCCGGGGCGATCTTCTTGATCAATCCGTTCAGCACTTTTCCCGTGCCCAGTTCGATGAAGCGGCCGAAGCCGTCCGCCACCATGCGCTGGATGGTGTCCTCCCAGCGCACCGAGCCGGTCAGCTGCTCCAGCAGCTTGCGTCGGAACTCGGCAGCGGATGTCGTCGGTGCGGCATCGACATTGGTATACACCGGCACCTTCGCATCCCGGAACACCACCTTCTCGACCGCGACCGCCAGCGCATCGCGGGCCGGCTGCATCAGTGGCGAATGGAACGGCCCCGACACGTCGAGGGGCATGACCCGGCGGGCGCCCTTCTCGGCGGCCAGCTTTCCGGCCTTGGCGACGGCCGCGGCGGCCCCCGAAATGACCAGTTGCCCGAGGCAGTTGTAGTTGGCCACGACGCACACGCCCAGGTCGCTGGCCGCCGCGCACACCTCTTCGAGGAGCGCGCGATCGAGGTTGAGCACCGCGCTCATCGCGCCGACACCGGCCGGGCAGGCCGTTTCCATCGCCCGGGCCCGGGCATCGACCAGCCGCAGCAGATCATCGTATTCGACGACGCCGGCAGCATACAGCGCGGCATACTCGCCCAGGCTGTGGCCGGCGACCGCCTCGAAGGCGACTCCCTCGCGGCGGGCGGCCTCGACCATCAGCGCCGAAGCGAAGAAGATGGCGGGCTGGGTGTTCACGGTCTGTTTGAGCGCTTCTTCCGGGCCGTTGAAGCAGGTGCCGGTCAGCGGACGTCCGAGCACGGCATCGGTACGGGCGGCCATCTCGGCGGCCCAGGAATACGCCTGGACCATGGCGGAGGCCATGCCAACCTTCTGGGAACCCTGGCCGGGAAAGACGAATGCGGTTTTCATGCGGTAGCTACCTTTTCCGCTGCGGCGGCCTCGCGGGCCGGCCGAAGAGCCGGAATCAGGGAAGCGATCCGGTCGAACTCGACGAAGAACTGCGCCTCGAGCTTCCGGAAAATCTCGGCGCACGGCTCGCACGTCGCGATCAAGCCGCTGATCTGGCCCGCCATGACCGAACCGTCCTCGACATCGCCCTCGACGACGGCTTTGCGGAGGCTGCCTTTCGCCATCTCGTCGAGCTGTTCGGGGGTCGCGCCCTTGAACTCGGCCTCGACGTAGTTCTTCGCCAGCTTGTTGCGGATCACGCGGACCGGGTGGCCGGTCGTGATGCCGGTCGCGATGGTGTCGCGGTCCTTCGCCTGGGAAACGACCTTCTTGTAATTCTCGTGCACCTGACACTCATCCGACAGGATGAAGCGGGTGCCCATCTGGACGCCTTCGGCCCCCAGAGCGAATGCCGCGAGGATACCGCGGCTGTCGCCGATGCCGCCGGCCGCGATGACGGGGATCGAGACCGCATCGACCACCTGGGGCACGAGAACCATCGTGGTGATCTCGCCGATATGGCCGCCCGACTCGTTCCCCTCGGCGATCACGGCATCGACGCCGGAGCGTTCGAGCCGCTTCGCGAGTGCGACCGAGGAAACGACCGGAATCACCTTCGAACCGATCTCCTTGAAGGCCTTCACATACGGGCCGGGATTGCCGGCGCCCGTGGTGATGACCGGCACGCGCTCCTCGATGCAGACCTTCACGTTTTCCGGGGTCTGGGCCATCAGCAGCATCAGGTTGACCCCGAACGGCTTATCGGTGCGCGACTTGATTTCCCGGATCTCGCGACGCAGGTCGTCGGGCATCATCGAGCCGGAGCCGAGAACGCCGAGACCGCC
Organism: Candidatus Rifleibacteriota bacterium; assembly: GCA_029565415.1. The sequence continues at coordinate 48,145 of JAKQOH010000075.1, read as the reverse complement.
GGCGTTGCTGACCGCGGCGACGAGCGGGGCCGAACTGACCCAGGCCATGCCCCCCTGGAAAACGGGGTATTTGATCCCGAGGAGCTTCGTAATGCGGGTGGAGATCATCTGTTGTTCCTCTTTCGTTCAGGAAAATGGAACGCGTCGGTTCCGGTACAAACAAAACCGGCGCAGGGTTTCCCCGCGCCGGTCGTTAGCGCATTCTCACGACACCGCGGCGGTGCCCGCATCGACGTGCAGGCGGCTCGCGATATGCCGAACGACATCCGACGCCCCGTATTGGGCCGCCAGATGAATAGCATTGGCGATAGAAGGTGCCTTGAACTTGCCGTGGCAGACGATCGAGCAGCCGGCGATGCCCAGGAGCGGAGCTCCGCTGTATTCGGGGGCATCGGTGCGCACGCGGCGCAGGTTCCCGAGGATGGACGTTGCCATCTCGGCCGGAATACCGGCTTTGGCCACACCCTGTTTGATCGTGCCCATGATCAGATCTGAAAGGCCTTCGCTGGCCTTGAGCAGGATGTTTCCGACGAAGCCGTCACAGACCACGACGTGGGCGTGGCCTTCGAACAGCGAGTCTGGCTCGACGTTTCCGACGAAGTTGAGAGCGCCGGTCTGTTTCTCGAGAGCCTCGTAGACGGCCTTGGTCAGCTCGTTTCCCTTGCCGGCCTCGCCGCCGATGTTCAACACGCCGATTTTCGGTTTCTCGACACGGCAGATCGCCCCGTAGTAGGAAACGCCCATGTGGGCGAACTGGACGAGGTGATTGGGCCGGCAGTCGACGTTAGCGCCGACATCGAGCACGAGCACGCCGTTTCCCGTCGCGGTGGGAAGCATGACGGCAATGGCAGGCCGCTCGACACCGGGAACGCGCCCGATCTCAAGCAGGGAAGCGGCCATCTGGGCTCCGGTGCTGCCGGCCGAGAGGAAGCAGCTCGCGCGGCCCTCTTTGACCAGGCGCGCGGCAACCGCCACGGAGGCGTTCTTCTTCTTGCGAAGAGCCGTGGTGGGCGGTTCGCCCATCTCGACCGCCTCGGGCGTGTCGACGATCTCGCAACTCGCCTCGGCTTCGGGCCAGACGGCAAGAATGTCGTCCCGGCGACCGACCAGAATCAGCCCGGCCTTGCCGGTTTCGAGATACTGGCGGGCACCGAGGACGAGCTCACGGGGAGCGAAGTCCCCGCCCATGACATCGATGGCGACTTTCATTCGTCAGGAGTCAGGGAGTATCGGAGCTCAGGCTTTCTCGACGTCCAGGACCTTGACCTTCTTGTTGTAGTGGCCGCAGGCCGGGCAAACCCGGTGAGCCAGCTTGGTCTCGAAGCACTGGGGGCATTTCGCGAGCGTAAGGGCGGGAGCGCGGTAGTGGTTCCGGCGCTTCCGCTGGTTCATCTTGGATACACGATGCTTCGGGCACGCAGCCATGGTAGTTCCTCCAGATCAAAATAGGAATGAAGTTCGGCCAATATAGCAGATATTGCGCGCGGAGTCAAATACTCAGCGCCGTTCCGTACCCTCCGCCGGTGCCGGCGGCTTCTGTCTCAGCCGAGCGAACGCCAGAATGGCGCCGAGGGCGATCGAAAGATACGCCGCGACCAGCACCCGGTACTCGGCTGGCAGCAGGAAGGTGATCGTGTGTGCCGGAATCCAGAACAACGGAATCGTTCTCAACAGGACGAACGAGACGAAGCCGACCCCGTCGATGCGCCGGAGCACATCCTCCAGCCGGACACCGAGCATACCCGCCGCGTTTCCGTTGCCGGCATCGATGTACCCGTCCGTGACACGGTGAAATGCCATGAACACGGGGGCGAAGATCAGGTTCATCAGGGCGCTCGTCCAGAACGCCCTGGACAGATCGGCGGGGAAGCCGTCGGCGAAGACCGGCAGCAGCCCCTTGCCGATGACCGCCGCCGTCCCCGTCGCGAACACGTCGAACACGAGCGCGAACGCGACGCCGAACAACCCCCAGACAAAGGCGCGCCAGTGGAGCCCGACCGGGGCCGCCCAACTGCCGCCCGCGAGGCGGCGCGCCAGCCACTCGCCCATCGTCGCCAGCACGCCGACCTTGACGAAGCCCATCAGATACGGATGAGCGCGGGTCGCGGCGAGGAACGCCTCATGCGTCTGCGGCAGCAGCAGGCCGCAGGAAATCCCTCCGAGCACGCCCACCCACACCAGATCACCCGTTCGCATGGTTGTTCTCCCTTGTTCCGTCACAGCGGGTGCGAGGCCGGAACCCCGTTGCGCCGCGGATAGGCGGCCGGCACCGGCGCGCTTTTCCGGATCAGCACATACCCGCGCGTGAAGGGGAGCAGCGGAGGCTCGAACGTGAAGGTCCGCACGGCATCGACCCGGACACCGAGCACCTGCATGGCCTTGCCCGCCTCGGCAAGCTCCTCCTGCAAGGCCGGCCCCTTATAGAGCAGCAGATATCCGCCAACGCGCACCAACGGGAGGCAGAGTTCGAGAAGAATCCGGACCGAGGCGACGGCGCGGGTCACGACGAGATCCATCTTTTCCCGGAAGGCCGGATCGCGGCCCAGCTCTTCGGCCCGGGCAAGCACCGGCTCGAGATTGCCGATGCCGGCACCGCTTTTCATGCGGCCGACGAAATCGACCGCCTTGCCCTTGGCATCCATCGCATACACCCGGCTGTTCGGAAGCGCGATCGCGAGCGGAACGGCCGGAAACCCGCCTCCGGTGCCGATATCGAGAATCGTGTCGGCTCCCTTCCAGCACGGGAGATGCGCGGTCGTGCCCAACGGCGCGAGCGCGTCGAGCACATGCTTCGTCGCGATCTCCTCCGGCTCCCTGATCTTCGACACGCTGGGATACAGAGGATCCGCCAGCATCACACCACACCATCGCTCGAGCGCTTCGCGCGTCTCACCGCCGACTGCGAGGCCCAGCGGGCCGAGGTAGGGCTCGATATATTCCATCACGGACATGGGATTCGTTCTCCGTATATATTTATTATTCTATTATTTTTCCGGTCGACCGGAGGAGGCTTTCAGGGCGGCAAGGACGGCGGCCACATCCGCGGCGCGGACACCGGGAATGCGGCTCAGCTCGCCCAGGGTGGCCGGCCGCACGGCCGCGATGCGCTGTCGGGCCTCGGTCGAGACGGCCGTCGGCAGCTTTTCCAGGAACTCCCGGGCCAGCGCCAGCTCCCGAAACCGTTCCAGCAGTTCGAGTTCGCGCTCCTGCTGGGCGGCGTATCCGGCATACTTGATGCGGGCCTCGAGCTCGATACGGGCGAGCGGGTCGAGCGTCCCGATTTCCGGCACCAGCTCGCGCATGGCTTCGAGCCGCACCTCAGGCCGCTTCAGCACCTGCTCCAGCGAAACCCGGCCCTGGACCGGCCCTCCCGTGAGAGCGACGGCGACGGCAGGTTCGATCTGGCGGCCGGCCAGGAGGGCGGCGGCCTCGTCCAGCCGGTGCTGCCGTTCCCCGAGAACCGTCCGCCGGGTCTCGTCGATCAGACCGGCATCGGCGGCGATTCGTGACAAGCGCGCCTCGGCGTTCGACATGCGCAGCTCCAGCCGCCAGGGGGATCGCGAGGTGAAGATCCGGTACGGCTCGTGAAGCGGCTGCATCGTGATCTCCTCGACCAGCAGCCCGAGATACGAGTCACGGGCCGACAGAATGGCCGGTGGCCGGCCCAGAGCGACGGCCGCCGCGTTCCAGCCAGCCAGGAGCCCCTGGGCGGCGGCCTCCTCATACCCCGAGGTGCCGTTGATCTGGCCCGCGAAAAACAGGTTCGGCACGCGCTTCGACATCAAGGTGGGGTACAAGGCGTTCGGATCCGCCACGTCATACTCGATCGCATATCCCGGCCGCGTCAGACGCGCGTTTTCGAGTCCCGGCAGCGTGCGGACATACTCTTCCTGCACGGCTTCGGGCAGGCTCGTCGACATCCCCTGCAGGTAGATCTCCCGGCCGTCCGCGCCTTCGGGTTCGAGAAACACCTTGTGCGCCGTTTTTTCCGGGAACTTGCCGACCTTGTCCTCGATCGACGGGCAGTATCGGGGCCCCGTGCCCGAGATCCGCCCCGCGACCAGGGCCGACTCGTGCATGTGCGCGCGGATCACCGCATGGGTCGCCTCGGTCGTGCGCGTGAGATGACAGGGCAGACGCACGGAAGCCGCGCCGCGGGCCGACCAGAGGGAAAACATCGGTGTGGCGGGCTCGTCATCCTGGCGTTCGAGTCCAGAGAAATCGATCGTCGCCGAGGCGATCCGGGGTGGGGTACCGGTCTTGAACCGGCGCACCGGCAGCCCGATCCGTTCGAGTTCTTCGCCCAGGGCATCCGCCGGGGGTTCTCCCGCGCGGCCTGCGCCAAAGCGGGCTTCGCCGATATGGATCACGCCCCGCAGGAATGTTCCCGGGGCGAGCACGACCACCGGCGCGCGCCAGACATCGCCGGCCTGGGTCGTTACGCCGGCCGGGCGGCCGTTTTCCAGCAGAAGGCCGGTCACGGTCGCCTGGGCGAGATGGAGGCGAGGGGTGGATCGCAGCACCTGGCGCATCCGGCGCGCGTAGGCCTCTTTGTCGGACTGGATGCGAATCGCCTGGACGGCGAGACCTTTGCGGGTGTTCAGGAGACGCGCCTGAAGGCTGGTTTCATCGGCGACGATACCCATGGCCCCGCCCATCGCGTCGATCTCGCGCACCAGGTGGCCTTTTCCCTGGCCGCCGATGCTGGGGTTGCAGGGCATGGCCGCGATCGTGTCGAGGCTGATCGTGAGCAGGAGCGTCTCGGCGCCCGCCCGGGCCGAAGCCAGGGCCGCCTCGCAGCCGGCGTGGCCGGCACCCACCACGATGACCTGCGCGTGCGGGATCACTTGAGGATCGTCAAGGCTTTTGCAGCGAAGGAGCTGACCAGTTCGCAAGGATCATCGAGCAGCACCTTCATCAGTTCGACCGCATGGGGACCGCGTTTGCGGGCAAGCAGTTTTGCCGCGGCCAGGCGCACGCCGTCGTTGGCATGCTGGGCAGCGAAGTAGATGAGGATATTCTGGTCGTCACCGACGATGAAGGGCATGTCGGCGATCGCTTTCGCAGCCTCTCCGTCATCCCCTGACATGAGGCGGTTGTACACCTGGATCGAGCGGGGCTTCTGGAATTTCACCCCGGGTGGCAGCGGAACGACCGGCTCGGCTGCGGTTGCAGACGGGCGCGGTGCGGCGGGAGCCGTCGCAGAAGGCTGCGGCGACCGGGCCGGGGCCTCGTCAGACGGCGCTTCGTGGACATGCGCGGGTTTGCCGGCGACCGCTGGCGGAACGTCTTCCAGCTCCGGAAGCGGGAGCTCGGGGGCCGGTTCGGCAGGGGGCGGCGGCGGCGGTTCGGGTGCCGGGGCCGGAGGCACGGGGGGCAGGGAAAGGGCTTCCTCGGCGACCGGCGGCAACACCGGCTCGGGGGGCTGGGGTTCCGGTTCCGGTTCAGGTTCAGGCTCGGGAACCGGCGCCTTCGCAGGAGGTTTCGCGGCCGACAGGGAGAACTTCGGCACGGCCGCCGGCGCAGCGGAAGGCGCGATCAGCCCGACGGGAGGCTGACCGACGGTGCCGCCCGCAACGGGCTTCATCGCCGGCTCTACCGATGTCGGAGCGGGAACGGGGGCCTGGGCAGCGGAAGTTCCCGGCTTCGGGGCATCCTTGATCTTTTCCCACAGACCGCGCGCCACCTGGGCCACGACGTTGTCGGGGTCGGAAATCGTGGACTGAAGGACCTCGCGCGACACCGTGTTGTTGATCTTCGCGAGAGCCTTGAGAACGCTCAGGCGGATTCCCTGGTTCGTATCCTTGAGCGCCGCCTTGAGCAGCGTCAGAGAAGGCTGGTCGCCGATCTCGCCGAGGGCGAAGATCACGCTGTCGCGCAGCCAGACCTCGGACGAGCCAAGCATCGAGCGCAGGGTGGCGAAGGCTTCGGCGTGGCCGCACTTGACGAGAAACTTCGCGGCGTTGACCTTGACCCGGTTCTCGGGGTCCTTCAGCAGCTTCGCGACATCGTCTTCGCAGCTGCGGATGTTCCGCTCCTCGATCACCTCGACCGTGTTGGCGCGCACACGGGCATCCGGGTCGGCAAGACACTGGCGGATCGTCTCGACGCCGTTCTCGCCGGCCATGCGGGCGAACACCTTGACCAGCCCGGATTTGACGATGACGTCCTTCTCGGCGAGCAGCACCTGTTCCAGCGGCTCGACGTCGAGCGCCGAACGGGTCTCCATGATGATTTTCAGAACGAGAAACCGCCGCTGCGACGAGAAGTTCGGGATGGCCAGGAACGGAAGCACCTGGACCGGAACCCGGGGGTCCTTGAGCGTCAGAAGCCCCTGGAGAGCGGTCAGGGCGACCTCTTCGTGCACCTGGCGGGCCATCCAGAGAAGCTGCGTCAGATGGCCGGGGGGGCGGTTCCGGACCAGAAACCGGCTGTGCTCGAGCAGCTCCGGAATGCTTTTCATTTTCTCGGGATCGGGCAGCGCCGGGTCGACCTGTTCGTCGAGATCCGGCGCTTCGATGACGAGAGGCCCCGCCGGCCGTTTCCCCGACAATGCCGGCTTCTTGCCGGTGCTGGACGAAAGAAGCGAGGCATCGATCTCGGGCACCTCGTCTGTCAGAGACGGCAACGCCGCAGCAACGGCCGGAACTGCCGGGGCAGGCGGTTCGGAAGGCACCGGCTCATCCGCAGGCGGAAGCGGGAGATCTGGGACCGGGTCGGTGGGCTTCTGCGGAATCGGTGCCGCAACTGGCACACTGCCTCCCAGTTCGGTCAGCATGCGCCTGGCCGCGGTTCGCACCTCTTCCTCGGCATCTTCGAGCAGGGGCGTCAGCAGCCTGATTCTTTCGTCATCCGGAAGCGTCAGGTTCGGCACCTGGCGAACCGATTTGAGACGCACTTCCGCCGAGATCGAGCGGAGGTTCTGGATGATCAGGTCCTGCTGTCGCTTGGGAATCATGGGGTAACCTCATCTTCCTGCTGGAGTGACGGAACGGGTCGACCGCCGAACAGCGTCCACAGCATAGCAAGATCGGCCCGTCCGAGGCAACGGGTTCGTGCAGCCTGGGCCAGATCCTCGAACCTGTTCGAGCCGATCACTTCGCGGGCTTCCTCGGTGAGACCGGCTCCCGCTCCGGGCGGCAGAGGCAGGGGCAGCCGGAGCTGCTCCAGGCGACGTGTTTCCTCCATGCGTTCGGCCTCGCGGGCCGCGTATCCGCGGTATTTGACCCCGATTTCGAGCGTTTCGACCTGGTCCGGCGCGGAAAGGGCGGGCGCGAACCCCTCGACGAGGCTTGCAAGATCGGCATACCCCACCCCGGGCCGCTGCAGAATCTCGGAAGCGGTCACCCGCTTTTTGAGTCCCCCCGTTCCGGTCTCGGCCAATTTCTCGCGCAGCGCCGCCGTCGGCGTTACGGAAATCCCATCGAGCCGGCCGGCCTCAGCGACGATCTCCCCGAGCCAGGCCCCGATTTTTTCGTGGCGGTCCCCGCTCACGAGACCGACCCGGCGGGCGGCATCGATCAGCCGGGCCTCGGCCGTGTCGTCCCGCAGATGGAGGCGGAACTCGGCATTTGCAGGGGTGATGCGATACGGTTCGGGGTGGTCCCAGAGCGAGAGGTCATCTATAAGCACGCCGATATATCCATCGGTTCGCGATGGCAGGAAGGCAGGCAGCCCGAGCACCGACCGGGCCGCGTTGATGCCGGCGATCAATCCCTGGGCCGCGGCTTCCTCGTATCCCGAGGTGCCGTTGATCTGGCCGGCCGTGTACAGGCCCTCCAGCGCCCGCGAGGCCATGCTCTTGCGCAGGCAGCCCGGAGCGAGGGCGTCATACTCGATCGCGTAGCCGTATCGCACGATCCGGGCGTTTTCGAGGCCCGCCACGCTCGTCACGACGTCGCGCTGGGCCTCGGGGGGCATGCTGGTGGTCAGCCCCTGGAGATACACTTCGCCGGATTCGCGCCCTTCGGGCTCGACGAAGATCTGGTGCTGCGCCATCTCGGGGAATTTGAGCACCTTGCGGTCGATCGAGGGGCAGTGCTTGGGGCCGACGTTCGTGATGTTGCCCACCACCAGCGGACTGTCCTGGATGTGCCGGCGCACCGCGGCGATCGTGCGTTCGTCGGTGAAGGTGAGCCAGCAGGAGAGCTGGTCGTGGAGACGGCGGAGTCGGTGTTCCCACAGAAAGCCGCCGGCAAGAGGGTCTCCCGGCATCTCGCGCATCCGGGCGCGGTCGATGGAAGCGGCGTCGAGGCGGGGCGGCGTCGCGGTCTGGAGACGGCGCATCGCCACCCCGGCGGCCTGCAGGGATCCGGAAAGCCCCGTCGCGGCGCGCTGCTGGTGCGGACCACCCGGCCACGTTTCGCGGCCGACGATGATCCGGCTTTCCAGATACGTGCCCGTGGCGAGGACGAGACGATCGCAGCCGAACCGGATGCCGGTCTCGAGCTCGACCCCGCACACCCGGCCGTTCGCGGTCAGGATCGCGGTGACATGCCCCTGGCGCAGGGTCAGTCCGGGCGTTTCGAACAAGGCTTGGAGCATGCGGCGCCGGTAGAGTTCCTTGTCGGCCTGGGCGCGTCGCGCCCGCACGGCGGGCCCTTTCGAGGTGTTCAGCCATTTGAGCTGGATGCAGGTCTCATCGATCGCCGCGGCCATCTCGCCGCCAAGAACCCCGATCTCGCGCACCAGATGGCCTTTCCCCGGGCCGCCGATGCTCGGATTGCACGGCATCAGCGCGACGGTCGAGAGGTTCATCGTCAGCAGCAGCGTGGGCACCCCCAGGCGGGCCGAGGCAAGGGCGGCCTCGCAGCCGGCATGCCCGGCGCCGACCACGATCACGGGAACATGGATCATCGTCGTCATTTTCCTATGCAGAACCGTTCGAAGATGCGGTCGAGCATCCCCAGGTCGGCCGTTTCGCCGGTGATCCGGCCCATCTGACGAACCGCCTCCTCGATCTCGAGCGCAAGCATATCTTCATATATTTTTCCAACCCCGTCACGGGCGCGCGTCACGGCCTCGAGAGCCGCCCCAAGCGCCTGGCGCTGCTGGGCGCCGAGGAGCAGCAGTTCATCCAGAGCATCCAGCCCTGCCTCACGCACGAGTTCGCCAATGATGGCGATCAATTCGGACATCCCGCGGGATTCGGTCGCGGAAATCCGCGCCACCGGCCACTCGGGGGGAATCGCGGGAAGCTTCACGGCCGCCGGCAGATCCGTCTTGTTCAGCACCGCGATGACCGGCCGACCGGCCTCCTGAAGTTCATGGATGATCCTGGTTTCTTCGATGCCGGCATTGACCGAGACGTCGAACACGGCCGCGACGGCGAAGGCCCGTTCGATCGCCCGCCGCGTGCGGCCGATGCCGAGCTCCTCGATCGGGTCGGCGGCCTCGCGCAGACCGGCGGTGTCGACGAGCCGCACGGGGACGCCATGCAGGGAGATCGACTCCTCGAGCGTGTCGCGCGTCGTGCCGGGGATCTCGGTGACGATCGCCCGGTCACGGCCGAGCAGGGCATTCATGAGGCTGGATTTTCCGGCATTCGGCGGCCCGGCAATGACGATCCGGAGGCCGGCCGCCACCTGGTCCCCATGGCGGGCCGACTCGGCGAATCTCCGCAGATCCGCCTCGGCACTGGTCAGTTCTTTCAGGATGCGTTCCGGATCGACATCCTCGATGGCATCCTCGGGAAAATTCAGACCGGCCTCGAGCTGGACAAGAAGGTCGAGAAGCCGCTGCCGGAGAGCTTTCACGCGCCGGGTCGGGGCTCCGTCGAGCTGGTTCATGGCGACCCGGATCTGGCCGGGGGTCGTGGCATCAAGCAGCCGGGCCGTCGCCTCGACGTCGAGCAGACTCATCTTGCCGTTCAGAAACGCCCGTCTCGTGAACTCTCCCGGCTCGGCGACCCGGGCACCGGCGGCAAGCACGACGCCGAGCAGACGCGCCAGGACGGCCGGATTGCCGTGAGCACCGATCTCGGCCAGGTCTTCCCCCGTGTAGGATGCCGGCGCGAGGAAGGTCTGGACGACGACCCGGTCGACGACGAGGCCGTCGGCGGGATCGCGGATTTCGCCGGCATAGGCGGAAAAAGCCGCGGGGAAAACACGCTTCCCCCGCGGCCTGAAGATCTTCTGCAGAATCGTGCCGGCTTCGGGGCCCGACACGCGGATCACGCCAATGGCCGAACGGCCTGGCGGCGTGGCCACGGCTGCGATCGTGTCAATCTTCGTCGGAAAAGTCCTCCATGAACATCGGGACGGAGGTGCTCTTCGGCTCGGTCGCCGGCTCTCCGGCGGGCCGCTGGGGCCGGTCGCCGCCGCGGTTTCCGCGGTATCCGCCGCCCGAGCGGGGCCGGCGGGGCGGCATCGGATCGCCGGCGGGCCGGGTCGGGGCAATCACGACACGGCGCATCGGCTCGGTGCCCTTGGAGAAGGTTTCGATGCCGTTGCGGTCTTTCAGGGCGAGGTGGATCGTGCGGCGGTCGAGGGTCGACATCGGCTCGAGTTCGACCTGGCGGCCGGAGTCGATGACCTTGTGGTACATGCGGTTGGCGAGCTGAACGAGGCCCTTGTGCCGCTTCTCGCGGTAGCCCTCGACGTCGATGACGAGCTTCGCGCGGCCTTCCCGGCCCTTGTTGGCGATGATGTTCACGATGTACTGGATGGCATCGAGCGTCCGGCCGTGCTTGCCGATCAGCTGCGATACGTTGGTTCCGGCGGCATCGACGGTCCAGACCCCGTCGGCGACGCGGTCGACCAGCTCGACATCCGTGACGCCGACGAAGCCGGCGACATGGGTCACGATCTGGTGGACGGTGTCGTGCATCGGGTGATCGGTTCCCAGGGGGGCCTGTTTGCCGCCATGGCCCGGGGCGACGTCGGATTCGGCATCCTCGAAGTCGTATTCGTCCCCTTCTTCAGCCGCAGGGGTCGGAGCAGCTGCAACCGCGGGCCTCTCGGGACGAGCCGGCCGCCGGGGGGCGGGCGCCGGGGCAGGCGCCACCGCGGGCTGGGGAGCCGGGGCGATGGGGCGCGGCTCGGCGGGGGCGGCGGACACCTTGGGTTCGATTGCGAACCGCATGCGGATCTCGGGGTTCCCGACGGCGGCGAACAGGCCGCGCGGCGGCGCTGCAAGCACTTCACGCCCGGTGATCGTCTCGTTCGGCTTGAGCTCGCGCTCGATCAGCTGGATCGCTTCGTCTTCCGTTCGTGCCGTGATCTCGATGAATCGTTTCATGGGGTGATTTTCTCCTTCGCGGCCGACATGATTCTGTTGGCCTGGATCTGCTGGATGATGCCGATGACGCTGCTCGTGAACCAGTATACCAGAAGCCCGGCGGGCAGCGACCAGGTGATGACGAACATGAACATCGGCATGAACGCCATCATCTGCTGCTGCTGCGGATCCATGTTGCTGGTTCCCTGCTGGTAATACATCAGGGCCGCGATCGCGATCGGCAGGATGAGATACGGGTCGGCCTTCGACAGATCCGCCATCCAGAGGAACGGCATCTTGCGAAGTTCGACCGCAATATTTATCGTATTATATAGCGCAATCAATATCGGCAACTGGAGAAGCATCGGCAGACAGCCGCCGAGGGGGTTCACATTGTGTTTCTGGTAGAGCTTGAGCACTTCCTCGTTGAACTTCTGGGGATCGTCGCGATGCCGGTCTTTCAGGTCCTGGACCAGGGGCTGGAGCTTCTGGACCTGGGCCATCGACTTGGTCGACTTGAGGGTCAGCGGATACAGGATCAGCCGCACGACGATGGTGAGGAACACGATCGAGAGGCCGAAGTTCGGATAGATCGCGTTGAAGAACTGGAGGATGCGCAGAAGCAGGGTGCTGAGGAAGCCGTAATCCGTGACGGCATCGCGCTTGATGGCGAGCAGCTCGTCGAGCAGTTTGGGTCCGAAATACACCTGGAAGGAGAAGGTCTTCCCTTCCTGGGGTTTGAGGGTGAACGCGGGGATCGCAGCCGAGACCAGCTCGCCTTTGAATTCGCGCTTGCGGGAATCGTCGGATTTGACCGGGAATCCCGTTGCAGCCAGCTTCACGGGCTGTTTCGCGTCGAGCAGCATGCAGAAATATGTGGTTTTGAGACCCACACCGGTATACCCGCCGGCGACAGTTTTCTGCATGAACGTCTCGGGAGAGTCGTATGTTTCATGGGTGTCCGGCTTGAGCGCAAGAACCGAAGAGGGGTTGAACGGATCGAGGAACAGGCCGGGACCATAACTGACGGTCAGGCCATTCTGCCGCCCATCGGCCACCTCGATGAGCTGGGAACCGAGATTCGTGAGCAGATAGGCGACTTCGAAGGCATACCCCGTGGTGCTGAAGGTATACTGTTTGACCAGCCCGACACCGCCAGCCTGGGAGCCGGGAACGACATTGTTGTAGGTCGCCTTGATGACGAGGCGATCGGCGGTTTTTTCGGCAACGGCGATGGTATAGCCGCGCGTATTCATCGACTCGGCGCCGATCGTCGCCGAGAACGGCGCGATCGTTCCCGTGGCGAACGGATACCCGGCATCCATCAGGATCGGCGGGAACAGATTTTCCTCGTAATTCACGCCCTTGAGATAGTAGACCGAGATATCCCCCGTCCGACTGGAGAGAATGATGCGAAGGCGCCGGGTCTCGATGGTGGCGTCACCAAGGCCGTCACGATCGACATCGGCCAGGGAAACGGTCGCCGGCTGGCCGGATGGCGTCTGCTGGGCGACAAGTTCTCCGGCGGAGACGAACAATGCGATGATGACAAGGATGAAAAGGAGAACCGACGGACGGGGGCGCAACGCCGAGGTTGCAAAGCAGGTGGCGGTCGATGTCACGGGGCAGCCTCCGGGGAAATCAGGGATGGTGTAGATGGCTGGTCGGAAAATTACGGTACAGGATCAAATCCTCCGGGAGAAAAGGGATTACACCGGAGGATTCGGTACAAGCCAAGCGCCCAGCCTTTCAGGAAGCCGTATCGCTCGATCGCCGCGAAGGTGAAACGCGAGCAGGTCGGTTCAAATCGGCAGTGGGTTCCCATGATGGGAGAAAGCCAGCGCTGATACAGGCGGATGAAAGCGAGGCTGCCGCGCACGGCGACATTCCGCCGCGTCGGCTCAGCGTGCGACGGCATCATGGGGAGCCGCGGCAGTGGCCGCCTCGCGCTGGATACGCTTCAATGCCCATCCGATGATGGAGCAGATCTCGGCATACCCGAGGCCACCGCAGGAGCGGGAAAGGCAGATGATCATCTCGACGCCCGGCGAGCGTTCTTCTGACAGGCGCAGCGCCTCCTTGAGCCGCCGTCGGAACGCATTCCGCTCGACGGCGATGCCGAAACGGCGCGGCGCCGAGATTCCATACCGAAAAACCTCTTCTGAGGTCAGCCGGTAGTAGAATCCCAGGCCGAGCCTGAAAAAACGACGCCCGCCCGTGAAAACCCGATCGAAATCCGCCCGGGTTCGTAACGTGCAAAACGTCCGGCGAGGAGACACCCCGCGCTCAGGGGATCAGAGGCAAACGCGCTTGCGGCCGATGAGGCGGCGGCGCTTGAGAACCTTGCGACCGGAAACCGTCGCGGCCCGCTTGCGATATCCGTGGGTCTTCTGGCGCTTGCGTTTATTGGGGTTATACGTGAAGCTCATTGGTCGTCTCCTTCAAAATAACCGAAGTGGAAAGTTGTAATATATACCACCTCGGTACACCTGTCAACTCCCGAGTTGCGGAGAAAGCGAGGGAAGCGCCCACCGGCGCATCATCAAGAACGTCATTCTTCACCCCGCGGCGCGGTAAAATAACCTCACCCGAGGTATCTGCGCGTCCATTTCCGACAGGCCGGTTGTACCGTGGGTAGAAAATCCCCTTACCGGGAGGCAGGATTCCCCGGCCTAAGGACAAATCGCGTCTCATGAGGCTTCACTGGTCTTTTCCCTGCAACATCAGAGCTACACGATGGGAACAGGGGCGAGGGGCTCTCTGGCAAGATGTGAAGATCTTTGGGCATGGGATTTGCATTTCATGTTGTGATACAGTTTCGTTCAGAGTAGCAGAAAGAAGATGTCTGTCATGAAGAGTTGATCGAGACCGGTGGTTCGATCACCAAACATACCGGGGCTGAAGAGGTGCAAACCATGAACAAGAAGATCAGAAACGATGGGCAGGCGATGGTGGAGCTTTGTCTTGTCCTCCCATTGCTTCTCCTCATTTTTCTCGGGGGAATCGTTGACTTCGGGTATGTGTTCTACAACTACATCACCCTTCAGCAGCTCTGCAACGATACGGCGATGTTCGCTGCCAGCCCGTATGTCCCCATCACCCCCGACAATGCCTCCGGCACGAGCGATATCGGCCAGTCCGATCAGGCGGTCAAAGACTTCGTTGCCGCTCATAAACCCCCCGCCTGGGAAATGACCGAAGGATCGTCCACCACCCACAACAAGCTGACGGTCACCCTCCCTCCGATCTACAAAACGTCGGATGGGCTCGCGAATATCCGCAGAGTCACCCTCTTCTATCGCTCCCCGTTCATCACCCCTTTCTGGCAGACGATCGCCAAGGTTACCAACTGGAAGGAAGGCATTCCCCTTACCACGTCGGTTGCATTCCAGATTCCAAGGAACTTGTGGGGGAGTTATTGATATGTCAGTGCGCACAAAGCGGTATTCCGGCCAGGCTCTCGTCGAAATGGCCCTCATCATGCCGTTTCTGGTCATGATTTTCATCGGTATCGTCGACTGTGCCAGGGCCTTCCACTGCTGGTCAACGATCAATCACATGTGCATCGAGGCAGCCCGTACAGCCTCTCAACGAAAGAACTTCCGCGTCATCCCCAACTTTTTCGGACCGGATACGCATGAGTCCCTCACCACGACGCGGCAGGCGTTCTATCGCTACATCTCCCCGATGACCGCCTCGGAATCCATTACCGTCAACTTCACGGGCGTCGGCCAGGCTACCGACACGGTCACGATCACCTGCACCTACCGCTTCAAACCCTGGTTCCCGGGCCTTTCCCGACTGATCGGAAAAAGCAGTGACGGGACGCTCACCCTTCACGGGAATGCCGTCCAGCGAAAGGAGTGACCCCATGAGAACGGAGAGAAGATCTAATCAGCGGCTCGGCAGTGTTCTCATCGGCACGGCCGTGGGCATGCTGTTTTTGGTGGGCATGCTGGCCCTGGTCATCGACATCTCCTGGCTGTACTACCAGAAAATCCGCATCAATAGCGCCGTCAACGCAGCCTGGCGGGCCGGAATGGACGAGATCATCATGTCCGCCAACAACGGGAAGTCCGTCTCCGAAGCGAACGTCATCCAACGTGCCAAAAACGTCTACGCCCAAAACGGCTTCGATCCCCAGAGCCTCCAGGTTACCTTTCCCACTGAGTATCATGGTCGAGGGCTGAGAACGTATGGCATCACGAAGCCTCCCCTGTTTTTCGCCAACTTCGTCACCCGTGATCGAAAGACGGGGGAGCCAATGCCTCATTCGGTCGACGCCCTTCGCACGGGCCTGGGGGGTGAAGGCATGATTCCGCTCTGCCTGGTTCCGGGCGACATCAAGTTCGGGAGCAAAGAGACAGGCAAAGACAACAAAGGAAATCCCATCTATCAAACGGGATACTGGTACAACCCTTTCGATTATCATGACTTCGATACGGACCAAGGCTATGTCGCCTCGGAAGAGTATATTCTGAAGCTGGGGCCCCAGAAAACGAACGTCGCCTCGGCACCTCCCGTTCCGAACGACTACAACATTTTCGTCACCGGGGGAGGCAACTCGAACGAGGGCTCTCTCGACCTCGGTGGCCAGGGCGCCGCGAACTGGCTGGAAAACATGCTGTATGGGTATGCCGGCAGCCTGAGTGTCGGCGACTACGTGAACACGGCGCAGGGCGAGGTCACCAACAAGACGATCGAAGGACGCGAGTATCGTGCCGCTCTCGGCGACATGGTCACCGTCCCCATCATCAAGGTCGTGGGAGAAGACACGCTTCTCTACAACACGGGTGGCAGCAAGACCCTCGTCATCGTCGGATTCGCCCGGGTCGTCATCTCCTCGATCGAGGAGACGGATTACGACGTCGATCTCGGCCAGTATACCAAAACCCAGATCCGGGGCAGGTTCGTCGATTACCTCGTGAGACCGACGAAAGACACCCTGGAGTTGAACTGAACCGCTGCTTCTTTTCTTCGAGAGCGGGAGGAAAAAATCCCTCCCGCTCTCCTCATGAAAAAATAGTACTTGCCGAAAGAGGGCATAGTACATATATTATCTCTTTTTGAGAGGACGTCGGGTGTACATTCGACCGCTGAGGTTGCAGTACATCTGACCCTATGGTATAGTCCCGCTTCTAGCCCACCGGGGAGGAGGATCTCGTGTCGTGAATCGACGAGCAATCATTGTAGCCCTCATCGTGAGTATGGTGTTTTCCGCCATTCTCTGGAAAAAGGTCCAACAGGATCAGGGAAAAAAGGGCGGAGAGCCGATCTTTGTTGCGCCACCCAAGATTCCGACGAAGAACGTCGTGGTCGCCCGCCGGAAAATTCCGGCGCGCACGATGCTCGAGCCGGCGAAGATGAACGAGTTTTTCGAAATCAAGGAAATCGTTGCATCCGCCGTTCCGCCTGATGCTTTCACGGATATGGCCTCCCTCACCAAGAAATACACGGCCATCACGGTTCTTGGCGGCGATATCATGACGCCGAACCGCATGCTGGACAAAGATGTGATTCCGGCGCTTTCGTTTGCCGTTCCCCAGGGCAAACGGGCGGTCACGATTGCCGTGACGCGAACCTCCGGTGTTGGTGGCTTCATTCAGCAGGGGGACTACGTCGACGTGATCGCAAGCTTCAAGCCTGGTTCGCCTGATTCCATCACGAAGATCGTCATGCAGGACATCCTGGTCCTGGCGGCCGGTAATACGTATGCGTTCGATCCGGGCGTTGCAACGGCGGCCCCGGCGATTGCCGCGGCCAAAATGGAACTGGTGACGCTGGCCGTTGCTCCAGACGAACTCGAGCGGTTGGTCTATCTCGACAGCGGGGTGATCTTCCGGCTGGTGCTCAAGAATCCCAAAGACAAGGGAGAGCAGGTCCAGACCAAGGGTGCCACCGAAAAAATCGTCATGAGGGCGATTGGGTACAGCGAGCCTACTCCGGCTCCGGTACAGCCGCCGATCGAGGTGACCAAGCCTGTAGCTCCCCCCGCTCAGCAAGTAATGGAAACCTATGACACCGGTAGAGTCGAGATCATGTATGGCAGCAGGCGCCACTTCGAGATGAACAAGTTCGGCATGGTGTCCGTCACCCCGTCGATGAAGGAGCTGCCCCCCGTCAATCCGCCGGTTCCAGCTGGTTTCGAGGCTCCTCAGTTGCCCTCCTCCCCTGAGAATCCGGCCGTTCCTCCGACCATGCCCCTCGATTCTTCTGACGCCTCCAGGCCGATGATCAACCCCATCCGCGAATGACAGTGAGGAGAGGACACATGAATACGCGATTTCCGTTTCTTCCGCATATGAAAAAAGCCTTCATTTCCCTCCTCGCTGCAGGGGCTCTGAGCTTGTTCGGAAGCCCTGCCGCCTTCGCGGAGAAGATCATGATCCCGATCGGCAAGGCCCACACGATGCAGGCCCCCGGCGTCACCAAGATCATTGCCGTGAAAGACGGGGTGGTCGAGGTGCTGAACGTGTCGGAGCAGGAAGTGATTCTTTCCGGAGTCGGCATGGCTCCTGACATCACGCAGATCATCTACTGGGATGCAACCGGCCAGCATGTGGTGGATGTCGAAACGTTCCGGGAAGCGGATCTGATCCAGCGCAAATTCTCCACGCTCGTCACCGTACCTGGTGTTACGCTGACGCTCTTCCCCGACGCCGCTTATCTCCGCGGCTTTGTCGACTCCCAGGACAAAATCAAGGAGATCTCGACGATCGCCACCACGCTGGTGACGGATCGCAAGCTGATCAACTTGATGGGCCTGAAGGAAGAAGGGAAAACCTACAAGACCTACGAGCAGGTTCTCAAGGAGCGCATCATCGATGCGATCAAGGTCCCGACCGTGAAAGTCACGGTTCTCAATCCGCGAACGATCATGACGACCAATGAGAACGATCCGGGCGCGAACCCCGCCGCTTCGGCAACCCAGAATCTCGAGGGGCTCATCAAGATCGTACTCGAGGGCTCGGTGCAGGACCAGATGGAGTATCAGCACTTGCAGGAAGTCGTGCGCGGCTTCGTGACCTCCGAAGAAACGCAGATCTCCAATCTGGTGACGATCGAAAACCCGATCCAGGTGGTGTTCCAGGCCTATGTTCTTCAGGTCAGCAAAGACAACACCCGCGACCTGGGAATCAAATGGGGCGGAACCTCAGCCCTTGGCGGCGATCCGAGCTCCGGCATTCTCAACTTCACCGAAAATATCACCAATGCCTTCAGAGGCGACGCTCAGGCCGCCGGGGCTCCGATCGGCAAGTATCCGAACCCGTTCAAGATGAACAACATCAACCGGTTCGATCTGATTGCCGCCCGTGTCCAGGCCTGGGAATCCCAGGGCAAGGTCAAGGTCGTGGCGAATCCCAAGCTTCTGGTGTATGCCAATGCCAAAGCCACGAAGATCGCCAAATCCGGCTGGATCGACGAGACAACCTCGACATCCGGCGAAGGCGAGGCGGAAGGCGACGGCGGCCTCGCATTCGTGAAGGTCGGACAGGACATCTACTACCCCAGCACGATCGATGCGTCGGGCAATCCGACCTACGCGGCCGCCCAGGCCACTCTCAAGCTGGTCGTGCGCGATCTGTTCGTGAAGGATGACGATCTGAAGTTCTCGGTGTTCGCAAAGCAGGACGAGCCCTCCTTCACCCGCGGAACCAACGCTCCGCCCAACATCCTGAAGCGCTCTGTCATGACCACCGTGAAGATCAAGAACAACGAGACGGTCGTGCTCGGCGGCCTCATCAACGAAAGCGACAGTCTCACCCGCACCGGCGTCCCGGGCCTTTCCCGGCTGCCGCTCGTGGGGAAATTCTTCCGGACGACCTCCGTCCTGAAGAGCAAGAACGAGCTCGTGATCCTGCTCACCCCGCAGATCGTCGGCCGGGACACGGGTATCGGCAACACGAAGAAGTTCGAGACGGTTCCCGTCCCCCGGCGCACCGAGCGGCTCGAGCAGCTCCACGAGATGTTCCAGCAGATCAAGGGCAGTCATTTCCCCAGCGAAAACAACTGACGATCCCTTCCGTCACCCCAACGGCGCCGTTTCTCCGGAAACGGCGCCGTTTCCTTTGTTGCGATTTTGCCAAGGCATGGCCGGGAAAGGGAACTGCTGCACGCTTTCCTGGGCATGTCGCACTTGTTTGTGCTAGAATTGTCGCCGACGCAGAGACAGAATTGCGTCGAGATTCCAAGAAAAGGCGAAGGAAGGAATGTGATGGAAAAAACCAGAAAACCCGCTTCTAAAGAGGCCGCACCGGCAGCCGCCTCGCCGAATCCGAACATTCGCAAATACCAGCAGGTGAACGGCTGGGATGTCCTGGAAACGGCGGATGAAAAGGTATTGCAGAGCCGCTCCAAGCGGTATCTCGAGTTCCTTTCCACCTGCAAGACCGAGCGCGAAACGCTCACCTATATCGAAAAAGCGGCGAAAGCCGAGGGGTTCAAGCCCCTGTCGCTCGACGAGCCCCGCTCCCTGAAGGCCGGCGACCGGGTGTTCATCATGAGCAAGAACCGGGCGATGGCCCTCGTGGTCATCGGGAAAAAGCCCACCGTCGAGGGATTCCGCATCGTCGCGGCGCATCATGACGTGCCGCACCTCGATCTCAAATCCCTGCCCCTGTATGAAAAATACGGCACGGCGCTGTTCAAGACGCATTACTACGGCGGCATCAAGAAGTTCCAGTGGGCCGCGATCCCCCTTTCCCTGCACATTTTCGCGATCACCAAGGCGGGAAAGACGATCCGGTGCTCGATCGGCGAGAAGCCTGGCGAGCCGGTCTTCACGATCACCGACATCGCGCCGCACCTGGCCGCGAAGATCCAGAACGACCGCAAGGCCAACGAGACGCTGCGCGGCGAGGAGCTGAACATCCTCGTCGGCCACCGGCCGTTGCCGAAGAAGGACCGGAACGCCCCGGCCTCGAAGGGTGAGGAGCGGGTGAAGGGCGCGGTTCTCGAGCATCTGTTCAAGAATTTCGGCCTCGAGGAAGAGGACCTGGCCTGGGCCGAGATCGAGGCCACGCCGGCGTTCGAGCCCCGCGAAGTCGGGTTCGACGCCGGCATGATCGGCGGTTTCGGCCACGACGACCGCGCCTGCGTCATGGCTGCGTTCGAAGCCATCCGCGAGGTCAAGGTGCCGGAGTACACCGCGATCGCCCTGCTGTTCGACAAGGAAGAGATCGGTTCTGCCGGTGCCAGCGGCGCCCAGTCGATGATGATTTCCGACATGATGAACGTGCTGCTGCGCTCGACGGCGAAGAACGCCGACTACAGCGATCTGCGCCGGGCCATCTCGAACACCTACGTCCTGTCCGGCGACACCAGCATCCCGATCGATCCGACGTTCGACGGAGCGTTCGACCCGTCGAACTCGGGCTATCTCGGAAACGGCGTCTGGATCTGCCGGTTCACCGGAGCGGGCGGCAAGTCGGGCAGCAGCGAGGCCGATATCGAGTTCATCGCGCGCATCCGGGCCCTGCTGAGCGAGGAGAAGATCCCCTACCAGTTCGGCGAGATGGGCAAGGTCGACGAGGGCGGCGGCGGCACCGTGGCCAAGTTCATGGCCCAGATGAACATGCACGTGCTCGATCTGTGCCTGCCGGTCCTCAGCCTCCACTCCCCCTTCGAGATTCTTTCGAAGGCCGACTACCACCACACGATCAACGCCTACCGCGTGTTTTTATCCAAGAAGTTCTGACGATCTCCGGGGCGCCCGTCGATGCGGCGGGCGCCCGTTTTATTCTATAGAGACGATTATGGATTTACCTTCTCTGGAATCGGCCATCGCGGCTCAGCGGCTCGACAAGCCTGTCCTGCTCTTCGCGGGACGGGAAGAGTTCCTGAAGGAGCGGGCGGTCGTCAAGCTGATCGAAGCGTATGTCGCCCCGGAGGACCGGAGCGACAACGTCCGGCGCATCGATTTCGGCACGGCCACGGCTGACACGCTCCTGGGCGATCTGGGCAGCTTCTCGTTCAACCTGAGCCATCGCGTCTTCGTCGTCACCCATCCCGAGAGTCTCGCGGCCTCGACCAGGCGGGGGATGCTCGAGAAGCTGGCGGGGGGGCTTCCCGAGCGGACATTTCTGCTCGTTCTCTCGAGCGAGGCGCGGATCATCGGCGAGTATGCGCTTGCCCTCGAGGATCGGGCCGAGAAGATCGACTTCTGGCCCCCGTTCGAGAACAAGCTGCCCGAGTGGCTCCAGAAGGAGGCCCGCCAGCTCGGTGCCGCCCTGGCGCCGGATGCGGCGGATCTCCTGCTGCAGAATATCGGCGGAGATCTGCGCCTGCTTTCCCAGGAACTGGAAAAGCTGTGCCTGGCTGCCGGCCCCGGCAAGAGCATCACGGCGGCCCAGGTGGCCGCTTCCGTGGCATATCTGCGCCAGGACACGATCTTCGATTTGCTGGATGCGGTCGGCATGCGGCGGCTGCCGGAGGCGATGCGGCTGGTCGACAGCCTGCTGCTCAAGGGCGAGTCGCCCGTTCCGATCTGGTATCTGCTGAGCCGCATGCTGAGAGATTTCCGGTTGGTACACGATATCGCCGCCGACCGGCCCGACCTGGGACGGCCGCTGCTCGAGGCTCTTCGATCCATCCGGCAGTTGAGCGGAAAGACGGATTTCCGGTCGAACCAGGAGCGAAAAAGTCTGACCGAAACGATTCAGCGGGAAGCGGCATCGTGGCCGCCCGTGCTGACCGAAGCTCTCGGCATCGACCAGGCAATGCGGGTGAAAACGCTCGCCATGGCGGCCGGATTCACGCGGGACGAGCTGACCGGACTGACACCAAGGCTGGTCGAGATGGATGCCGCGCTCAAGAACTCGCCACCGAACGAGGCCTTGCTGCTTCAGCGGTTCATCGCCGAAGTCGTCACGGGGAAACGCCACCAGCCACCATCGCAGGGCGAGGGTGGCTGGTGAGGACGGCCGCGAGCGGCCGTTCGGCGCAGAGACGCCGGAAGATCAGGCGCTCTTGGTGGTCTGGAGCTTGTTGACGGCGCGCATCAGGCGGCCGATCTTGCGGGCAGCGGTCCGGGGGTGGATATACCCGTTGGAGCCGGCCTTCGCGATGCGGCTGTAGGCGTTGTTGGCGATCTCGGCGAGGTTGCCCTTGCCGGTTTCGGCGGTCTCGAGAGTCTTCTTGCGAAGGGTCTTGAGCTCGGATTTCACAGCAACGCGCAGGGTGTGGCGGCGCTGGGCTTTGCGGGCGTTCTTGGCGGCAGAGGAAGTGTTAGCCATGACGGACATCACCTTTCATTGTGATATGGTAGAAAGCTATCATACCACGCATTCGCCGACAATGCAAGCACCCGGTACCCCAGAAACGAATCCCCAGGGTATCACCTCGCAGAATCCCAGAGGTACAGACCGCTGCACGCCCCCCATCCGCAGATGTCGCAGGCGAGCGGGGCAAGGCGGCACAACATCCCGTGGAGTCGGCACGAGGTGCGGCTCGTCAAACGGGCGAACAGGGCTTCCCAGCGGGGAACAACGCGTTCGGGAGAAAAGTCGCGGATCCGCGCCAATCCCTGTTCGACGTAGCGCCGACGCATGTCGGGGGAAGCGAGCATCTCCCGGATCGCCTCGCTGAGAGCCACGGAATCGCCGGGCGGCACGAGTCTCCCGCAGAGGCCGTCGAGCAGAATCTCCCGGGGGCCCGACGGGCAATCCGCGGCCACGATCGGAACCCCCTGGGCCATTGCCTCGAGAAGGGTTCGGGGCAGCCCCTCCCGGCGGCTGGAAAGCACGAAAAGATCGGCTGCGGCAAGCCGTTTTTCGATCTCGGGCTCGAAGCCTGGACAATCGACGGTCGCCTCGACGCCCAGCTCCCGGATCACTTCCAGCAACCGAAGCCGGTCGGGGCCATCGCCGACGATGACGAGACGATGAAGGCATCCCGAGCGGATCAGGCAGGCATGAGCCGCGACGAGCAGGTCGAGCCCCTTGAGCTGAAGCCGGATCCGGCCCGCGGCAAGCACGACCGGAATTCCCGAAGCCGGGCGGGCGGGTTTCTGATGCGGAAGCAGGCCGACAGAAGTGTTCTGCATATTATATATTGTTTCACACATTCTCTCATCGAGAACGGGGCAGAACCTCCGAACCTCAGTCGTCACGCCATTCGAAACACCGACAATGGAGTCGGCCTGCCGCATGGCGAGCCGATGAAGCCGCGTAAAAAGGCCCCCCCATTCATCCGCCGCATGTTCCGAAAGCATCGTGTGGATCCAGGCGATGAAGGGCTTTCGTGCGATCCGGGCCGCGGCCGCGCCCGCCAGGCAGGGAACGCCTTCCATTCCGGCCACGACGAGATCGTGACCTGCCGCTTCCCGGCAGAGGCGGTGCAGGCAGAAGAGGAGGCCCCGACGCAGCCGGATGTGATCGGGCAACAGGCGCACCAGGCGGATTCCCGTGGGGATCTCGCGGGAATAATCGTTGCGGTGTTGAAGGGAAACGAGGGTGATCGTGTGGCCGCGGGCGGCAAGCTCACCGCAGAGCCGCAGGAGGGAGCGTTCGGCCCCGCCGGCGGCGAGACTCGTGACGATGAACAGCAGCCGAAAGGAGCCGTTCATCCCGCTTCCGGCTTGCGGGTCACCAGCTCGATATTCATGCCGAACCGCGTGGGGATCGGTTGCTGGAGCCGCAATGCGTACAGCGCCCGATGGAGGAGGTGGTTCACTGCGTACACCAGGAACCGGGCAACGCGCTTCACCATGCGCAGCGGCCAGGCGGGTGCACACACCAGCCGGGGATGTTCGGGCAGCAGCTCGTGACCTGTGAATCCGCATTGGTCGCAGAGTTGGGCCAGAGAATACTCGGTGAAGCCGTTCAGATGGGTGATATCGAGATACCGGGAGTAGCCGGCAAGCAGGGAGGACATGTTCGGCACGCGGAGGTGGAGGAGCCCACCGGGGCGAAGGGCGCGGAAGATCGCCAGAAGCAGGCGTTCGCCCTGGTCGGGCGTGAAATGTTCGAGCACGTCCTGGCAGATGATGAGATCGAATCGGCAGGGGTTCTCCCCGAGATGAACGAATGCATCGGCCTCGCGGATCGATGCCCGGTCCCCGAGGGCTTCCCGGGCGATCCGACAGGCATCGGGATCGCGTTCGACACCCTCGAGGCAGTGAAAACCCAGGCGGTCGAGCGCATACAGGAAGTGGCCGAAGCCGCAGCCGCAGTCGAGGATCCGGGCATCCTTCGGAAGGTTTCGCATCCAGGGCCGCTCGTGGTCCGCCAACAGGGAGAACT
Organism: Candidatus Rifleibacteriota bacterium; assembly: GCA_029565415.1. Next base: position 23,687 of record JAKQOH010000075.1, on the reverse strand, counting down.
CGTCGATCTGCGACCGCGGATCGGCGTTTCCCAGGCGGAGAAAATGTTTGTTATAGTTTGTCATATATACTTATCCGATACATTCGGATGGCCGTGGCAAGTATAGCAATTTTTTCCCACGCCGGTGAATCTCTTTCACAAACGAAGACGCCCGAGGTTTCCCTTCGCCTTGGAAGGAGCGGAATGCTCCGGGCGCTTGTGCGGACCGGGGCCCTCACGTATAATGGGATCCACCCTGTCATCTCTCACTCAGAGGTATGTTCGGTATGCGGACGGCGTTTCTCGACCTGCTCACGCGTGCGGCGCGGCTGCCGATCAACGACCTCTGGAACCCCCTGCTGGCCGAGTGGCTTGCCGAGATGCCCGAATTCATCGCGATCGGCGTTCGTCTGGAGCGGACCGTTCCGGAAACCAGGCCCGAATTTCATCTTCTGAAGCCGGTTTCCGCCGACACTCTGCGCGCCATGCTGGACTGGGGCCACGCGTTCGACAGCACTCCCCCCGTGGCGCCTGCCGACACCGGCGCCGGATATGGTCTCTCCCCCGACGGCACCCACGTGATGACGCTGATCGCGCCGTTCGTGTTCCGCAACATGTGCTGCGGCTGCCTTGTCATCGTCACTCAGCCGCTCTCCAGGGAAATCCACCTCGACTGGATGCGGTTCACCGAGCGACTCGCGGATCTGCTTTTCAGTCGCCACCTGAATCATCCCCGATCCCAGACGGTCGAACTCGACGATCCGCGCGCAGCGCTGGAGTTTCTGGCAGACATGCAGCGCATGTTCGCCCCGGAGCCGGTCGGATCGCGCACCACGACGACGTATCCGACGTTCCCCGAGCCCTGGCACGCCGAGAGCGAAACACGGCTGGGCGGATTCCTGCGTCGGTTCCAGACCGCGTTTTCGATCGAAAGCGCCTTCGTCATGCAGCGCGTCTCGGATGAGCACGTGCATATCCTGGCGATCTCGCCGCTCGTCACGACCTTCACGCCGTCTGCCACGCCCGACACGTTCCTTCAGCAGCTCCCTGGCGATTTCGCCGAACTGCTCACGGACCTGAGCGAGGCTGCCCAGCTCTACCCGATCGACGGGGCGCGGCTGACGCTGCTTCCGGGCGGCAGCCAGAGCACGACCACCCCGCTGAGCCAGCCGACGGTTCAGTCGTTCCCCTGCCAGGTCGCCGGAGAGACGTTCGGGCATCTGGGCGTGCTGATGATCCGCCGGCCGGACCCCGGCTCGTTCCTGCGTCTGATGACGCTGATCTCGAACCATCTCGGCTTCTGGTTCGCCCACCAATACCGCCTCCGCCGCGAAGCCGACCGATCCCGGCTGCGCAAGCAGATCAACATGACCTTCAACGTGATCACCGGCAGCCTCGAGGTCGAAGGGATCTACGATCAGCTCTGCGACAACCTGAGAACCTTGTTCGGCCAGGAACACGGCGCCGTCGCCGCCTTTTCCGCCTCGCATGAATTGGAGATCGTGCGACGGTTCGGCACGACACCGGCCGGCTTCGATCCCGACAGGGCCGTGAAGACGCCCGGCATCGTGCGGGATTACATCGCGGACGGGTCCGCGTTCGGCCCCGTCGCCGCCGATTCCGACGAGCCGGTCCGGTTCGTCTTTCCGCTGAGTCCGACGCCGCAGGTGACGGTGGGCAGCGACGACATCTTTCACCAGCGGGCGCTCGGCGGCGTGATCCTGTACAACGCGCCGGGGAACAGGCCGTTAGGCGAGGATCTGCTTGAAATGCTGAACTCGCTTCTGAACGGGTTCAGCGCAGCCCTGCGCGTCTCGCTCAACTACCGCGAGAAGCTCGAGACGATCGAGGAGCTCGAGGGGCTGATCGCCCAGTCCGACGACCAGGACCGGCTGCTGTCGAAGATGATCGACGTGATCCAGAAGCTGCTGAAGGTGAAGCGCATCTCGTATCTGACGCTGAATCCCGACGGCCGGACGCTGTCGATCAAGGACGGCCGCGATCTTCCCCCCGGCGTGATCCAGACGATGCAGATCCCGCTTGGCGAGGGCATCTCGGGGTATGTCGCGAGCACGGGGGAGACGCTGCGACTGGACAACATCGAGGAGACGGCGACCAAGTTCCAGAAGCGGTCGCTCGAGCATTATTTCAACCGGTCGCTGCTGTCGGTTCCCCTCGTGTCGAAGGGGCCGCGCGGCGAGACGGAGGTGCTCGGCGTCATCAACGTCAACAACAAGATCAACGGGCTGACGTTCACGAAACAGGACCAACAGATGCTCGAGTCGCTCGCCCACCTCGTCGTGGCGGCTCTGACGAACATCAACCTGCTGAAGACCCGACATGAAAACGATTTGTTGCAGCTTCAGCTCACGATGGCGAAAGAGGTGCAAACCTCGCTGCTGCCCAAGGTGTTCGACAGCATTCCGAGCCAGATCGGCATGTATGGCCGGAGTGATCCGGCCCGCCAGATCGGCGGGGATTTCTACGACGGGCTGCCGCTGGCCGACGGCCGCTGGTTCGCCGCGATCGGGGATGTCTCGGGGAAAGGGATGTCGGCGGCGATCCTGATGGCGACGACGCGGATCATCCTGCGCTCCGTCGTGCAGACCACCTCCGACCCGACCGAGATCCTGCGCAGGGTTCACCAGCAGCTCGGTCGCGAGCTGGACGGGTATTTCTTCGTCACGATGCAGGCGGTGGCGATCGATCCGATGACCGGGGATGGGGAGATGGTTTCGGCCGGCCATGGCCCGCTGCTGGCCTGCCTGGGCGGCAGCCTCACGCAACTCGAGTGCAAGGGCGGGTTTCCGCTCAACGTCGGGGGGAACGAAGCCGCCTTCGATGCGGTCCAGTTCCGGCTGATCGCGGGCGACCGGCTGCTGTTCTTCACGGACGGCCTGACGGAGGATCGCGCCCCCACCGGCGAGATGTTCGGGATGGACCGGACGTGCGAACTGTTCGGCGCCCTGCGCGACAGGCAGGCGAAGCAGCTCGTGGAGGAGGTGTTCGCCGCGGCGGAGGCCTGGCGGTCGGAAGGCGAGGCCCACGACGATCTCACGGTGATGGCGGTCGAGTATATCGGAGTCACGGAATGAAATATAGCGCAAACATTACAACAAAACTGATCGCGTTTCACGAGCGGCTAGCTGCTCGCACGGCCGACATGGTCGACCTGGAGAAGCTGCTGAAGGCGGTTCTGGGCGAAGTGACGACCCTGGTCGGGGCTTCGTCGGGCTCGATCATGGTGCATGACCCGGCGCTGAACCGGCTCCGGTTGTATGTCTCGGCCCGCCATCCCGGCCGGATCGGCGGTCGCAGCCTTCCGTCGGGGACCGCTCTTCCGGTCGACGAGGGAATCGCGGGGAAGGTGTTCCGGGAAAACGCGCCCGTCATCGTCACGGACCGCACCAAGGCCGGCGAGTCGCTTCCCTGGAAGCGCCGGCGGGGCGGGGGCGGCTTCATGTCGCTGCCGTTGTGCATCCAGCGCCGGGTCATCGGCGTGCTGAATCTCAACGGCAGCCCCGACCGCGAGGGGTTCACGGACGAGGACGTGCGGCTCGTGACGTCGCTGACCGGCTCGGTCGCGGCCCTGGTCGAGAAGGGGCGGCTCCTGGAGGAGGTGCGCCGGGCCCATGACGAGACCCAGCGGCTGTACGATCTCGCGGTGCTGCTGAGCCGAGACGAAGCCGTCGAGACGCTGCTGGGGGAAGCTCTGCGCAAGATCTCCGGCGATCTGGAAGCGGGCCGCGCGGCCGTCATCCGGTTCTCGCTGCCCTCGGGCCACGGCGGGGAGGAGCAGCCGCCCGAGATCGTCGCCGCGTGGAAGTTCGGCGCGGAACATCTGAAACGCCTGTCTTCGGCCGTCGGGACGAGCCTGCGCACCGAGCTTTCGCTTTCGAAACGGGCGCGCCGGGCCGACCAGCTCGGCGGGCCGCCGGTTTCCCTGCCGTTCCGGGATGGAAAGCAGGTGCTCGAACTGTTCTGTCTGCCCCTGGTCACCATCGAGTCGGACTCGTTCGTGTTGTGCGCGATCCGCGAGCCGCGGCGGGGCGATCCCGAGGCGGCGCGCCGGCATTACCGGTTCCTGTCGCTGGCCGCGCGCCAGATCGCGACGGCGCTGGAACGGGCCGAGATGATCGAGCAGCTCCGGATCGACAAGTCGGTGCTGCTCGAGAACGCGCTGACGAACGAGATCTTCCTCAGCATCAGCACCGAGCTCGCTTCGACGCTGGATCCGCACCTGGTGCTGCGCAAGGCCTTCGACCATTTCAACAAGCTGGTCCCCTACACGACGTTCACGATCATGCTGTTCGACGAGATCGAGCAGGCGTATCACATCATCGTCCAGCCCTCGCGGCGCCTGGCCCCGGCCTACCTGCGCCAGCTGCGCGAGGAGGTCGTGAGCACGTTCCGCGAGTATCCGGCCGAGCCCTCGATCGATGCCGGCAGAGCCCCGATGCTCGACGTGTTCCATCCGCAGAATCCGACACCGGGCGCCCCGGCGAAGTTCCGCCAGTCGATGCAGATGCCGGTCGTGCTGAACGGGAAGATCACGGGCATGGTCCATCTGTCGCGGGTCGAGGACGTGACGTTCGGCCGGTCCGACTTCAACAAGCTGAGCCAGTTCACGGCCATCTTCGTCACCAGCATCAAGAACGCCCTGATCCACAAGCGGACCGAGAAGCTCGCGTTCACGGATCCATTGACAGGCTTATATAATCACAGATATTTTCAGGAGACCCTGTTGCCCGAATTCATCCGGTCGCGGCGTTACGACAAGCCGCTGTCCCTGATGATCATCGACATCGACCATTTCAAGAAGTTCAACGACACCTGGGGTCATCTGACGGGCGACAAAGTGCTGATTCACGTCGGCCAGGTGTTCGAGCGGTCGGTGCGAAGCAAGATCGATACGGTGGCGCGATACGGCGGCGAGGAGTTCGCGATCCTGCTTCCCGAAACGCCGCTGAAGGGCGCGCACCTGTTCGCCGAACGCGTCCGGGCTGCCGTCGAGGCCTCACCCGTGAAGGCCGACGGAAAGACGCTCCCGGTCACGATCTCGATCGGCGTTGCCTGCACGCTCGTGACGAACTGCACCAAGACCTCGGACCTGATCGCCGCGGCCGATTCCGCCCTGTATGCAGCCAAGGATGCGGGACGTAACCAGGTCAAGACTTTCGAAAGCGAACATCTCGAACATGTCTGAACACCCCATTTCCCCCTGCAACCGCCGGCAGAAGCCGGAGCCGGCCGCCAACGGACAGACGTTCGAACGCCTGTCGCGGCTGTCGGATCTCTCGATGGACCTTTCGGCCGGCATCGAGCGCGACGAACTGCTGCGCCGGATGGTCGAGTCGGTGCGATCGGCGATGAGAGCCGACGAGGCGTTTTTCCTGCTGCTCGATCCCGACAGCTTCGAGCTGGTGCTGACCGCCGCGGGCGGCAAGCGCCGTAAACGGCCGTCGCGGGTGAAATGCCCTGAGCGGCGCACCAGCCTGGCCGTCGCCGGCGAGTATGGCTTCGCCCCTTCCCCACGCGTCTCGGCGAGCCCGGAGACGCCGACCGATCCCGAGGCGCTGATGCTGCGCAACGCGTTCACGGGCCGGCAGCGGTTGATGTTCACCCGAGAGCTGAAAGACCCGCTGTTCAAGGGCGTCGGGTACCGCTCGGCCATGGTTCTGCCGCTGGTGACGACGACCCAGGCCGTGGGCCTGCTGGTCGTGGCGAACATCACGAACGACCGCCCCTTCACGGTGACCGACATGGAAGAGGCGACCGTGTTCGCGAACCTCGCCGCGATGGCCGTCGAGCACCAGAAACTGGTTCACGAGCGCGAAGGCCGTATCCGCGAGATGGAGAAGCTGAACCTGCTGGCGAAGCGGTTCTCGACGGTGCAGACCCTGGAGGGCCTGATCGGGCTCTCGTTCGAGTATCTGAGCCAGATCATTCCGCACGAACTGGGCGTGGTCAGCCTGTATCATCACGACGAGGAGATGCGGTATTTCGTCTCGCCGCGGCCGCTGTCACCGGGCAGCCTCCAGAACCTGACCGCCCACCTGCAGGATATCTCGGCGAGTCTGCGCCAGAAGCCCCCGAAAAGCGTGCGATGCCAGCAGATCTTTCTGCCCGGCCGCGAGACGCTGCCGATGGCCCAGGTGTTCCGCACCCGCATCCAGTCGTTCCTGACGGTGCCGCTGACGGTCGCGAGCCAGAACATCGGCCTGATCAACCTTTCGGCCACGCGCGTCAACGCCTTCAACCGCGACCACCTGCGGGCCTTCACGACCCTTTCCAACCTGCTCGCCACGGCGATCGAGAACGTCAAGATCCGACTGTATCTGGAACGGCGCATCGAGGAGATCTCGGTGCTGTTCGAGATCTCCCAGTCGATCACCTCGACCCTGGTGCTCGACGAGGTTCTCGACTCGATCGTCAACTTCTCGATGGAGATGATGCACGCGCTGCGGTGCGAACTGCGACTGGTCGATCCGTCCGGCCAGTTCCTCGAGACCCGCGCCTCGCGCGGCCTTTCGAAATCCTTCCTCTCGGCCACGCCGATCCGGGTCGGCGAAGGACTGCTCGGAAGCGTGGTCGAGACGAAGCTGCCGATCACCGTCGTCGACGTGCGCAAGGATCCGCGCACGAAGTATCTGAGCCTGACGAAGCGGGAGCGGCTGGCGGGCCTGCTGGCCGTGCCGATCCTGCAGCGCAACGTGCCGGTCGGGGTCATCACGGTGTATACGAGCAAGCCGCGCGACTTCACCCAGAACGAGATCGACCTGCTCTCGACGTTTGCATCACAGGCAAGCGTCGCGATCGAGAACGCCCGGCTGTATGCGAAGATGAAGGATCAGTATCTGTCGATGGTCGCGGCGCTGGCGGCGGCAATCGAGACGAAGGATGCCTACACGCACGGCCACAGCAAGAACGTGATGGAGTATGCCGTCAAGATCGCGCGGGAGTTCGAGCTGGGCGAGGACGAGATCGAGACGATCCGGTATGCCGGGCTGCTGCACGACATCGGCAAGATCGGTATCAAGGACGTGATCCTGACGAAGCAGGAGGCGCTCACCCCGGAGGAACGCCAGGAGCTGCGCAACCATCCGAAATACGGCGCTTTCATCATGGAGCAGGTGGACTTCCTGAAAGATATCGCGCCGCTGACGCTGTATCATCATGAACGCTACGACGGAACCGGCTACCCGCTCGGCTTGAAAGGCGACGACATCCCGCTCGGGGCGCGCATTCTGGCCGTGGCCGACACGTATGACTCGATGATCGCCGACCGGCCGTACCGCAAGGCGTTTCCGTATGACCACGTCGTGCGGGAGATGAAGAAGGTTTCGGGCAGCCAGCTCGACCCGAAGGTCGTCGAGGCCTTCCTGGGCATCATCCGGCGCGAACAACAGCAGAAGGGCTGAGGAAGAACGACATGCACGCGGCAGCCGCTGGCCCGCTTCCCGCCTCGTGCGGAGCGGAACTCATCGCCATCGCCCACGGCGGCGATCTCGATCTGCTGGCCGCCGCGCGCTGCCTGCTGCTCGGCCGGCCGGACGCGCTGCTGCTGCATCCGTCACGGCTTGCGGCGAACGCCTGGAATCTCGCGCGCCGGTCGCCGTGGTTCCACACGATTCCGCCAGCCCGCGTCGACTGGAAGCGGCTTCGCGAAGTTCACCTGCTCGGGATCGCGCTTCCCCGCCATAATCCGGAGCTCGTCGACGCGCTGATGCGCACGGATGCCGAGATCTTCGTGTATGCGCATGGAACGCCGCATCTGCCGTTCCGCGCAACGTCGATGCAGGTGCGGTCGTTCAGCGTCACGGCGCATTGTCTCGCCGAGCTGTTCTGCCGGCACGAACGGCTGTCGGACGAGGATGCCGCGCTGATGCTGATGGGGATCACGGAAAAGACCTGGGCCGGCCTCAGCTCGCGGGTGACACCACGGGATCTGGACATGATCCAGGCGCTGCGCGGCTACCCCACCCCGCCGCGGGCCGTCGCCAACCAGATCCTGCTGGGGCTGCGCGAGGGGCAGCGGGGGCTGCTGAACGATCTGCTGACCGGCGCCGAACAGGCCGATATCCGGCACTGGCCGGCGACGATCGCGGTCGCGAAAACGCTCGGCAACGTCCAGGACCTGACGCCGGTGATGGACACGCTCTGGTCACGGCTGGACGCGCATCTGCTGGTCGCGGCGGTGACGAGCGGCCGGCAGGCGCTGGTGTATGCCCGGTCGCGGCTGCCCGAGATCGATATGCCGGGCGTCTTCAAGGATCTGCACCCCCGTCCCGAGGAGAAATGGACACGCATCGTGCTTCCCGATGGCGATCCCGACACGGTGCGCCGCACGCTGCACGAACTGCTCACGGAGCGGCTTCCATCCGACAGCACGGCGGGGGAGTTCATGACGGCCAGCCCGAAATGCGTCGAGGAAACCGAAACCGTGGCGAACACGCACGACATGATGCTGCGGTTCAATCTGATGTCGCTCGTCGTGCTGCGGAAGGGGGTCTTCGCGGGCATCGTGACGCGGCGCGATCTGGACCGGGCCGTCCAGATGGATCTGTGGGACAGCCCGATCGCGCCCTTCGTGCCCAGCAGCCCGCCCTTCGTCACGCGCGACACGCCGGTACGGATCGTGCGGCGGCTGATGGTGCGGCACGATGTGACGAAGCTTCCCGTCATCGAGGAGGGGAAGGTCGTCGGGATCATCGCCGCACGCGAGGTGATGCGGGGCCTGCGGGAACGGCTGCCGCCACCCGCCGAGTTTCTGCCGCAGATCGAGCCCGTGCCCGTGCCCGACCCGCACGCGATGGAAGCGCTTCTCAAGCGCCTGACCCCGATCAAGGTGCTCCATGTGCTGCGCAAAGTGGGCGCCACCGCCGATGCGCGGGGCCTGGCCGTCTATGTCGTGGGCGGATTCGTGCGGGACCTGCTTCTCGAACGGCCCAACCTCGACATGGATGTCGTCGTGATCGGGGATGCCCTGCCTTTCGCCGAAGCGGTCGCGACGGAGCTGAAGGCGCATCTGACGGTGTTCGACCGGTTCAAGACGGCGCGCGTCACCTACGAGGAGCTGAAGATCGATTTCACCTCGGCCCGGCGCGAGCATTACGCCCAGGCCGGCGCCCTGCCTCAGGTCGAGCTGGGCGGAATCGCCAACGATCTGAGCCGGCGGGATTTTTCGATCAACGCCATGGCGCTCGACCTTTCGGCCGACTCGTTCCTGAAACTCGTCGATCTGTACGGCGGCCTGCGCGATCTGCATGGCCGCCGGATCCGCATCCTGCACTCGTTCAGCTTTCTCGAGGATCCGACCCGGATGTTCCGGGCCATTCGGTTCGCCGTCCGATTCCGGTTCGAGCTGGCCGACGACACCCAGCGGGCCTTCGATCTGGCGCGCCAGCGCGAGGCGCTCACGACGCTGTCCCTCAAACGGATCGGGGCCGAGATCACGCGCTGCCTGCACGAGGAGGCTCCCGGCCGGATCATCGACCGGCTGTATGCGGCGAAACTGATGCGGGTGGTCCATCCCGATCTGACCGACGCATCGGTGCTGCCGGCGCGGTTCAAGCTGATTCCGGGCATGCTCCGGCGGTTCGCCCCGCTGAAGGAGCCGATCAGCTCCGAGCTCGTCCACTGGATCGGCTTGCTGGCCCCTCTCACCCCCGACAAGGCGGACAAGCTGCTCGTCGAGATGGGAACTCCTGCTATACGCAGAACTATTATTGTAACATCGATACAAGCTCTGACCGACGTGCCGCCGCGGCTCGCCCGTTTGGGGGCGGCCGACGACGCCGGGCTGCACGCGCTGCTGTCGCCCCTGCCGCTCGAGGGGCTCGTCGCGCTGATCGCCTTCGTCCTGGACAAGGCGGGTGCGCGGCGGGTGTTCGACCACCTCACGCGCCTGCGCCACGTGCGTATCGAGACGAAGGGCGCCGACCTGATCGCCGCGGGCATCCCGCCCGGGGCGCACATGCGCACGATCTTCGACGCGCTCCTCCGGGGGCGCCTGGAAGGCACCATCACATCGAGAAAGGAAGAACTGGACCATGCCCAACGGATCTTCGCGGATCTACGTATTCCGCACGTCGGGCGGCCCGGGCAGTGACCCGTTCCGCAAACTGTATCTGATCGGGGGCGTCATTCTCGCCCTGTTCCTGCTGAGTTTCGCCCTGTCGGGCCGGGACCGGTTGATCGGCTCGATGATCGAGTCGCTGGTGACGATTCCGGTCATCCTGATCTCGCTGACGTTCCACGAGTGGGCCCACGCGGCGATGGCGGTGTTCCTGGGCGACTCGACGCCGGCCCGGATGGGCCGGCTGAGCCTGAATCCGATGCGGCATCTCGAGCTGTTCGGGACGCTGATGCTGCTGTTCACGAACTTCGGCTGGGCGAAACCGGTGCCGGTCGACCCCTCGAACTTCCGCATTCCGGGGCGGGCCATGATGGCCGTTTCCCTCGCCGGGCCGGTCTCGAACCTGTTCCTGGCCTTTTGCGGCGGCGGCCTGCTGTGGGTGGGTTACCGGCTGATCCCGACCATGGCCCTGCCCATCCTGGCGAGCAAGCTGTTCGTCGCCTTCGCCCTGTCGATGATCATCATCAACCTCAGCCTGGCCTGCTTCAACCTGATTCCGCTGCCCCCGCTCGACGGCTCGAAGGTGCTCGCCTACTTCCTGCCGACCCGGTATCGGCTCCAGTACCGCGCCATCGAGGAGATGGGGCCGTTTCTGCTCGTCATGCTGCTCGCCTTCGGCCTCATCGGCGGCTTCCTCTCGCCGCTGGTCCGGTTCGGCTACACCTCGATCCTGAACTTCTGGGGCCTCGTCTGATCCGATGAAGGAGATTCTCGTCACCCTCGTCATCTGCGCGCTGATCGGGTGGGGCTACAACCACCTGACGACGCGCATCCGGCTCAAACAGGCGGGCGTCACGATCGCCGCGAAGATCATCGACCGCGAGACCTCGAAGAAAGCGACCTACGTGAAGTTCACCTACCGGGCCGCCGGCCGGGACTGGACACGGAGCATGCAGATCCCCGTTCCCGACGCGTATGCCGGCACCGACACGATCCTGCTCACGATCGATCCCGCACGGCCCGGCGATGCGACGCTGCCGTTCAGGGAAACGGATCTTTCCCGGGAACTGCACTATACGATGCTCGCCGCCCTCGTCTGGCTGTTCTGGCGCGGCACGAAGCTGATGATCGCCTCGACCCGCCCCAACGGGGAATGAGCAGGCCGCCCGCACAGCCGTGCAGGCTACGCGCCGTCGTCGAACTTCTGGAATAATGCCAGAAGACGATCGGAGCCGGGATCGTGGTGGTGGTGCCGGGCACGTCGGATCAGCGCGCGGGGGGCACCCAGCCTGCGGAGAATGCTGGCGCTCTGGATCGGGTGGGCTTCGTTGGGCAGGGAGAACAGGGTCCGCAACACCCGTTCCCACAGCCGCGGCCGGGTCACGGCCTTGCCGAGATCGTGCGTGACGGCAAGCAGCAGGAGCTGTTCCCGGTCCTCGTCGGAGAGCCCGGCATCCGCCCGGATCGCGCGCACGAGGCGGAGCACGTGCGCCTGTTCCGACGCGCCCAGCGCGTCGAACCGCGGCCGCCACGCGGCCGGCAGGATCTCCCGCGCCGCGGCGAGTTCCGAAGGATCGACGATTGGACGAACGACCGACCGGAACTGGCGCACCCGATACAGAATCCGCCGCGCCATATATAATACTTTTTCATATATATTAATCACGACGATTCTCGCCCCGGCCGGTCACGGCTCGGATCGGCCCTTCGGATACCGTTCCGGCCACAGGAGGCGAAGCCGGTCGGCGGTCGCCTTTTCGCGGCCGATCGGCTTCGGCTGGTAGTACGAGCGGTTCTTCACGCCGTCGGGGAAGTATTCCTCCCGCAGGAAACCGCCGGGGTAATCGTGGGGATACCGGTATTCGCGGCCGTAGTCGAGCTCTTTCATGAGGCGGGTCGGGGCATTCCGCAGATGGAGCGGCACCCCCGGCTCACGGCCGGTATGGATCTCGTCGCGCACGGCCTTTTCCGCGAGGTAAAGGGCGTTGCTCTTCGGGGCCGCGGCGAGATACACGGCCAGATGGGCGAGGATCAGGTGGCCTTCGGGCGGGCCGAGGTAGTCGAACGCCTGGGCGGCGGACATCGCGAGGGTGAGCGCGAAGGGATCGGCCATCCCGACGTCCTCGGAGGCGAATCTTATCATACGCCTCAATATAAATCTTGCATCCTCGCCCCCGTCGAGCATCCGGTACAGCCAGTAGATCGCGGCGTCGGGATCCGACCCACGCATCGATTTGTGCAGGGCCGAAATCAGGTTGTAATGTTCCTCACCGCCCTTGTCATACCGGAGCGCCTTGTTCTGGAACACCTCGGAAACGAGCCGGTCGTCCACTTGCGGGGCGAGGGCCATCTCCTGGCGGGCCACTTCGCAGCACGTCTCGAGCACGTTGAGGGCGATCCGCGCATCTCCCGCCGAGAGCTCGGCGATACGATCGAGCACCGAGGGGACCACGTCGGGCTTCGGTGCCCGCATCAGGTGCGTGTCTCGCTCGAGGGCACTCTGGAGAAGCTGTCGAAGATCCGTGACGGGGAGGGACTGGAGCGTCAACACCTGGCAGCGGGAAAGCAGCGCCGAGTTGACCTCGAAGCTGGGGTTCTCGGTGGTCGCCCCGATGAGCACGGTGGCACCGGATTCGACATGCGGCAACAGGGCATCCTGCTGGGCCTTGTTGAACCGATGGATCTCATCGATGAACAACACGGTGCGACGACCGTAGCGGGTGCGCTGGATGCGGGCATTCTCGAATGCCTCGCGCAGCTCCTTGAGGCCGCAGGTCACGGCCGAAAGCTGGATGAACTCGGCATCGACCAGGCTTGCGATCACCCGCGCCAGCGTCGTTTTGCCGCAGCCGGGCGGTCCCCAGAAGATCATCGAGGGGCAGGAGCCGGCCTCGAGGAGGGTGCGCAGCGGCTTTCCCTGGCCGAGAAGGTGGTCCTGCCCGCGGATCTGGTCGAGCAGAACCGGCCGGACACGGTCAGCAAGGGGCTGGAAGGGGGTGTTTCCGGCAGGGGGCGGGGCGACGTCGAACAGATCGGGCATGAAGGTATTCTACCATGATCCGCCGGTTCGCCGGCGCAGGGCTTCGCGGTAGATCCGCGCCATGGTGCCGGCCAGCGTTTCGATGGGGAACCGGCGCTGCATGAGGTGGCGCTCCTCTTCCGCGGCTCGGGCGAGGCGGCCCAGGTCGCGCAGGGTCTCCCGGAGGCCCGCGACGAGCGCCTCGGGGCCGGTGCCGAGCAGACGGCTGCCGCCCGTTCCCTCGAGAAGCTCGGGGACCCCCCCGACGGCCGTCGCCGCGACGGGACAGCCCGATGCGAGAGACTCGATCAGCACGAGCGGGGTTCCCTCGTTGCGGGAAGGGAGCACCAGCAGATCGAGGTCGGCATAGACCTGGCCGATCGGCTGGACGATGCCCGTCAGATGGATCCGGCGCTCGAGCCCCAGCGCGGCGACGCGCCGGCGCAGCTCCTCCTCGAGCTCGCCGCCGCCGACGATCGCGAGATGCAGGTGTTCGTTCTCTGCGGCAAGCCTGGCGAAGGCCTCCAGCAGGCCGAGATGGTTCTTCACGGGAACGAGCCGCGCGACGATGCCGATCAGGCAGGCATCATCGGGAACCCCGACCCTCCGGCGCCAGCTTCCGGGCTTCCGCGACAGCGGAAGAAACGGCGTCAGGTCGAGGCCCAGCGGCACGACGCGGACCTTACCGGGCTCGACGGGCCGGAGGCGCGCCAGGATCTCGCGGCGCTGACCGGGGCTGAGCGCAATGATCAAGTCGCTGAGGCGCGCCAGGAGGCGTTCCACGGCCAGAATGCCGCAGGTTCCGGCGGGGGTGAAATAGCCCTCGAACACGGTGCCGTGAAAGGTGTGCGCCGTCACGGGAACACCGCAGAGCACGGCCGCAAGCCGCCCGAGAAGGCCGGCCTTGGCCGTGTGCGTCTCGACGACATGGGGCCTGTACCGACGGATTTCGGCAACGATCGCGGCGAGGGCGCTCAGATCGCCGAACGGGCGGATCTCGCGGGTGAGACCTGGAATAATACCAGGCTCTATACCTTCCTGCCGGGCGAGAGGGATCATGCTTCCCTCGACCATCGGCGGATCGCCGACGAGGAGGCGCGTCTCGAAGCCCCAGGGAGCAAGACCCCGGGTGAGATTGATCACGTGGATCGATGGGCCGCCCACGTTCATCCGGCTGAGAAGCCGTAGAACGCGCACGGGTGGCCCGTTCGGCCCGGGACGATCGATCATCAGGCCACGCGTTCCCGGTACCAGGCGATGGCCCGTTCGAGGCCGGCGGCAAACCCGACCGCGGGCTCGAACCCGAGGAGTTCGCCGGCAAGACGGATATCCGCGGCCGAGTCCCGGACGTCGCCGGGTTGGGCCGGCGCCATGACCGGCTTCAGACCGGTCTTCAGAACCCCGTTTATCGCCTCGATCAGCTCGAGCAGATCGATGCGGCGTCCGCCGGCGATGTTGATGATGCGCCCGGGAGCTTTCGGGGCGGTGGCCGCGAGCAGATTCGCCCGGGCGATTTCGCCGACGTAGATGAAATCCCGCGTCTGACGGCCGTCCCCGAAGACGGTCGGCGCGCTTCCCCGGAGCATCCGGGTGATGAACTTCGGGATGACCGCCGCATACTCGGAGTTCGGATCCTGCCGCGGGCCGAAAACGTTGAAGTAGCGCAGGGCCACGGTTTCGAGCCCATACAGGCGGTGGAACAGGCCGAGATAATACTCGACGGTCAGCTTGTGGAGGCCATACGGGCTGATCGGGCAGGGAATCATGCCCTCGGTTTTCGGCTGGACCGGGTCATCCCCGTAGATCGCCGAACTGCTGGCGAATACGACGCGCCGGACACCGGCATCCCGGGCGGCGACGAGCAGACGCAGGCTGCCGTTCACGTTCACCTCGTGCGTCCGTTCGGGTTCGGCGACGGAGCGCGGGACCGAGGCGATCGCCGCCTGGTGGAAGACGACGTCGACTCCCACAACGGCCTGGCGGCAGGCTTCCGCGTCGCAGATGCTTCCTTCCCGGAACTCGATGCGGTCGAGCCAGGGCGCGAGATTCTCGCGGCGTCCCGAGGAAAGGTCATCGAGAACGCGAACCCGAACCCCCTGTTCCAACAGACCGGCCACGATGTGCGACCCGATGAATCCGGCTCCGCCGGTGACGAGCGCCGTCTGCATGCTCTCTTCCCTCCCGATGATGGCGATGAAAACGCGGCACCCGGGCGTTCTCTTCGTCCCGGGCGCGTCAGCATGGTGCCACAGGGGGCGGAGATGTGGCAAGCGGGAAATCCGGACCATGCTATACTTGCTCCACCACCCCATCACAGGAGAACGTATGCGACGACGCGCCGTCTACCGACATGCAGGCTTCAAGGCGATTGCCGGACACTTCTACGCGGAACTGCTGCGACGCAACCCGATCACCGCCACGACGCTGGGCGAGCACGCCTATGACGGGCTGCTGCCGGAAGTCGGAGCCGAAGCGGTGGACCGGGAGATCGCCGGTCTCCGGGAGATGCGTGACGCGTTCCAGAGTCTGCCCGAGCGGGAGCTGAGCATCGACGAGCGGCTCGACCGGGAGCTCGCCCTGCACATGGCCCGGATGCAGCTGTTCCTGCTCGAGGACGTGCGGCGATGGCGGCTGGGCTGCGATCTGGCGATGATGATCGGGGATGCCCTGTTCATGCTGTTCGTGCGGGATTTCGCCCCGCTTCACGAGCGGGTGGAGTCGATGCTCGCCCGGCTTCGGGCCGTTCCGGCCTATCTGATGAGCGGCCGGACGCTGTTCCAGCACGTTCCGCCCCTGTGGGGCGAGATCTTCATCGAGTCGGCCGAGCGGCTTCCCGACCTGCTTTCCGCGATCGAGGGGGGGCTGTCGGGGCGGCTGCCGCCGCCGGTGATGCAGAGTTTCGCGCATGCGGCCCAGGAAGCCCGCCGCGCCGTCGCCGAACACGCGCACTGGCTCAAATTCGCGATCATGCCCCAGGCGACCGGGGACTGGGCGATGGAAAAAGGCCCGTTCCAGGCTCTGCTGGGCGCACGTCAGCTCGGTCTCACCTCCGGAGAGCTGCTCGAGCTGGGCGAAACGAGCCTCCGGCAGGCGCAGAACAAAGTCGACCTCCACGCCCGTGCCCTGAGCGGCTCGCAGCACGGCACCACGGCCGGCCTCCGGAAGGCGGCGATCGAGCGCATCCAGGCCCACGCGCCGGCCACTTTCGAGCAGGCGCTGGCAGCCTATCGCGACGCCGTGGCACGCAGCCGCGCCTGGGTCGAGATGACCGGGTTCGCCGCGATTCCGGAGGGCGAGCAGCTCGAGGTGATCGAGACCCCGTCGTATCTGGCGCATCTGATTCCGTTCGCGGCCTACATGCCGCCCGAACGCACGGCGCGGCCCCAGAAGGGCATCTATCTCGTCACGCGGCACGCGGGCGATCAGAGCATGCACAACTATGCGGATATCGCGAACACCTCGATCCATGAAGGGTACCCGGGGCATCACCTCCAGCTCTCGGGCCAGAATCTGCACCCGGGCCTCTGGCGTGGGCTTGCCGACAGCATCGAGCTGATGGAGGGCTGGGCCCATTACTGCGAAGAGGCGGTTCTGGCCGGCGGCATCGAGGCGAACCACGAGAACCGGCTGGTCCAGGGCCGCGACGAGGCCTGGCGTTCGGCGCGTATCCTCATCGACATCAACCTGCACCAGAAGAGCTGGAGTTACGACGAAGGGCTGGCCTTCCTGATGGAGCACACGGCGATGAACCGTGCATCGGCAGAGGCCGAGATGCGGCGGTACACCCAGACACCGGGGTATCCGCTGAGCTACATGGCCGGGAAGCATCTGCTGCTCGAGCTGAAGAATTCGCTCCAGCAGCGGTATGGGGCCGACTGCCCCGACCGGGCGTTCCACGACCTCGTCATCAACGAGGGCAGCCTGCCGTTGTTCCTCGCTCGCGAATATTATCCGAAGCTGCTCGAGGAGCAGCTGGCAGCCGGCCAGCGGGAGCAGAGATCATGACCTTCAAACGCCAACTGTACATTCCCGGAAAGCGCGACTACATCAAGGGACAGCGGCGCCCCGACGTGGGGTGCATCCTGTGTGCCATTCTCGACGGAAACGCCCGGGTCGACCGGCTGATGATCTGGGAGGATGAGCTGTTCGTGGTTTCGGCGAACCTGTATCCCTACAATGCCGGCCACCTCCTGCTGTTCCCCCGGCGGCACATCCTCGATCCGCGGGAACTGACACCGGCCGAGGTCACCCGCATGGCCGAGGTGCAGAGCATCTGCCTCGACGCCCTCGACAAGGTATACGAGCCCGCCGGATACAATATCGGATCGAATATCGGCGAGGCATCCGGAGCCAGCATCGAGCATCTGCACCAGCATATCGTTCCCCGATATCCGAAGGAACTGGGCTTCGTGGATATCTGCGCCGGGGCGAAGATCATCATCGAGGATCCGCACGTGACGATGGAGAAGCTGCGCGCGGCGATCGCCCCGCGCCTCACGCCTCCCGAGCCCCCCAAACGCCCGACGGCCCGCAAGCGGTCCCCGTGAATGAAGAGGCGGGTCGTGATTCGTCAGAACGGCACGGGGATGTCATCGGTTCCGGCGAAGGTATCGTGACACCGTTTGCATCTTCCCGGGGGTATGATATACTCGATGGAGATCGGTCCGCTCATTGTATATCAATACAGATAATCAGGAGAGTAACATGAAGAGGTTTATCGGCCGCGCGTTGATTGCGATGACAGCAGCTCTGGCTTTGTGCCCCGTGGTAGGCACGGCGGCCGTGGAAGACGAGCTGAAGTATCTCGGCTACTCGGATGAACTCGCGAGCTTCGCCGTCGATTCCTATGATCGGACGCACAAAAAGCCCGCTCCGACGCCCGAAGAGGCCGCAAAAACCCCGACCATTCTCGACGAGGCCGATGCCGTGAAAGAGCAACTGACCGAGCTGGGCCGCACCCGCTCGCTCACGCCCGAAACCCCCGTCACCTCCGAAGAATCGAAGACCAAGCTCGACTCGTTCTGGAAGCAGATGAATGCCGGCAGGACCGAGACCGTGGCCCCTCTGAGCGAGGAGCTGCGCGGCCGCCTGAAAGAGGCGCTGATGCAGGCGCTGACCGGTGCCGGATACGAACTGAAGCAGCTCGACCTGGTCGACACTCCCGCCAACCTGGGCAATCCACAGGTTCGGGCCGTCGTGCGCGTGATCAAGCCGGTCACCTCGAAAGACTCGTATCGCGAGATCCAGAACAACCTCGCCCAG
The DNA here is from genome assembly GCA_029565415.1 of Candidatus Rifleibacteriota bacterium. The sequence goes on along the minus strand of JAKQOH010000075.1, from coordinate 5,349 downwards.
ATCAAGGATATGTGCCTCCAGGCCGGCACGATCGACAACGTCCAGTATCTGAGCGAACTGACCACCTTCATCGCCATCAACCCGCGCAACAAGTATTACTACGAAAAAACCGTCCTGAATCCCTGAACGCGTTGCGCTGTCCTGTCGCCCTCCCTACCGGAATGAGGTAATGGCCGCACCCTTCTCCCTGGCAACGTCGGCACGACTTTCGACACGCCTTCTCGCATACGCCATGATCAGCACGCTGGTCGTGGCGTTTGCGGCTCTCGGGATTTTCATCGCCGCGTTCTGGGCGCCGGAATACGCGCTCGTCGGGTTGCTGGTGGGCTCCTCGCTGGGGGCGTTCATCGCCGTTCATGAGTCGACCCTGATCGGTTGTCTCGGCGGGATGCTCGTCGGATTGATCGCCGCGCCCTTCGTGTACATGATTCTCGATTTCGAGACGTCGTATATGGTCGTCTTCATTTTCTCGCTGCTCGGAGCGGTGCTCGGCGAGCCGCTCGCCTTTTTCTGGCGCGAGACGGACGAGGATGTCCAGGGGGATGGAGAGCCCAAGGCATGAGCATCATCCGGCTTGTCATGCTCGACGGGGAGGAAGCGGTCTCGGGGCTGGTGCCTTCCCACGCGATCGATTCTATTCTTTCAGCGATAGCAAGAGGGGCGACGAACATCGCGTCGTTCTGGCCGCTGATCGGCGAGATCGACGCGGGGCTCCGGGAGCATTTCGACTCGAATCTCGATCCGTCCCCGTTGCTCGAGGGTACGGGGGACGGGCTTCTGGTCATCAGTTGGGAGCACAGTTGCATCGAGTCGTTCCAGGAATACCAGCCGTTGCGGCCGGAAGGCACGCTCCGGCGGCACAACGGCACACACCAGGTCGACGACGAATCCGAACAGCGGTATGCGATCGGGCCCCAGTGGCATATCATCGACCATCACTTCGAAGAAAGCAGGCACTGATCCATGGCCTACTGTCACGGCTGCGGAGCGGTCAACGCCGACGATGCGGTCACCTGCGTCGCGTGTGACCGCGTTCTCACGGTCATCTGCCCCCAGTGTTCCACCCGAAACGCCCCCGCCGCGACGTTCTGCTCCTCGTGCGGGCGTGCCCTGAGCCAGTCCCCGGCGGCGGGTGAGATCGCTCCGGAAGCCGGCATCCCGGCCGATCCGGCGGCACCGATGACGGTCCCCCTCGCCTCCCCCGCGGCCGCGTCCCGCACACCGGATCTCCCGCCCCGCGCCCCCTTCATGAAAGTCGTGCTGGGGGGCTTCGCCTTCGCCTTCCTGTATCTGAGCCAGGCGCTGAGCGGGTATCCCCTCGCCGGCATCCTGGCCGGCCTGGCGAGCGGCCTGATCACGCTTTGGGGCGCCGTCGAGCTCTCGCTCTGGGCGCTCGAGCGGCATGATCCGCGGCAGGCGGCCCAGCTGATCGCCGAATCCCAGGAGCTCGCCGAGGAGCTGCCGGCGCCTCTTGCCCCGGATACAGAGCCCATCGGCGGCTCGTTCGAGGAGGTCGACAAGGAGGCGCGGCTGGTCAAGCCCGAAGGCATGGTTTCATCGATGGTGGCAAGCATGCCCGATCTCGAAACCGAGCCGTCGTCGCGACCGCGCCCCCAACCGGCCCCCTCCGCCCCGGATGCCCTGGCCGACGTGGTGCCGCAGAGCATGCCGGCCGACGAGCCGATTCTCGGGGCCGAAGAGGCCGAGCTGACCCGCCGGGAAAAGGCCTCCCAGACGCTCGCCGAGTTCCTCGACGACGGGATCGCCCAGGAGATCACCCTCGTCCGCAAGAAGCTCGCGAAGAATCCGGGAAGCTATCCGCTCATGCTCCGGCTGGCCCAGCTTCAGGAAGAGCGCGGCGAAGTCAGCAACGCCCTCGACACGATGGACGGCTGTCTCAAGAGCGGTCCCCAGGCCCCCGAAGTGCATCTGTATCACGGATCGCTTCTCCGGCGGGCCGGCGAGCCGGATAAGGCTCGCGAAGCGTTCCAGAAAGCCCTCGCCCTGAACAAGTATCTCGCGAAGGCGCATTACCAGCTCGGCAGTCTCGAGCGGGCCGCGAAACGCATTCCCGAGGCCCGCGATGCCCTCCAGAAGTGCATTCAGCTCACCCCCGACGATCCCTACGCCCATTATCAGCTCGGCATGGTGTATCGCGAACTGGGAGAGATGCAGCTTGCCCAGCTCGAACTCAAGCGGGCCTGCATGCTCCATCCGACCGATTCCTACGGCCACAGCCAGCTCGGCCAGACCTACCAGACCGCCCACCAGTGGGACCAGGCGATTCTCGAGTATTCCCAGGCTCTCAGCTTCAAGCCGAACGACCCCTACGTCCTCGAGAAGCTGGGAGAGGTCATGATCGAGAAAGGCGAGCATGCGCGTGCTGCCGAACTGCTCCAGGAGGCCCTTTCCCACCAGTTTCATCCCGAGCCGCGGACGATGATCACCCTCGGCCGCGTCCTGCGCTCGCTCGGCCGTATGCGGGATCTGTCGGGGCAGATGCTCGAAGTTCTGCGCCTTTCCCCGGGAAATCCGGACGCGATGTTCCTGCTGGCCCAGGCTTATATCGCGGACCAGGATCACGCGAAGGCGATCGCCACGCTGCTGGAGCTTCTCGAAGCCGTTCCCGACCGCGCGGAGGCCTGGCTCGAGCTCGGCAAACTCTACCAGGCCCAGGGCAAGGAGGAAGAGGCGATCGCGGCGTTCACGAAGGCCTCCCCCAATGCCGCCGACCAGGCCGGCGTCTGGAACACGATCGGCGTGCTTCTGACCAACCGCCGGGATTACGCCGAAGCGCTGAAGGCGTTCCGCAAGGCCCTGAGCTTCGACTACTCGGACACCCAGATCCAGAACAATCTCAAGGCGGTCCAGAAAAAGATCGAATCGAACTGCCGGCGCACGATCGAAACATCCGAAGAGGCGCTCGCGCTCGACTCGAGCGATCTCGGCGCGTATCTGAAGATGGGCATGGCCTACGAGATGATCGACCGGCCCGACGAGGCCATGATGGCCTACCAGCGCATGCTCTCGATCAAGCCCGACTCGGTCGAGGGGCTGACCGCGTATGCGGATCTGCTCAAGCGGCGCGGCAAACTCAAGATGTCGATGCGCTGTTATCGCGAGATCCTGAAGATCCGCCCCGATCATGCCGATGCCCGCCTGCACCTGATCCGGGGGCACCTCGCCCTGGGCTTCGTCAACGAGGCGCTGCGACATGCGGTGGTCGCCCAGAAGCTCCTGCCGGAGGATCCGCGGATCCATTTCCTGCTGGGCAAGATCTATTTTGCGAAGGGGCTTGCCCCGCGTGCGCTGCGCGAATTCACCCTCGTGGCCAACTCGACGCAGGCCGACCCCGAGATGGTCAGTTGGGCGGAGCTGATGCGCCGCCGGCTCCAGAAAAAGTCATGAATATTTATCGTTTGCCCGCTGCCCTGCTCATCCTGTCGCTCAGCGGTGGGGCCATGCCGGCCGTCGCCCAGTCATCGTTCCAGGACATCGCCGTCCGGGACGGCTCGGCGCGTGACATCATCGCCGGCCGCCAGGCCAGGCCCCGGGCCGACACCTACTACCTGATGGGACTCCAGGCCGCCCGGAAAGGCGAGGATCTGGAAGCCCTGCGGGCCGTCGAAACCGGCCTTCAGATCGAGCCCCAGAGCATCAAGCTGCGCAATCTGCGGGCAGCGCTCTGGGCCAGAACCGGCCGCCGGAACGAGGCGATCGAGGAGTTCAAGCGCATTCTCGCCGCCGTGCCCGACGACACCTATGCCCGCGAATCCCTGCGCGCCCTTCTTCCCAGGCCCGTCGCCCCGGTCGTGACCACGCCGGTGCGCCCCCCGCCCCGGGAAGCCGCGCCCGTCGCCCCCGTCAAGGTCGAAACCGGATCCGCGGGGTCGTCCGGTTCGACGACGGCCGCGGAACGACCGGAGACGGCCGCCAAACCGGCTCTCGACACCGGCTATTTCGCCCAGGCCAAGCAGAAACAGCGGTGTGAACAGCTGATGGCCTCTCTCAAGCAGGCGCAGGACGCCTATGTCAAAGATCACCCCGACGCGAAAGGGAAGTATGATCCCAAGCCGCTCGTCGATGCGCGACTGCTGTCGGCCGTTCCCGCCTGCCCGGAAGGCGGAAGCTACGAATGGTCGGGAGACGGTCCGACATGCTCCAAACACGGTTCGTTCGCGACGGTCCAGGCCGAGGTCAAAACCGTTTTCTCGGACTTCAACCGGGCGATGCAGGCGAAACTCGGCCGCAACTATCCCGAAGCGGTCAAGGGGTTCGAGCAGGTCGTGATCGCGTATCCGCGCTGGGCCGAAGCCCATTTCCAGCTCGGCGACACCCTGTTCCGGACCGGCGAGGACGTCCGGGCGATCGAGCGGCTCCGCACCTGCCTCAAACTCGATCCCGGCAACCCTGATGCAACCCTGCTTCTGGCCAATCTGTATTTCAAAACCGGCCACAAGGAAACGGCCCTCAAGCTTCTCGACGGCATTTCGAAAAAGTTTCCCGGCACGGTGTATGGGCTGGCGGCGAGAAGTATAGCCGGATCTATACGAGCCGGCCGCAACTATTATCAGATCTTCCCGCCGAACTGAGCGATGATCAGACCCGTCAAACGTCTGGGCGTTCTCTGCCACCCGACCCGAGAGTCGGCACCGCCGCTGCTCCGGCAGATCCTCGTCTGGGCAAAACGTCACGAGATCGAAATCCGGCTCGACGAGACGATGGCCCGTCGCGTCCGGCGCCCCGGGCTCGGGGTTCCGCGGCGCGAGATGAGCGGCCTCGTCGATATGCTCGTCGTGCTGGGCGGGGACGGCTCGATCCTCGAATCCGTCCGCACCGCCGCACCGGACGGGATCCCCGTGGCGGGCATCAACCTCGGTCATCTGGGCTTCCTGACGCTGGGCGACGCAAAACGCGCCGAAGCGATCCTCGACCGTCTCCGGTTGGGCCAGTACCGCATCGAGAATCGGATGATGTTGCGGGCCGTGGTGTCGCGAAACGGCCACGAGGTGTTCCGGGGCATCGCCCTCAACGATGCGGTCATCGTCAAAGGTCCGATCCTGCGCGTGATCGACATCGACGTCTCGATCTCGGGCACCTACATCACCTCGTTCCGCGGGGACGGGGTGCTGTTCTCGACACCGACCGGCTCGACCGCCTACGCCCTCTCGGCCGGCGGCCCGATCGTGCCGCCCTGGATGAACGCGCTGCTGATCTGCCCGCTTCATTCCCATACCCTGAACGCCCGGCCGGTCATCACCTCGGACCAGGAAGTTCTCTTGGCGAAGGTGTCCGCCACCCACTCGACGATCGACCTCGTCCTGGACGGTCAGGAGGGCTTCGGCCTGC
>JAKQOH010000071.1 GCA_029565415.1 Candidatus Rifleibacteriota bacterium | reverse complement strand
TCCCTTCGAGGGAACCACCGTCCCGTATGCGACGGGCAAGGAGAGTCGGAAATACTCCTGGGCCAAGGCTCCGCGCTATGCTGGCCATCCGGCGGAGACCAGCCCTCTTGCCGAGATGATGGTCGCCGACAATCCTCTGTTTTCTGAACTGGTCGATGGAAGCGGCCCCAGCGTCTTCACCAGAGAGCTCGCTCGCCTGACCAGGCCTGCCTGGTTTCTGCCGGCCATTGACACCTGGCTGACGGAAATCGATCCTGTGAAGGACCGGTTTTACACCCGTGGCGCCCAGGTTCTCGATGGGGAGGGCTACGGCCTCATCCAGGCCGCCCGTGGAGCGCTCGGACATTGGGTCAAGATCAAGGCCGGCCGGATCACCCATTACCAGATCATCACTCCCACCGCCTGGCATGGCTCTCCCCGCGATCTGGAAGGGAAAAGAGGCCCCTGGGAAGAAGCCGTGGTCGGAACGCCGGTCGCGGACATCGAGAATCCGATCGAAGTTGCGCATGTGATCAGGTCTTTCGACCCATGCCTCGTCTGCGCCGTCCATGCCATCCGTCGCGCATGATCCGCATCGTCTGCGTTGGAAATCGCCTGATTCCCGGAGATGACCTGGGACCCCGGGTGTTCGATCATCTCACGAGACATCCGTTGCCCGAATCGGTGGAAGTCATCGATGGCGGTCTCCAGGGCCTCGATCTCCTGCGGTATTTCGAAGGCATCGACCGGGTTGTGATCGTCGATGCCCTGCGAGGATTCGGCCCCGAAAAGAAAGTGCTCGTTCTGGACGGCATGGAAGCGGTGCGAACCATGGATGTCGCCTATTCCCACGCAAATGGCCTGGCCTTTCTCCTGAAAATGCTTCCTCATGTGCTTGAACACGGCCTGCCGGAAATCGTCCTCGTCGGCGGGGAGGGCCGTGTCACTGCTTCCCGTGTGAAAACAGTCGCCCAAACCAGCCTTCGGGTCGCTCTCGAACACACGGTTCGTCGCCGGGAATCCGTAGATGGGAGACACTCATGACCGAAGACGAAATTCGCGAGCTTATCAGCGAGCGGGATGTCCTTCGGCAGGAAGTCATCGTTGCGAGGCGATCGGCTGAATTCACGGCCAAGCTCGTGGTCGATCAGTTCAGGGAAACGGACGGATTCATCCAGCGGCTCCATATCGCCAACGCCTGGCAGCAGGCCGTTCTCGATGCCGCCTCGCGCATCTCGATCATCGCCGCGACGACCGACGGCACCATCCAGCTGTTCAATACCGGCGCCAAGAAAATGCTCCAGTATTCCCCCGAAGAGGTCATTGGCAAACTCACTCCGGAAGTATTCCATGACAAATATGAACTCGAAGCCCGGCGGGCGAAGATGCAGGAAAGCCTGAATCGCCCGGTTGACGGCATGAACTTCTTCCTGGAATACGCCCGGCGGGAAACCCTGGCGGAACAGGAGTGGACCTACGTTCGCAAGGATGGATCGAAGTTTCTCGCCACGCTGAACATGACGCTCATCTACGGCCCGGACCGTTCCATCGTGGGAATCCTTTGCTCGGCCAGAGATATCACCCAGCGCAAGATCATCGAGCAGGAGATGATTGCGGCCAAAAATGCGGCTGAAACCGCCAACCGGACGAAGAGCACCTTTCTGGCGAACATGAGCCACGAACTGCGCACGCCGTTGAATGCGATCATCGGTTACAGCGAAATGCTGCAGGAGGAAGCGGAAGAACGCAGTCTGGGCGAATTCGTTCCCGATCTCAAGCGAATTCATTCGGCGGCCAAGCTTCTCCTCTCACTGATCAACGATGTTCTCGATCTCTCGAAAATCGAGGCGGGAAAAGTGGAACTGGCGCCGGAAACCATCGATCTTTCCGAGATCATCCGTGACGTCGTCGCAACCGTCCAGCCTTTGATCGAAAAGCAGCAGAATGGGTTGGCGGTGGAGTTCCCGGCAAGCGTTCCTCACGAGATGGTTGCCGATCCCATCCGGTTGAAGCAGCTCCTCTTCAATCTGATTTCGAACGCGAACAAGTTCACGGAACATGGCCGTCTTGCCATTGTCGTCTCGGGTGATGATCTTCTGAACCAGCCGGCAGTCAGGATCGCCGTAAAGGATTCAGGCATCGGCATGTCGCCGGAAATGGTGCAGCAGGTGTTTCAGCCCTTTTTCCAGGGTGATGCATCGACGACCAAAAAATACGGGGGAACAGGACTTGGACTGCCCATATCGAAAAAACTGTGCGAGTTGATGGGAGGAAAAATCGGCGTCGAGAGCGAGCTTGGGAAGGGATCGACGGTGTACTTCGTTCTTCCGGTTTCCGGGGTGAACGGCGGGAAAAAAGCTGGTCCCTCAGATGGGTTGAAGGCTGGAGCCCTTCCGATCGAGGTTCCGGTTGTCCCAGCCCGGGATTACCTCCTCATCATCGACAATGATCCCAACGCGCATGACCTGCTGGGGCGTCAGTTGAAGAGGGAGGGCTTCGAAGTGGTCTCCGTCCTGGGGGCTGACGAAGGCATGGCGATTGCGCGAAGGAAAAAGCCCCGCGCTATTCTGCTCGATGTGATCATGCCGGAAAAAGACGGGTGGTCCGCTCTGAGGCAACTGAAGGCTGATTCTATTCTGTCTGATATACCAGTCGTCATGGTCACGATCGTCGACGACCAGAAACTGGGGTTCGCCCTGGGCGCCGCGGAGTATCTCGTCAAGCCGGTGAACAATGAACGCCTCATCGCCGTCGTGAAAAAGTATGTTTAGAAGTCAGCCGGCACGGGGGGGATGGACGTGGGCACGATCCTGATCGTTGAAGACAACGAAATGAACCGGGATATGATCTCCCGTCGCCTGACGAAACACGGGTTCCAGGTGAGCACCGCCGTGGATGGCGAGGAGGGAATCCGGAAAGCCAGGTCCGAACTGCCGCAACTGATTCTGATGGATCTGGGCATCCCCGTCATCGACGGGTGGGAAGCCATGAAGCGCCTGCGCGCCGATCCTGCGACGAGCCGGATTCCGATCATCGTGGTGAGTGCGCACGCCATGGCGGAAGATCGGGAGAAGGCCCTGAAATCCGGCGCGGATGAGTATTTCGCCAAGCCTGTCGAGTTCAAGCCGCTTCTCGAGAGGATCGAGGCCCTGACGGTGCATCCTGTCGGCGAGGGGCTGACGGCTCAGCAGGGGCAACAGGTGTACCCCGTGTCCATCAGCCGAACCGCCGCGGGTGATTTTTCCGGCCACCGGGTGCTGGTTGTCGATGATAATCCGGACAATCGGGATATGCTCTCCCGGCGATTCCAGAAGAAGGGACTTCAGGTCGATATCGCCGAAACCGGGGCCGAGGCCTTGGATAAAATATCAACCACGACATACGATGTCGTTTTGCTGGACATTCTTATGCCTGGAATGGACGGCATCGAGGTATTGGAGAAGATCCGCCGGATCCGGACCATGGTACAACTGCCTGTGATCATGGTGACAGCCAAGGAAGGCACGGAAGATCTCGTGCATGCGCTTGAGATCGGGGCCAACGATTACATCACGAAGCCGATCGATTTCAGCGTGGCGTTCGCCCGTACCAGAACCCAGCTTCAGTTGCGAATTGAAAACGAGAAATACGAACGGCTTCTGCTGAACATTCTTCCTCGTGAGATTGCAGAGCAGCTGAAAACAAGACCGGACTGTATCGCCGAAGGACATAAGGAAGTCTCCGTCCTGTTCGCCGATCTCGTCGGCTTCACGAAGCTGTCCAACCATCTCGACCCGCCGACACTGGTCAGGCTCCTGAATGTCATCGTGTCGGGATTCGACGACCTGGCTACGTCTTTCGGCCTCGAGAAAATCAAAACCATCGGTGACGGATACATGGTCGTCGGCGGGGTTCCCGTCGAGCGTTCCGACCACGCCGCTGCCATCGCCAACATGGCCCTGGAAATGGAAAAATTCATGGAAGTATTCAATAAAACCTATCAATGGAAACTCTGCCTCAAGATCGGCATTCATACGGGACCCGTGGTTGCCGGGGTCATCGGGAAGAGCAAGTTTGCGTATGACCTCTGGGGCGATACCGTGAATATAGCAAGCAGAATGGAATCGCTCGGGGAAACCGGGAAAATCCAGGTATCAAAGGCCTTTTACGAAAAACTCAAAAACGCCTATTCCTTCGAGCCCCGAGGCATGATCGGCGTGAAAGGCATCGGCGAAATGGAAACGTATTTCCTGACCGGAAAGATCAAAAAACAAAAGCAGAGTCCAAACGTAGCTTGAAACATGATCGTAGCGTCATGAGGTGAGCTGGAAGCCGATGATCTTCCTGGAGAAGGCGTCGAGAACGACTGCCAGGAAGAGAAAACCTGCCCAGGTGTGGATGTAGGTGATGTCTGCGACCCAAAGGCGATTGGGACCGTCAGCGACAAACTTCCGATCGACGAGATCGGGAATCATGTGCGGAGCGCGCTCTCGAATCGTCGTTCGACACGCCTTGCGACGAATAACCCCCTGGATGCCGGCTTCTCGCATCAGCCGAGCAACACGTTTTCCGCTTACGAATCGTCACCGCCGACGGCTCGAACTCCTTGGCAAGGTCTTCTGGGCTCCGACCGGCCAGAACGAGGTCTACGAGCTGCTGGCGGAATTCCGGTGGATATGGGGGGCGAGTCTTGGCATGGGGGACACCTCCTTCTCAATCATAAGCGAAAAAGTGTCCACCAAACCGGGCCCACTTCAGTCCAAGAGCCAAT
>JAKQOH010000064.1 GCA_029565415.1 Candidatus Rifleibacteriota bacterium | reverse complement strand
CAACGAGCCGGTCGTCGGCTTCACCCCATCCGATGTCTCGCTGGGCGGAACCGCCAATCCCACCACCTGCACCCTCACGCAGCTCGACGCCCTGACCTGGACGATCGCGGTATCCGGCGTCTCGGCCGACGGTACCGTGATTGCAAGCATTCCGGGCGGTATGATGTTCGACGCGGTCGGGAACGGCAATGTGCCCTCCTCGCTCAACACCATCGACAACGAAGTCACCCTCGACACCTCGATCCCGGGCGTCGTGATGACGCGGGCGGTCGACCAGGTCGCGACGTCTTCGGGCAGCGTGGCCAGCTTCAGCGTGACGTTCAGCGAGCCGGTGACCGGCTTCACTGCCGCCGACGTGATCACCGCCTTCCCCGTCACCCCCCCGACCGTGACCGTCGCCGCCCTTTCCCCGACCACCTATTCCGTCCTTCTGACGATGCCGGATGACGGGCTCTACACGGCGACCGTGCCTGCCGGGGCGGCCGCCGACTCCGCCGGAAACGGTAACACCGGCCCCGCAGCCGCCGCTGTGACCCGCGATGCCACCGGTCCCGGCGTCAGCGTCGCTCTCGCGCCCGGCCAGCCCGCCCTCGCCTCGGCATCGGCCGCCACCTTCACCGTGACCTTCGACGAACCGGTGACCGGCTTCGGTGATATAGCTGGAGATATAATCGTGACCGGCCCCGCGGGCACTGTTCAGACAGTCACCCCGGTTTCGGTCACGACCTACACCGTGACCCTCTCCGGCATGACCGCCGACGGGATCTACCAGGTGACCGTGCCGGCCGGAGCGGCCAGCGACACGGCGGGATTGGCCAACACCGCCGCCGCGCCGGCCCAGGTGACACGTGATGCGACGGTTCCGACGGCGCTCGTGGCCCTCGCGCCCGGCCAGCCGGCCCTCTCCAATGGCTCCGCGGCCACCTTCACCGTCACGTTCTCCGAGGCCGTGACCGGGTTCGGCGACGCCGCTGCAGACTTCCAGATGAGCGGCCCGGGACTGACGGGCACCCCCGTTTTCGTCGCCGTCTCACCCACGACCTACACCGTGACGATCGATGCGATCTCCGCGACCGGCAGCTACGACGTTTTGATCGCGGCTGACGTCGTGGCAGACCAGGTCGGCATCGGCAACTCCGCCGGCAGCTTCCCCGGCCTCTACACCCTCGACACGGACAGCCCCGGCGTCAGCGTCGCTCTCGCGCCCGGCCAGCCCGCCTTGATGAACGTCGACACCGCCAGCTTCACGGTGACCTTCTCCGAGGGCGTGACGGGCTTCGGCGACAACCTCGCGGATATCACGGTCAGCGGGCCGGTCGTTCCGGGCATCTCGGTCACGGCGATCTCTCCTTCGACTTACACGGTGGTCCTCACCGCAATGGTGGAAGATGGCGCCTACACCGTCCAGATTCCGGCGGCCGTCGCCAGCGATGCGGCCGGAAACCTGAACGCCGGCCCCTCCGCGAGCGTGTCGGTAACCCGCGATACGGTCGCGCCCCTGGCAACCATTTCCACGGAGGGATCCCAGTCGAACCCGGCCAGCACCACCCCGGTCTTCTTCGGCCTGACCTTCAGCGAGTCCATCCAGGGCAACTGGGCAGCCAACCTTTCCAACACCGGAACGGCCGGGCCGGTCACCTGGGTCTCCACAACATCCGACCCCGACCTGCGGATCTTCACGATCGGAGCCACCAGCATCACGGGCCAGGGAACCGTTCTCCCCGCCCTCAATCCCACGGGCCTCACCGACCAGGCCGGGAATCCGCTCACGGTCGACGTAACGGCCGCTTCCGTGACGTATGACACCCAGCCCCCGACCGTCGCCAAAATCGGCGACGGAACCACGGCCGTCGTCCTGCCCATCACCGGAACATCGCTGGTGTTCTCCGAGCCCGTGAGCGCAGCGGGAAAAAGCGCGATCGAGGCCGAAATCATCCAGATCGTGACGGGCGGCATGACCGTCATGCCCACGGTCTGGAGCGCAGACAGCATGACCCTCACGCTCAACGCGGGAGGCTCGGATCCGATCGGCGTTCTGTATGACGTGAAAGCCGATGTCTCCGACGGGCTCGGCAATGTCGCCACCAAACTGCTCCTGATCGATGCCCCCGTGGATACCACGCCCCCCACGGTCTCGACGGTTCTGGGAAACGGGGTCGACCCCTACCAGGTATCCGCTTCGCTGCAGTCCGTGCTCTTCAGCGAGCCGTTGTCACCCGAAAGCGTCACCATCCTCAGGAACGCCCTCGAAAGCGCGTGGGGCTCCACTCTGAACTTCGGGTACGTGGAAGGCCGGAAAGACTTCTGGTTCTCCGGAAGCACTTCCGGCACCTTCACCAGCGATATCACCGTCACGGTCACGGATATCGCCGGGAATGCCGCCACCCTGACCATCATCGATACCGGAGCGGATGCAACACCGCCGTCGGTGAATTCTCTGGACGGCCCGGTCAATCTCACCGCCCCCGGCACCGCCGATCTCGTGTTCTCGGAACCCCTCACGACGACCGGCCGAACGGATGTCCAGAACGCCTTGAACGCCGCAAAGAGCGGAACCGCCGCGCTCGGCTTCACTTGGCTGGGTGGCACGCTCCGGTTCGGCCCGACCACCGGAACCGCCTCCTGGACGACGGACGTCTCGGTACCGCTCCTGACCGATCTTGCCGGGAACTCCGCCGCCGATCTGCCGCTGATCATCGCCGACACGACACCCCCGACCGTGTCTCCCCTCGGAACAACGGGGCCGTACACCGTCAATCAGACCGTCGTCGATCTCGCGTTCAGCGAACCGGTGGATGCGGCAAGCCAGCTCGCGGTCAGGGAAGCCATCGCCGCGATCGTCGGCTCACCGAACATGACTTCATCCTGGAATGCGAACCGGACGGTCTTCTCGTTCATGGTGAACACCCCGGTGGTCATCACCGCTCCGATTTACTGTGACGTCACCGACCTGTCCGGGAACACCGCCAACCTGCTCCTCATCAGCGCCGGGCCGGCTTGAACCTGCCGGTGCCGATGGAAAAGCCCGAACGGATCAGCCGATGCATCCGTTCGGGCTTTGCGGGCTCTCATCCGTTCACACGGCGTTACCGGCGCCGGCGCAGTTTCTCGGCGTAGGCATTCCAGGCAGCCTGGATCTCGTCGGGGAGTTTCTCGGGAGATCGTTCAATAGATGCATCTATAGCCGCGGCGGAGGGGCTTGCGCAGAGGCGGGCGATCAGCCGGTCCTTCGCGTCATACACGTCGATCGCCATCGCGCCTTTCTCGAACTGCTTGCGGTAGACGCGGCGCACCGGGGGCGGCGGGATCACGAGCCGATTCGCGATCACGACCGGCGACGGATCATACACGATCAGCCCCTTCACGTCGTTCGGCGAAAGATACGACGGCAGCACGTACTCGTCGCGGTCGGCCACGTAATCCGACAGGATCGAGCGGAATTGGAACTCGGCCAGGTTCTTCAGGAACCGGGCCACCGTGTAGTATTTCGAGTCGCGGGCGATGCTGTTCAGATCCATCCCTCGCGGCCGCGTTTCCTCGATGACCAGCACGATCGGGCCGTAGAACTTCGCCACCGACAGGTTCGGCGAAGTGAAGATGAAATGCGACTCGGGATCGGGCATGCCTGTCTTTTCCAGCATCTCGGCCTTGCCCTTGTAGTTCTCGAACAGGTTCTTGAGCGACTCGAGCTTCGCGAACGTCCGGCGCAGCACCTGGACATGCTCCCGCCGTGCGAGATCCAGCGCCTCCGCCGTCGGCCGCCCGGCCATCTCGTGTTTCTTGATGAGCGAGCGCAGGCCGTGTGACTGGCAGTCGGTGTCGATCAGAAAATGAAAGCCAAGCAGCTCGTCCCGACCGATCCGGTCAGCCTTGCGCGTTCCGAACCCGCGGTAGACCTGGTCGAAAAATCCTTTACGGATCCGATCGAGGGCGGTTTTCGAGTTCATCGCATACATCGTCGGAGTCTCGAACGCCGCCGGCTTGGCCGCCTCAGGAACCGCCGCGTCTGCTCCCCCCCTCGGAAGATCGCCGGCAATCACCGGCTGAAGTGCCGATATGAACAATATTGGAGCTATCATCGAGCGGATCCGTCCACGCATGTCTTGGTCCCTCCATTTGTTTCCAAACGTGCCTACGCCACGGGAGGCAGGATAACACGGAAACCCGGTTGCCGTTGCGCGAGACTGCCCCGGCATGCTATCTATGGGGGGCTTTCCGGCCGGCTTCGGGCGGAATGTAATTATTTTAGTATTTATATATTTTACCATATCAAGGAGCCCGCCGATGTCCGCGGAAACGCCGGCACCCGCCCACACCCCCCCGGCATCACCGCCACCAGCGCACTCCCACCCTCACCCCCATCACCCGAGAAGCGAGCTGTTCACCCTCGCCATCGGCGCCCTGGGCGTCGTATACGGCGACATCGGCACATCGCCCCTGTATTCGGTGAAGGAGTGCTTCTCGAGGCACTCCGGCCTGCCGGTCACGCCCGAGAACATTCTCGGCATCATCTCGCTGGTGTTCTGGACCCTCACGCTGATCGTCTCGGTGAAATACGTCACGTTCGTCCTGCGCGCCGACAACGACGGCGAGGGTGGCATGATGTCGCTGATGGCCCTGGTCAAAGGCAAGCTGGCCGCCACCCGCATCTCGTCGAGCCTCCTGCTGAAGATGGCGATCTTCGGCACCTCCCTGCTCCTGTCGGAAGGCATGATCACCCCGGCCATCTCCGTCCTGAGCGCCATCGAGGGCCTCGAGATCGCCACACCCGTGTTCCGGCCGTTCATCCTCCCGCTGACGATCGGCATCCTGCTTGCCCTGTTCCTCATCCAAAAACGCGGCACTGGCAGCGTGGCCCGCATCTTCGGCCCGATCATGCTCGCCTGGTTCTGGACGATCGGCCTCCTGGGCCTCGCCTGGGTCATCCGCAGCCCCGCGATCCTCGAAGCCATCAACCCCTGGCACGCCCTGAACCACTTCCTCCGGAACGGCTTCCACGGCTTCCTGCTGCTCGGCTCGGTCGTCCTGTGCGTCACCGGCGCCGAAGCCCTCTACGCCGACATGGGCCACTTCGGCCGCAAGCCCATCGTCATCGCCTGGTACTGGTTCGCCTACCCCTGCCTGCTCCTGAACTATTTCGGCCAGGGCGCCCTGCTTCTGGTCCACGGCGGCCAGTTCCAGGACAACCCGTTCTTCAGCCTCGCCCCGCAGGCGCTCGTCATTCCCCTCGTCCTTCTCTCGACGGCCGCCACGATCATCGCATCCCAGGCCCTCATTTCGGGCGCCTTCTCCCTCACCCAGCAGGCCATGCACCTCGGCTACTCGCCCCGCCTCACCGTTCGCCACACCTCCAGCCAGGCCCACGGCCAGATCTTCGTGCCCGAAATCAACATCCTGCTGATGTTCGCCTGCGTCGCCTTCGTCCTCGTCTTCCGCGAATCCTCCAACCTCGCCGCCGCCTACGGCTTCGCCGTCACCGGCACGATGGTCATCACCTCGCTCCTGCTGTACCGCGTCATGGTCGACACCTGGAACTGGCCACGCTACAAAGCCCTGCTCCTGTCCGGCCTCTTCCTCGCCGTCGACCTGCCCTTCCTCGCCGCCAACATCGGCAAGATCTTCCACGGCGGCTGGGTGCCCTGCCTCGTCGGAAGCTTCCTGTACATCCTCATGTCGACCTGGAACAAAGGCCGGCGCGCCCTCTCCTACGAACTGCAGAAATCCCTCCTCCCCGTCGACGGATTCCTGAAAGAAGTCGAGAAAGTCGGCGTGATGCGCGTGAAAGGCACCGCCGTCTTCATGACCTCCAACGTCGACGTCGTCCCACCCGTCCTCCTGCATCATTTCAAGCACAACCACATCCTGCACGAACGAGTTATATTTTTATCTATTATATCTGAGCATATTCCCGAAGTGCCGCACGAACGGCGCATCGAGATCCGCGACATGGGCCACGGCTTCTGGAAGATGGTCGCCCGGTTCGGCTTCATGGAAACCCCCAGCGTGCCCGAGATTTTCCGCGCCGCCGGGGAAACGGGCCATCCGGTGAAGCTGCTCGACACCAGCTTCTTCCTGGGCCGCGAATCCCTGCTGCTGACCGGCCAGTCCGACATGCCCCACTGGCGCAAATGGCTGTTCCGGTTCATGTCCCGCAACGCCCGCGAAGCGACCGCCTTTTTCGGCATCCCGCCCACCCGCGTGCTGGAGCTCGGCTGCCAGATCGAACTCTGACAATCCGGTTTCGGAACCGGCCGTTGACGTGATATCACAGGGAAACTTCCTGTTCGAAAGGGAAACCGCATGAAACGACACACCCTCCTCGTCCCGCTCCTGCTCGCCGCCCTGACGTTCGGAGCCCCGGACACAGCGACGGCCGGCGCCTACGACCAGCTCATCGAGATCGGCGGCCAGCCCGGCAATGTGCCGGAGCCCTCACCCCCGACGCCCGTCGAGCCGCAGCCGAGTTACGACGACTCCAGCAGCTCGGATTCCGGCAGCAGCTCCTCCTCTTCCGACAGCTCCTCCTCCGGCAGCTCGTATTCGGGGAGCAGCGACACCTCTTCGGGCTACGAGAGCAGCTCCGGCTCCGACAGCGGGTCGAGTTATTCGAGCTCCGACAGCGGCTCGGAAAGCTCGGGAACCGGAACCGGCGTTCCCTTCCAGGGCTTCTTCAACCTGTTCAAGGCGAAACCGGTCGATCACGTGAAGAAGGCAGCCGAGATCGGCACCCGCGCCGACCGGGCCTACGAGCGCGGCAACTACCGTGACGCCGTCAAATACTACAAGCGCGCCCTCAAGCACACCCCGCTCGATGCGGAGCTGCTGCGCAAACTCCAGCGCGCCGAAAGCTCTCTCGCCGCCAGCCGGGCGGAAAAGGAACGCGAGGAGCGGAACCGCCGTCGCCAGCGCGAAACGGCACAGAAGAAGCCGTCCCCTCCCCCGCTGCCGCCCCAGCTGAGGCCCTCCACGCCGAAGCCGAGGCCGGTTCCGGTCATCACGGCCCAGCCGGATCCGTTCGTTTCCGCCACGCAGACCCGCTCGAACCTGCGCGACATCAAGTCGCGCATCGACGCCCTCCGGAAGGCCGGATCGCTCCAGAATATCGACACCCTGATCGCGAAATACGCCGCCACCTGGGCCCAGGCCATCACCCGGAACGACCTTTCCGAAAAAGACCGGGAAAGCCTCCAGCTCGATATCCCCATCCGGGAGAGCGACGAGAACGGCCGCAAACCCCTCTCTCTCGGACGGGATGACACGCCCGCCACGCCCCAGGAGCCGTATTACGGCGAAAACAAGGATCTCGAGCAGATGCTCGCCCGGTTCAACGCCGACCGCGCCGCGGCCGGTGCCGAGATGCTGGGGGAGCGGACCGTCGGAAACCTCGTTCCCGAGCCCATCGCCAACCAGTATGAAAACGTGCTCGGCCTGGGCAAGGTCACCGTCGAGCTCCAGGGCGGCAACACCGCCGGCGCCGTAAAGGAAGGGATCGATATCGTGATCGGCAAACTGGGGATGCCCCAGGCATCCTTTGCCGTCGATGGCGGCCGCATCTACGCGAATACCGCCTTCACCGCCCTGAACAAGTTCATGGAGGACTCGACCCGGGCCGTCGGCGGCACGTTCGACCGCAAGGCATTCTGGGAGTCCCTGCGAGGCCAGATGTCCACGGGCCAGAAGTGCGTCATGGAATGGATCGGAGGACCCGGTGGAAAAGAATAACATGAAGTATATTCTTACAGGTATTTTTCTGCTGTCTCTCGCTCTCTCGCCGGCCGTTCTGGCCCAGACAGGGACCGAGGCTCTCCTGAACACCACGCTCGCCATTCCGGCATCCTGCCCCATCGCCGTGCGATGGGTCCAGCCGCCGCTGGGTCACACCGCCGCGGAGCAGGCGAAACTGCGCATCCCTGAGATGCGTTTTTCCGTCGACGCGAACGGCAACCCCTGGATCGGCTTCGACGATCGCCGCATCGTCAGCCCGGCGAACGGGTTCCGGGCCAGGACATCGGTGCCGTTCACCGGCTTCGTCCATCTCGACAACGGCGCCATGATCGTCTCGACGGTCACCAAACTCGGCTTCCTCACGACGCCGGCACCGGCGGCGAATGAAGAAACCGACTTCCCGATCGTCCCCTTCCAGCCGATCGCCCAGCTTCCGGCCCTGTACGGCCGCCTGTTCGCCGGCGCCGGCGACACCCTGTTCGTCGCCATCTCCCGTCCCGGCGGCAAGAACGAGCTGTACCGGCTGAAAAAGGGCGCCATCCTGAAAGGCTTCGAGAAGCTCCTCGAGATCGACGGCGAGATCACGGCCGTGGCCGCGAATGAAACCCGCATCTTCGCCGCGACAGCCCGCCGGATCTACGAGGTGAACCCGGCCACGCAGAGCGCAACGCCGGTCATGGCCGACGTGCAGCACCCGATCACGGGGCTGGCGCTCCACCCCGTCAAGGGCCTCCTCGTCTCGACGACG
This sequence comes from Candidatus Rifleibacteriota bacterium, assembly GCA_029565415.1. The sequence continues at coordinate 51,987 of JAKQOH010000064.1, read as the reverse complement.
CGGGGCGTGTTGTATCTCGTCGGGGAAACGGCCCTGATCCTCATCGAGACCTCCACCCCCCGCATCTGCGTCCGCAACGGCTCCCTCTACGTGCTCTTCCCGGCCTTCCTCGGCGTCGCGGCCCTCGACAACGTCGGCTCCCTCGCCGCACTCTTCCCGTAAATCCCGACCTCGCCCCGCACGACCCGGGGAATTGGAGCAACGACAGGCCGTAGGGGCGCATCGCGATGCGCCCGCCTGGCAGGATCTTCAGCCCCTCACGACGTCCGGCAATGCCGAACGTTGTTCTATTTTCATCGGAATAAAAAGAGCGAGGGGAGAATCCTCCCCTCGCTCCGTGGATCTCGGCCCGGTCAGAGCTGACGCAGGAAGGCGACCAGTTGCTTCTTTTCCTTCGCGGTGAGGCGAAGCTGCTGGATGAGGTTGAAGAACTCGACCGTGTCTTCCAGGGTCAGGCAGCGGCCGTCATGCATATAGGGGGGCGAATCTTTCACCCCGCGCAACGGGAAGGTCTTGATCGCCCCTTCCGGCCGGATATACTGCTTGTGAACCATTTCGGAGGCATAGAACCGCTCCACCTGCAGATCGTGCATCATGTTGTCGGTGTAGGCCGGCCCGGAATGACACTCGAGGCACTTTCCCTTGCCGAAGAAAATCTTCTGACCGGCCATTTCGTCGTCCGTGGCCTTCTTCGGATCGAGCTTTCCGTAGATGTCGAGCTTCGGGGCCGGCGGGAAGTCGAGCAGCGCCTCGAACTCGGCCATGAAATGCACCTGGCTGGCCCGTTCCAGCACGTTGACGCCCTTTTTCGTGGCAATGCAGGGGTCCCCGTCGAAATACGCGGCCCGCTGCTCGAACTCGGTGAAATCCTCGATGGTCTTGAGCGCGCGCTGCGAGCCGAACAGCCGCTGCTGGTTGACGCCGCGCAGGGACGGCGTGTTGATGCGGTTCCGGTGGGCCTGAGGCCGGATATCGCCGACGAGGTGGGTCGCGCGGTTCGTGTGGCCGTTGGCATGGCAGTCGAAGCAGGTGACGCCAAGGCTCGGCTTCACGGTCTTGCGGTCATCCGTGGCGTTGAACTGCTGCTGCGGGAACTGCGTCACCAGGAGCCGGAGCCCCTCGAGCTGCTTGGGGTTCAGCAGGCCGTTGAACAGTTCGTAATAATTGTCGATTGTCACGAGCTTTCCCTGCGAAACGTCGCCCGCTTCCTTGTGGGTGGTCAGATACATCGGGGGCGGGAACTCGGGCAGGAACTGCTCGGGCAGGTCATAATCGAGATCGAACCGCTCCAGCCGCGGAAGCTCCCGAATCACGTGTTTCGGGAACGTCATGCCGCCGACCGAGTGCTCGATGAACGCGAGCGGCTTGTAAGGGAAGATGCCGCGCGACTTGATCTCTTCGGGCGTCAGCTTCGCCAGCTTATCGAAGGTCATCCCTTCCGGCAGACGGGCCGTCGGGCCGACCGGAAGCGGCTTTCCACGGGACATGGTCGCCCGGGGATCGACCCGCCGCGACAGGTCGAACCGCGCGTTCAGGTAGTCCATGTGCTCTTTCATCACCATGGGTTTCCGGGCGATGTCCTTCTCCATGGTGGCCTCGAAGGGCTCGGCAACGCTCGTCGGGGCGAAGCTCGATTCCCGGGGCTGGTCCAGAACCGTCTGGGTTCCTCCCCAACCGATCCCGAGGCCGGCAAACAGGCAGCATAAAGCAATACCGATGGTTTTTCTCACTGGATCCTCCATCATCTAATATCTCTCTGAGAACTTCTGGATCCATGGTAACCCATTCCGACACCCGGATCAAGGATGCAGGGGGGCACCGGATATATCCATCGTAATTTCCCGGATGGGATCAATATGATCTACTACACCTGGAGGCTGAAGTCTCACCTCAAAGGAATAGCATGTCTGATTGAATTTGAAATAATTGAACTCGACAGCGTAAAAATAAACGACGACCCCATGGTCTTTTTGCATGACGAGTTCCTTGAGATTCGAACTGCTTGCATCATCAACTCTTTCACCATTCGGTTTTTCAAGAGTAATTCGATGTTTGAAATTCTTGGCAACAGAAGAAAATTCATCGATGGAAAAGTTCTTATTGAGAGTGCGATGAAATTCTTTGAATCCTGCCAGATTTCTTTGACTCTCATAATGGCTGCACAACAGGAAAAGGCCACACAAGACGAAAAATGAAATGAGCATCAAGAGCGGTTTCATCGAAGTGAAGTTTTCCTTTGTGCATTGAAATCAATCATATATTTTATAATATACCACAATTATGCCGATTTGGCAGCTCAAAAATGACGGATACACCTCGATCGAATCTGAACTGCTTGAGGGATCTGGCATTTTTTTCGCATGTCTGACAGAAAGCCCGTGGTCTCAGGAAAACAGGGCGCCGATGCTCTCGCCGGTATGGATGCGGTCGATGGCCTTGGCGAACAACTGGGCCACCGACAGGATCTGGAGGTTGGGCAGTTTTTTCGCCTCGGGCACCTCGACGGTGTTGGACACCATGATGGCGGTCAGATCCAGCGCTTTCAGCCGCTCCATCGCGGGGCCGCACAGCACGGCGTGCGTGGCGCCGGCATAGAGTTTCCGGGCCCCGGCCTTGCGCAGGGTTTCGACGGTCGAGACGATGGTGCTGGCCGCGGCGATCTCGTCGTCGAAGATGATCGCGTCCTTGCCGCTCACCTCACCGATCACGAGGCCGTGTTTGACCTTCTCGTCGTTGATCCGGCGCTTGTCGATGATGGCCATCGGGATGCCCAGCCGCTCGGCGAACTTTCCGGCGCGCTTGCCGCCGCCCGCGTCGGTCGCCACGGCCACGGCGTTGCCCAGGTCGATCGTCTTCCGGGCATGCTCGGCGAGGGTCGGGATCGCACTCAGATGATCGACGGGGATCGAAAAGAAGCCGTGCACCTGGTCCGAGTGCAGATCCATCGTCAGAACCCGGTCGGCGCCGGCGGTCTGCAGGAGGTCGGCCATGAGCCGGCCGGTGATCGAGATCCGGGGCGCGTCTTTCTTGTCCGAGCGGGCGTAGGAGAAATACGGGATCACGGCCGTGATGCGTTTGGCCGAAGCGCTCCGCAGGGCATCGAGCAGGATGAACAGTTCCATGATGTGGTCACTCACCGGCTCGGTGAACGACTGGATGACGAAGATGTCGCGCTCGCGCACGTTTTCCTGGATCTGGACCGAGATGTTGTCGTTCGAGAACGTCGAGATGTCGAGCTTCCCGAGGCGGATTCCCAGATGCTCGGTCACCTCTTCCGCGAACTTCTGGTTCGATCTCCCCGCGAACACCTTCAGCAAATCGATCATGACCGCCTCCCGCTTGCAGGATGGAAGGAAATTCCTTCCCGGGCATGGTATCGTTCTTCCGGTCATTTCATCAATCACCATTCTGATCCGGACATCCGCTCCGGGAAAACTTTCTATCACGAGGAATATATGAAACGTCTGTTCCTGATCGCCGCCCTGACGTTCTCGCTCTGCCCGGCCTTCGCAGCCACCCCGGCCCCGGCCTCGAAGCCGGCAGCCACGGAGGCCGTCGACACGGCCGGCATCCCCGCCGACGTCCAGGCCCGCGCCGTAGCCGGGCTGGTCAAGAAACACGGGGAAACGCACCGCGCCCGGATCGAAGCCGGCGTGGCCCAGGCCGCCCCGTTCTGGCGCGCCGAGGACGGCTCTCACGACGAGTTCGTGACGTTCTGCCTCGACCAGTTCGTCGCCGACCCGGCAGTCCTGAAAGAGACGTTCGACCGGCTCCAGGAGAACTTCGAGTCGATCAACGGCTACTTCCACCGGCTGACGCGTGACCTGAAGCGGCCGCTCGATCTCGATATCGGTGATTGTCTGCCGCTCGACGAGGCGTTCGCCAAGCTTGATCCGTCGAACCATCTGCAGGACGACCTGTTCCGGGTGAAGATCGCCTTCATCACTCTGCTCAACTTCCCGCAGACGACGCTGGCCGAAAAACTCGGGAAAGGCCCGTCCTGGACCCGCGAGGAGTGGGCCCGCACCCGCCTCTGCGACTCGTATTCGGCCCGCGTCCCGTCAGCGGTCCGGCAGAAAGTCAACGACGCCGAGATCGAGGCCGAGGCGTATGTGAATGACTATAATATTTTCGCCAGCTACCTGTTGAACTCCGAAAAGAAGACGATCTTCTCGAACGATCTCAAGCTGATCAGCCACTGGGGCCTGCGCGACCACCTCTCGACCCTGTATGCCCAGGCCGACGGCCTGATCGGCCAGGAGATGCTGTTCAAGGTGATGGAGCGGGTCATCGACCAGTCGATCCCGCAGATGGTCGTCAACAAGCCCGTCTACTGGGACCCCGTCGCGAACACCGTGTTCGAGAAGGCCGGTAACGGGTTCAAGCAGATCGAGGCCGCGCCCGAGCCCGACACCCGCTACGCGAAGATGCTGGTGAACTTCCACGCCCAGCGCCTGGTCGACCCGCTGTATCCCAAGTATCCGCGCTACATCGACCGCCGCTTCGACCTGATGCGCCAGATTCCCGAGGCCGAGGTCGAGAAGCTGCTCGTCTCGCTGATCTCGTCAGACGCCGCGGCCCGCACCGGTGAACTGATCTCGAAGAAGATCGGCCGCAAGCTGCGCCCGTTCGATCTGTGGTATTCCGGCTTCAAGGTCGCCGGCGAGCTGCCCGAGAAGGAGCTGAACCAGAAGGTCCGCGACGCGTATCCGAACCTGCAGGCGTTTGCCCGCGACATCCCGAACATCCTGAAGTTCATGGGCTTCGAGGAACAGAAGGCGAAGTTCATCGCCGGCCGCATCGCCGTCGAGCCGGCCCGCGGCGCAGGCCACGCGACGCCCGCGATGATGCGCACCGACCGGTCCCACCTGCGCACCCGCGTTCCCAAGGGCGGCATGGACTACCAGGGCTTCAACACCGCGATGCACGAGCTCGGCCACTGCACCGAGCAGGTGCTCTCGCTGTACGGGGCCGACCACTACCTGCTCGGCGACGTGCCCAACACGGCCTGCACCGAGTGCTTCGCGTTCCTGTTCCAGAGCCGCGACATGGACGTGATCGGCATGAAGCTCGACGATCCGGCCGTCCAGCACCGGAACACCCTCGACACGTTCTGGTCCGCCTACGAGATCTCGGGTGTCGCCCTCGTCGACCTGCGCGTCTGGCGCTGGCTCTACGACCACCCCGACGCGACCCCGGCCCAGCTGAAGGAAGCCGTCATCACGATCGCGAAGGACGTCTGGAACGCCTACTACGCCCCGGTCTTCGGCATCAAGGACAGCACCGTGCTCGGCATCTACTCGCACATGCTGGCCTACCCGCTGTATCTCAGCGACTACCCGCTCGGCTACATGATCAGCTTCCAGATCGACGAGTTCATGCGCGGCAAGAACATCGGCACCGAGATGGAACGCATCTGCAAGCAGGGCTGCCTCACCCCCCGCCAGTGGATGATCGGCGGCGTCGGCAGCGACATCTCCCCCGCCGCCCTCATCAAGGCCGCCAACGAAGCCGTCACCGCCCTCCAGAAGACCTGGCTCTAACCTCGCCCCAAACCACATCCCCCGTCGCCAGACCCATGGCGATGGGGGATGTTTCATTCACAGGTCACAACGCTGCCATCTATTCGCAAATAAATATTATTATATATATCAAGCGAGTTCCTGATATTCCCCGACATGGCGTTTTTTTCGCGTTCTTCGATTCATCGGTCACCTTTTTTTGCGCACCGATTCCGTGAGCGGCCGTTTTTTCGGGGGGTGGTCACTCGGCCTGGGCTCAACAAAACCATATTTTTGAAGGAATTCGCCGGGAGACATGATCGGGATGGGAAATGCCTCCTGAACCGACTGGTTCAGAATATGGCGACGGTCGAGAGAAATGAGGATGTCGGCTTTCGCCTTGATGGCGCCGGCCAGGACATGTGTATCTTTCGGGGAAGTAACCTTTGCCCACCTGGCCTTTTCAGCGGCGGTTGGAGAATCGCACAGCGACAGGCGCAAAGGCCCGATGATACGGCAAAACCAGACCCATAAAGGCCTTCCGAGAAGATCTTTGATATTTGCCTTGGCCTCGTGCATGACGAGACGGGTTGCGGAAAGCCGGACCTTGCCTTCAGCCGCGATATTCAGAAGGCGGGCGCTTCCGCCCTCCGGTGAATTAGCGGCAGTGACCAGGATGCAGGCATCAAGAAACAATCGCAGGGGAATCGGCATCAGATACGATCTTCCTCGGCAAATTCATCGAGCTGTTTCCTGGTATACCGGCGGATCTCTTTTTCCTCGGCAGATGACAGAGATTTCTCGAAGGCCTCGGCAAAGGTCGTTTCCTCGATTCCTTTTTGTTTCGTGATGATCTGAACGGCTTTCATGAGAAGATCGGACATCGCTATTCCGGTGGAGGCAGACAGGATCTTCAGTTCCTTGTGCATTTCATCCGTCAGCCGCAACGTAAGCGTTTTCATGGAAAGCCCCCCTTTGCAAACAAAATTGCGTTCTCAATAAGAATGATAGCATGATTTAGTAAACATGCAATCATGCTGACCAACACCCTCGACTCGTTCTGGTCCTCCTACGAGATTTCGGGCGCCCCGGTCTTCGGCATCAAGGACACCACCGTGCTCGCCTAGCCGCTGTATCTGAGCCCCCCCTGCCGCATGCCGGCTAGCTATGTCGATGGCGCCATGTTCCCTGATTTGATATCTTGAACGGAAATGGTGTGTCTGCGTGAGGAATCCTTGGAATTCACCGGGAGGCGGTGAGTGGGAGAGGAAAAGGGAAGCCAGCCGACGACATCCATGTCGGACGGCACATCTGTGGCCACCGAATCTCCCGAGTTTTACAAGGATCTCGTAGAGACGCTGCAGGTTCTCGTCTGGCAAGTCGATTCCCAGGGGCGGTTCACCTTTCTCAATCCGGCCTGGGAAAAATGCTCGGATACTCTCGTCATGAAATGCTGGGGCGGACATTTTCCGAGTTTCAACCTCCAGATTCCGTGTCCCCTCTGAAACAGGAATTTCTCAGCTCTCTCGAAGCAGAAACGTGTCCGTCTATAGAAACGGTTCTTGTCGGAAAATCCGGCAACCGCGTCCATCTGGCTTTTCATGCCACTGCCCTGCGAGATGAGAACGAGACACGCATCGGATTTCGCGGGACGGGCTACGACATCACGGAATTCAAGCAAACCGAGCAACGACTGCGCGAGAGCGAGGAGAGATACCGATCCGTTGCAGAACTGACCGGAGAGTGGATCTGGGAACTGGATCGTGCCGGGAACCATACGGCTTCCAACGGGGTTCTCACGACCATCCTCGGGTTTCCTCCCGAGGAATTTCTCGGGAAATCGGCCTTTTCCTTCATGCATCCGGATGACCAGGCAACCGTCGAAGCGGAACTACCCCGACTTCTTGCCGAAAAGCGGGGCTGGCGCGGCTGGATCGTCCGCTGGCGTCACCGGGACGGAACCTATCGATTTCTCGAAAGCAATGCGAAACCGATGTTCGACGCAACCGGGCAGATGTGCGGATATCGAGGATCGGATCGGGATGTGACCGAGCGTATCCAGGCCGAGCGTATGGCGCAGATCCTTCATGAAGTTGTCATCAGCCTTTTCTCTTGCAGCAATTTGCGCGACGGGGCGGAAAAAGCCCTTCATGCCATCCTTCAGTTCGATTTTGTCGACTGTGGGGGTTTTTACTTCCCCAATTCCGCAGATGGATCGCTCGACCTGATCGCGCATCACGGGCTATCGAGCGAGTTCACGGCAGCCGTTGCGCATATCCCTGTGAATTCCCCCAAATTATCGCGGTATCAGAGAGGGGAAGCATGGTATGGAGCCTATGACGACATGCATATTCCCGGCATCCCTCCAACGAATACGGAGGGGTTGCGCGCCATCGTCAGCATCCCGATTATGTGCCAGGGACAATTGCTGGGCATTCTCAATCTGGCGTCACACCTCTTCGATTCCATTCCCCCTGAATCGCGTCGCGCGCTGGAAACCATCGCGATTCAGATCGGCGAAACCGTATTGCGCCTTCGTGCCGATATCGCCTTGCGGGAGACCGAGGAGATATTCAGACATTTCATGGACCGCAGCCCTATTTATGTGTTTTTCAAAGATGAAAACCGCAGATATCTCCGAATGAGCAGCAATTATGCCGAGCTGGTGGGAAAGCCCAGGAAGGAATTGATCGGGAAGACCGTGGAAGACCTCTTCCCGCCCGAGCTGGCCAGGGAAATGCATGCGGAGGAACAACGGGCTTTTTCCGAAGGGAAGACGATCGTCATCGAGTCTGAATTGCACGGACGCTGGTACAGCACCATCCGATTTCCCATCATGTTGGAAGGCAAACCCCGCTATATTGCCGGATATGCCATAGACATCACCGACCGGAAGCTGGCGGAAAACGCGGTTGCCGCCGAGAAAGAGCGGCTGGCCATCACCCTTCGCAGCATCGCGGACGGGGTCATCACGACGGACACCCATGGCCGGATCGAGATCATGAACAATGTCGCCGAGCTTCTGACCGGCTGGAAGCAGGAGGAAGCCCGGGGAAAACCGCTTTCCGACGTCTTCCATATCATCGACGAAATCAACCGCCAGCCGTGCGAGAGCCCGTTCAACAAGGTTCTTGCGACAGGTGACATCGTCGAAATCGATGGTCACACGGTGCTGATATCGCAGGAAGGAACCGAGCGGGTGGTGGCCTACAGCGGAGCTCCCATCAGGGATTGGAGCAACACCATCACCGGGGTGGCCCTGGCTTTTCGCGACATGACGGAAAAGCAGCGTTTCCTGGACATCCTTCGACGCATGGACAAGCTCGATTCCCTGGGTATCCTGGCCGGCGGCCTCGCGCATGATTTCAACAATCTTCTGTGCGGGATTCTCGGCCATCTGGACCTGGCTCGCATGCACAGCACGAAAAATCCGGACGCACAGAAACATCTCGATGAGGCCCTTGGCGTCTTCAGCCGGGCCCGGGATCTGACCCGGCAGCTCCTCACCTTTTCCAAGGGGGGAGCGCCAAGGCGGAAAACGGTTCCGTTATCCCCGGTGATCCTGCAGAGTGCGGCGTTCGCCCTTTCAGGATCGAATGTCAGGTGCGAGTATCGCCTCGCCCGGGATCTCTGGCTCTGCGATTTCGACGAGAACCAGATCGGGCAGGTGGTCGACAACATCGTCATCAATGCCCAGCAGGCGATGCCTCAGGGCGGCAACATCGAAATATCGGCGAATAACCTCATTCTCAAAGACGGGGAGATTCCCTCGCTGCCGGGCGGCAAATACGTGAACGTGTCCATCGCCGATACCGGCATCGGTATTCCCGGGGATCTGCTCGTCCGGATCTTCGATCCCTTTTTCACGACCAAGCCGAAGGGAAACGGGCTCGGCCTCTCGATGTGCCATTCCATCATGCAGAAGCACGAAGGATTCATCGGGGTCGATTCCGTGCCGGGAAAAGGAACCGCCTTCCATCTCTACTTCCCTGCGTCAGACCAGGCGATTGCGGAGCGGGCGCCTGTCAGCATCGCGACGCACCAGGGAACCGGAAGGATCCTGATCATGGATGACGAGGAGTTCATCCGGGACGTCATGGCCACCATGCTTGCAACCATGGGATACACTCCTGTCGAATCGGAGAACGGCCGTGAAGCATTGGGTCTGATCGAGGAGTCACGGGAGAAGGGGGAACCGTTCTGCGCGGCCTTTTTCGATCTGACGATCCCCGGCTCCATGGGCGGCAAAGAAGCGATCAGAGAAGTGCGCAAGATGGTTCCCGACCTGCCGGTCTTCGTCGCAAGCGGGTATTCCGATGATCCGGCGATGGCCTGGCCACAAGATTTCGGCTTTACGGACAGCATTCAGAAGCCCTATCGGCTCAAGGATCTGGCGGATTTACTGAGCAGGCATCTGAAGAGCCGGGAAATACGTTGAACACCGGAATCAGCTTGTCAGGGTTCCTGTAGTTCAATCGCCTGGACGGGGCATTCCTGGCAAGCCTGGCGACAGGCAGCACAAGAGGGGGCGGGAACGGTTTCAACGACGACAACGGCTTTGTCGTTTTCCATGTGGAAAACCTCGGGGCACGTTCCCACGCACATACCGCAACCAATGCAGATTTCAGGGTTAACCTTCGCCTTCATCAACGGTCTCCTTCTTTCCATCGGGATGATTTGATCATATCCCGCCTCGTGCCGGTCGGGTCACTTCCGTCGCCGGCGTTTGCGGGTTTTTGTGCGGGATGAGGCATCGGGGGATTTCTTGTCGGGGGTCAGAATGCCCAGGGCATCCATTTCCGGGCGGCCGAACCAGCCGCCGGTCAGGAGATCCCCGAGACCGCCGAGGAGACAGCCCAGCCCTTCGCGTTTCACCGCCTTGCCGTCTTCCCGCCGGGCGTGGGCGAGCCGGCTGGTCCGATCCCGTTCTGCCGCTCCCGGTCCGCGTTCCGCGCAACCGCTCTCACGGCAGTAGCGATAGCTGCCACGCTCGACGAGGCAGTCGGCGCACAGGGCCTTGCCGCACGAGGCACAGACTCCGACAGACTCCTGCCGGGGATGGTTGGCGCAGGGAGCGCCGGAGTCAAAGAACGTCATTTCATCGGCCTGATCCGGATCTCGGTGCCGTCCAGGCCGGCAAGCAGAGCGGTCAGCCGCGAGGTGTCGGTATCTCCATAGTGATACGGATACAACACCTTCGGCTTGAACGCGCGGACGGCGTCCGCGACCATCTCCGGCGTCATCGTGTAGGGCAGGTTCATCGGCAGGAAGGCCACCTCGATGTTTCCGAGAGCCTTCATCTCGGGCGTATTCTCGGTGTCGCCGGCAACGTAGACCCGGGTGGAGCCGAAGGTCAGGATATACCCGTTCCCCTCCCCCTTCGGGTGGAACGGCTGCCCGTTTTCCCGCGTGTGGATCAGGTTGTAGGCGGGAACGGCCTCGACCGTGAAGCCGTCGGCCGCATGCGTGTCGCCGTTCGTCAGCACGATGATCCCGGGAAGTGCCCCGGCACAGGATGCGGTGCCGATGATGACGGTGGCATCGGTCCGGATGGGGGCGAGCGCCTTCGGGTCGAGATGGTCGGGATGATGGTGGGTGAGCAGAACGAGATCGGCTTTCGGCAAAGTCGCATAGTCGGCGAGAGAGCTATATGGATCGATATGCATCACGCGGCCGCCGAACCGGAGCATCAGGGTGCCATGGCCGATGAACGTGATCCCAAGTTCCCCGGCAGAGGTCGGGATCACGTCGACCGGGAACGAGTCAGGCTCCGCAGCCCGGGCGATCGAGTCGGTTCCCAAGCAGAGATTCAGGGCGAACAGGGCAAGAAACAGTAGTCGCAACAGCATTTCATCCTCCCGTCAATGTTATCCCGCGAACGGGTTATCTATTTTCGATCACAGTATTACAGCATGTCCCCGGTTGCAGGATTTCAAGCGAATGAAATCCCTTCACTTCTCGAAGCGAGTCGTCATTCGTCATCGGCGACGCCTTTCGGAGATCAATCCCTCTGGACCGTCAGATTGCCCTCCACGGCCACGCCACGGTTGCCATACAGGGGATTGACCTGGGTCAGGGTCATGTTGAACGTTCCTCCGACCGCCCCTTCCGGAATGGCAACGGACAGGTTGAACGGCTTGTTCAGCTTCTCGCCGGGTGGCGCCTTGTAGCTGAAGGTTTTGGTGTTCTTTCCGATGGTGAGGGACACCTCGATTCCGTAATAGAACGCCTCGGAGTTCGAGGGATTGTCCGAAATGGCGCTTCCGGAGATGGTGACGATCCCAACATGATGGACCTTCCCGGAATACGAGTACACATCCCAGAATTTCGGTGACGTCAACGTGGGGGGGGTGACCAGCTCCGCGCCGGAGATGGTGTATTTGATATGGTGGCATCCCCACTCGGCGACACCGTTGACGCTTCCGCCGGCCGGGGCAGCAGATCTCGGCTGCTCCGTTTTCGGCTCATCCGCCTTCGGTTTCACCGTGACATGGCAGGTGTAATCACGCTTCGAGCAGAAGCTGTCGGTAACTTCGAGCCGGACGGATTCGGTCTTTTTGGCGGTGCGTCGGAAGACAGGGCCGGTCGGCTCCATCCTGACGCCATCGACATACCATCGATAGTGAAGAATATCCTTCGCTTCCCTTCCCCGCAGGGAGGCTTTCAATTCGTATACTTGCCCCTCCTGGGGGTTGCACACCCTCGGATTGGTGAACACCTTGAAGCCGGTCCGATCGAGAATCCGTTCCGCGCTCGCTTTCAGATCCTCGACTTCGCGGGCTGCCTCATCGAGGGTCACCCGATCCTTGTCCTGTTCACAGCTCGTCAGCGCGATGGCGCCGTATCTCGTATTATAGTTTTGACGATAGTTCAGGAAACCTTCACACAGGTCCTTCACTTCGGCGGCAGCGTCTTCACGTTCGGATTCCAGGTTGGAATTCAGCTTGCCCCGAACCATGGAAAGCCATGTGAGATACGACTGAAATCCGGCTTGCCAGCCCTCCACCTCGGAGGGATACCCCGTCCCGGTCATCTCCCACTGGGCCGTGGAGCGCGTGATGAGCGATGCTTTCTGCCCGGCGTGGACATATTCATGCTTGATGGTTGCCGCCCAGTCCGCCGTGGCCTTGAAGTCTTCCGTTCCCGGGTCCTGGCTACGGCTCGAGCCCGTAATGACCTCTTCGGCCATTTTTTCGTTCAGGGTGATGACCTTGGTATCGACATTGGTATCCGCATTGTCGTTGTCTTCCACGGGACCGACCCGGATTTTCCCCGTATCGAAGCGACTGCGGAGCTCCGTCGCGGCGGATTCACCTTCGAATCTGCGATAGAAGCCGACGATGGAATCGATCGCCTTCTGCTGATGGGGCGTGAATTGTTGCGGCTGGTTTGCAGCCGGTGCCTGGGGAGTCACCACTGGAGCGGGAGCCGGCGCCGGAGAGGCGGGGGTGGGTTTCTTGTCCTTTTTTCCCAGGACCTCTTTTTTCCAGGGCTGTTCGACGTTTTTCTTCCAGAACGAGGAAAATCCTCCTGCGTAGGCCGTTGCCGAAACGAGCACACACAGAACCAGCACCAGAGCTCTCATTGAATCCTCCAATCGATTGAACCCCCTTCATCTGATTGCGCAGGGATTCCCGATACATTCTCCACATATATACCACTTCCGTGGAATGAGAGCCGCCGAAGGGAGACACATTGCAACCGGATGAATGTATACAGAACGGTATTTCAAATCGTCTCGAAACGCACCCACTATTTGGATGCCCCGGATCCGTGTGGTATTCTTGCGCCATCCGGACGCCGCCGGCCCACTTCCCGCCTCGTGCGGGTCGGGTCCGGCTGAACTGCGCCATCCGGGCGCCGCCGGCCCACTTCCCGCCTCGTGCGGGTCGGGTCCGGCTGAACTGCGCCATCCGGGCGCCGCCGGCCCACTTCCCGCCTCGTGCGGGTCGAATCATCTGATGTGTGGGAGATAAAGCTTGTCCAGATCAAATCAGGGAGATGACAGGCCGATCGTTCTGGAAATCGGGGGGAAAGGGCAGGGCGGCTGTCTCTGGAAAGCCGTCTCCCTGATCGTCTTCGCGGGAATTCTGTTTTATCTCGGCGATTATTACCTTGGCGCAGAAGCCACGGCCGCCTGGCGTCTCTCCTCGATCACCCGGGAAGAGGTCGACAAAGACAGCATCAATGCCTGGTTCCGTTCGATCCAGTATGACGTGATGCTCGCGGATCCCTCGGGGGGATCCAGTCTCCGCGGGACGATCACGGATATCGGAGGGACAAGTATCCGGGATTTCCACAACGGTGATCTGGTCGATGCCCGCATCGTCACAGGGCGCTTCTCCGGCTGGAGATACCTTGCGGGAATCCGGGCCCGGGAGAATTCCATCCGCGTGATCCCTCATGGGGCGGGCGGCCGGTAACCCGCTCCAGATCTGCTGCGGCCATTCCTTCTGTCACCTGGCCCACATTGCGAACGGCCGGCCATTCGCTTCATCAGAGTCGTCGCACGCCCGTCCCGGCCGATGTATCATCCCGGTGAAGAACAACCCTCCCAGGAGGATGACATGCGGGACATGAATCATACCCGGCTGCTCATGGGTGCCGCAGCTCTCGCCTTGGTGCTGGCAGCCCCTGCACCGGCTCTGGCTGAAACAGTTGAGGAGCTGGTGAAGAAGGGAACCGAGCTCGGCCGGCAGAAGCAGTATGCGGAAGCCGCCAATATCTTTGAATTGGCTCTGAAGCAGGACCCCGGAAACGTCCGGGCCCTGTATGCCTACGGCCTGGCCTTGACCAGACAGGGGCGGCTGAACGACGCCCGGGCGGTCGTTTCCCGGCTCGAACCGTCAGACCCCGCCAAGGCCGCGCAGCTTCGCGGAGAGCTCGAAAAGCTCCCGGCGAAGGAAACGGCCATCGGATCGCTCACGGCCGGATTGAGGCTCGCAGCGACGGATGCACGGCAGAAAGCCTGCGCAGCCCGGAAAAAGATTCTCCTTGGCGCCATGGAGATGTATTTCATGGATCATTCCGATGCGACGCTGTCGGGGGACATTCAGGCGACGCTTCTCGCTGATGGCCTGCTCAAGGAGCGTTACACCTGCCCAACGGACGGCCAGATAACGGTCGCCTTCTCGGATGGAATCGCGAAAATCACCTGCCCGCATCATCCGCCCTTGGAAATGAAGCTCGATACCGGGAATCCGATGCCCGGCGGCCAGGTGCCGGCTGCGCCTACCGGAATGAATCCCGTCGCGCCGAAAACACTGACTCCGGCGCCAACCACGTCAGCCCCCGAAGAGGAAGAGCTGATCGTTATGCTCAGCAAGGGCACCATGAAACTGAAGGACCGACGTACCGGGGACATCGTGGTGAACGGCCCGGAAGCCGATTCGATCGGCGGGGTGACGGTCATCCGGGACGGCATGTGCGGCTTCACGCGGGAAGGCCTGACCGGATATTTCGACCTGTCCGGCAGCGAGGTCATTCCGCCGTCCTTCGAGCGCGGCAAGCCGTTCTCGGAAGGAGTCGCCGCTGTGATGAAAGGCCGGCTCTGGGGGTTCATCGACAAGACAGGGGCGTGGAAGATCGAGCCCGGCTTCGTGCATGCCGATGAGTTTTCCGAGGGGAAAGCCTTCGTGAAGACCAATGCGAAATCAGGCTTCATCGGCCCGGATGGAAAGTTCCTCTTCCGGGTGGAGGCCGACTCGGCAGGCCCGTTCCGGCAGAACCGGTGCCGGATCACCGTCGGGGACAAACACGCCTTCATCGATGAGAAAGGCCAGATCGTCGTTCCTCCAACCTTCAACCGGGCCGGCGAGTTCGGCGAAGGCCTGGCCCCCGTCAAAACCGAGAACGGCCTCTGGGGATTCATCGATCCGTCAGGGAAGATGGCTGTCCAGCCGCAGTTCGAGGATGTCTGTTCGAGCGACCGGGGTGTTCTTCTCAAGACGTTCTCGGGCGGGCTGATTCCCGTGAAAAAGGATGGCCTGTGGGGGTATATGAACCCCGCCGGCGAGCTCGTCATACCCTGCCGCTTCACGACAGCCCATCCGTTCAGGAACGGCGCCGCGGAAGTGCTGGAGGGTCAGAACGCCTTCTTCATTGGCCCGGACGGCGAGGAAATCGTGACCCCGAACCGGCCTTCCGTCCCGCCTCCTCCGCCTCCACGCTGATTGCGACTGCACACCCAGCAGACGATAATATCGTATACTATATACATTGAAAGGTGAAGCCCATGAACAGCGTCACGATTTCCTTCGAAGGTGACCGGGCCCAGGAGATGGCTCGGAAGTTTTTCACGTATCTGGTCGACGGCGGCCTGGAAGACACCGTGATCGACCATCTCTCCGATGCCCGGACGGATGTGGGCATCGGCGCCTGCGACGCGCAGAAACTCACCGTCCGGTTCGACTGCAAGCCCCGCTGAGCGGGCAGGCAAACCGGCCGAAAGCAAAACGCCCCGCGCGATCTGCGCGGGGCGAAAAAATGAGCTAAAAAGACTGAGTGACCGAATTCAGAGCATCAGCGAACTGGCTTTCCCTGCTGGAGACCTATGGACCGACAATCGAAGCGCAACGTCACCGCCTCGCTTCGAACCTTCGTGTCGTTACCTGCTCTTTAGAGTTTTGGAATGGCTGCGCTATGACGCGCATGGATTACGTCAAGCCTCAGACGTTTCGACGTCCACGAGGCCCTCGCCACAGCCACAACACATGCGTGATGCAACGTGTCAAATCATCCTCTTGTGAGCTTCAGCCGACTTCAAGGTTTGATCATCGGTCGACACCGGCTGGAACGCCGGAGCCTCCCTGGGTTTCATCCCTTTCAGCGCCATCACCGACCGGACAGGACATTCGGGTTTTCACACCCGATGCTCTCCATCTGCAGGTTTTCTCAACCTCTTGACAGAGATACTCTCCGATTCGGCTTGCGGGTTTATTCCACCCCGCAGGCACTCCGAGGGTTGGGGCCTTCAGAGCTTCACTCGTGATCGATATGGATACCGTTTCCGAACCCTTGCTCCTTCATCGTTGTCCGTCCTTCATGGCTTCCTTTCTGACATCGCTGGCGGCACCACCCGCCCGGCCGAAGGGTTTTACCCACGTTCGACCTGTTCGATGCCAGACACCTCGCTGTCCGAAAACAGCCGGCTTCCATCCTGGACTTGGATCGATCCTGGAGCGTTACTCCCGATCACGCGCGCCTCGAGAACACTTGGAAGTTTCACCCTCCAAGGGCGAAAGCAGCTCTCTTGGCCTTCTCTCCTTCAGGGTTTTTCTCGATCGACCGCCCTGGTCTGGACCACCCCCTCCTGCGGTTCAAGACCGCTACAGGGTTCTTCTGCAGTCGACGATGGACATCCGGTGAGGGATGTCCTCCCCTCTTGAAGTTTTTGCCTTCTGACGTATGCTTCCGGTGAGGACCTGTGGGATACCTGGGTTATGGATTCCCCTTGGGTTTGGCACGAACGTCACCGTACGATAGAAAACCCGCTTCGGACACCCGTATCAAGGACCGACCGGAGTCCGGAAGTATACGCCTTGCGGCTACCAGTTCGCTTGTCAAAGAATCAGTCACTCAGTAAAACCAATATATTCAGAAAACCCCAACCTGTCAAATACTATTTTGTCTTTTTTCATCTTCCGTTGTCCGAGGGTGTTTGCGCAGCGCCAAAGCCGCATCCGGACGTTGCCGTCAGAAGGTGATCACCATCTTGGCATTCGCCACGGTGCCTTCATACCCGGCTCCCAGAAGGCCGGCCGTCGATTCGACCCGCTTGATCTCGCCTTCGACCAGGCTGTCGCTGCCGATGAACTGGGAAAAGCTCAGCCCGCCCTCGCGATGCGTGCCCGGAACGGCCGAGTCGATCTCCTTGTTCGTCAAAAACAACCGATACCGCTGGTTCCGCGCCGAGGGGGTGAGCACGAACGCCGCCCGCGTCTCCCACTCCTTGCTGGGCTGGCGCGACCGGATCACGTTCCTCTGGACACCGGCCTCGAGCGTGGCCATCGGCGAGAACACCCTCTGGAAATCGACGGCCTTGCCGATCGTGCGCCGGTCATTCTCGTCGGTCCAGACATCGTTCTCATCCCGGTCTTCCCACAGCGTGTCGATGATATACCCCTCGAAAAACTCGTTCCGGATCTGGAACCGACGGACCGTGTCGAACAGCTTCGTCTGCGGCGACAGCGCCATCGACTCGCCGTCCTCATACTCCCCCGTCAGCTTCAGCTGCCGGATCGGCGTGTACCGCACCTCGTAACTCGTGCGGTCATTCAGCGAGACGAGCGTGCGCGTCGCGCGGTCCTTGAGGTCGCGCCGCTTCCAGTCGAACGTCGTCTCGACCTTGTCGCCGGCATGCCACGAGGTGGTGAAGTTCGAGGTGGTCTTCTGCACCGGGTTCTCGAACCGCGTCAGCACGTCATCCTTCTCGTCCTCCGTCTGCGGCAGGCTCGTCGGCTTCACATACCGGGTCGGGTCGAGCGACGCGTCACGAATGACTTTAGATGTATTTTCAACTTTATATTTGAACTGGCTCGTCCAGTCACGGTTCGGCTGATACCGGATCCGCGAGTCGGCGATCTGCCCATCCTGGCGCGTGTTCACCAGCAGATCGTCCTCGGTGCGCCACTCGAGAATGCCGCGGGCGTTGAGCACGCGGGTCGGCTCGTAGTTCAGATCCAATGTATAGTTCCTGGTATCCGAGCGCAGCTGCGTCCGGTCGATGTCGTCGTCGACCGTCACGCGCGCGGCCCCGGCCGTCCAGGTCAGCTTCCTGTCGCGATCGCTGCCGATGCTGGTCGAGAGGTTCAACACCCGCGAGCCCGAGGCATCGTGCAGCGAGTCGTCGTAGGTCGTGTGCTCGAGCTTGCTCTGGGTGAACACCGGCCCCAGCTCGTGGTCCCAGACGACGGTGCCGACCTTCTTGTCCATGTCCGTCACCGGCCCCGCGAGCCGCTCCTCGTCCGACTGGACACCATACCGGGCCTCCAGCCGCGACCGCTCCCGGAAGGTGAACGCGGCGCCGCCGTTGAGATCCCGGAACTCGATGCGCGAGACGGCCGGGTCGTTCGACAGGTTCGTCTTCGACGATTCGAGCCCCGCGAACAGCTGCAGGTCGGGCCGGGCCTTCCAGGTCACGCGGCCGGTTCCCTTCAGCAGATCATTCGCCAGGCCGCGCTCGCCGAGTTCGGCCACCCCGCCCTCGCGGCCCACCATCCGGAACTCCTTCCCGACGCGCCGGAAGCCGAGCTCGCCGCTCAGGGTCTCGTTCTTGGCCTTCAACTGGAACCGGGAGGCCAGATCGTCGATCACCCGGTCGGACGAAGCCGTGTCGGAGAGCCGGTTCGGATCATACAGCGAAAGCGCCGTTTCCCCGGAAAGGGAAAGGGTGCCGCTGAGACGCCAGTCGGCATCGAGGCCGACCAGATCGTGCTGCATCGGCACGACGCTCGAGGAGCCGACGCCGGCCTTCGGGGTATCGGCATCCAGCTCGCGCAGCCAGGTCAGGCCGATCCGGCGACCCTCGGCGAGCTGCGCCTGGAGCCGGGTGCCGTAGAGATTGCGCTTGAACGCCATCTTCTCGTCGTTCACCTCATACTCGATGACGATCCAGCTCGTCACTTCGATGGGCAGGATATGCGCCAGGAACTTGACCACGCCGTCCTCGTAATCGACGAGGTAGTCGGTGCCCCGCGTCAGGATCCGGCCGTCGATCGTCACCTTTTCCGAGTTCTGGACGACGGGCTGGGCGGCCAGCCGGAACTCCTGCTGCTGGCCCGCGCCGCGGAACTGTTCGCGCCGCGAGCGCCCCTTCGACTGGGAATACAGGAACATCGCCTGCACCCGGTCCGTGACCTTGCCCTGCGCCATGATGCCGCGCACTTCCTTGCGGAACAGCTGGAACTCGGTGTCGGCGAGGCCGAGCGGGAAATCGCCCATCGTGAGATCCCAGGTCGGGCCGTCGAGGTTGATCGTGAACCGGCGGTCCTCGTCCTCCTTGTCGTCGAGAACGGCGCTGACCTTCGCGTTGCGGCTGACGTTGCCGTCGATCTCGAGATGCATGCTCTGGTCGAGATGGAAGCCGGGGATCGAGTCGTAGTTCTCGGTCGAGAAGTGGCTGAGATCGCCCTTCACATCGGCTTTCTTCATCTCGAACGTCTTGGTGCCCGAGATGTTCAGCTTCCGCTCCTCCCCGTCCTCCTCGCCGTCACCGGACCGATCGTCGGGAAACGGCGACGGGGGCAGCGCGGCCAGCCCGGGCTGGCTCTGCAGCGCCACGGCGATCTCGCCGGGCGTGGGCGGGGCGGCCGGAGCCGGTTTTTTCGCCGTCGAAAACGGAACGACCGCCGGATCGGATGCCGGCGGGATTTTCGGAGTCGACGGACTGGTGAGGGGCAGCCTCGGATGATGGGGCGGCAAAAGGATCCGTCCCGTGGAACTGGCGGAACGGCGGAACACCTCCGGATCGATCGCCGGCACCCGGCTCGCAAAATAGGCGCGGGCCACGGCCGGGGATTTCCAGGCCTTGAACCGCTGCGGCACCGGCGGCGGGGGCGCCCCGGGGTCCGCCCGGACCGCCCCGGAAATCGGAACCGTGGCGGCCGCCACCATTCCCGGAGCCGAAGCCTCGGCATCCGAGGGCACCTCCATCGGGCCGGGGGCCGGCGCCTCGGAAGGCTGGACGGGCGTTTCCGCGGGTTTCGCGGTCAGCACGCCCAGACCTGCGCGGGCGGTATTTATATAATTATTTATAATATCATGCAGATTTTCAACATACGGCGTCACGGCGGCAAGGCCGTCCGCTTCAGAGGCGACAGCCGGCTCACTTCCCACATCATGGGGGAGAGAGCCGGTGGTGATGGCCTGGGATGCGCAGGGAGGAACCGCGCTGTCGGAGGAGACGGCGGGGACGGCTGAAAGGGCTCCGGAAACGGGCTCCGACGCGATCGACGCCGGAGGTGCGGTCACGGCCGGGGCTGGGATCGGGCGGGCGGCTTCCACAACGGGGGGCACCGGAACGCGCGCCGTGCCCAGATCGGCCCGGCCGCACATCGCCGTTGCGACGAACAGCAGGATGAGCGCGAGGCCGGCCGGGTACCGCCGTCGGTGGGTCATCTGCGTCACCGACCCCGGGGGTGGGCCTGGCCGTGGATCCGCTTGAGATCCTGGCCGGTCAGGTGGGTGTAGATCTGGGTCGTCGAGACGTCGACATGGCCGAGCATCTCCTGCACAGCGATAATGCTGGCCCCGCCCTCGAGCATGTGTGTCGCGCACGAGTGGCGCAGGACGTGGGGCGAAACCAGGCTGGTGATGCCGGCCGCCACGGCGTATTTCCGGACGATTTTCCACAGCCCCATGCGCGAAAGGGGCTTGCCGAACGGATTCAGGAACAGGGTGCGCTCGGTGATGTTGCCGCCGATCAGCTTGTGACGGCCATCCTGCAGATAGGCTTCGATCGCGTTCAGGGCATAGACCCCGATCGGCACGACGCGCTCACGGCCACCCTTTCCGACGACATGGACGAACCGTCCCTCGCGGTTGATGCTGCCGAGCTCGAGGGCGATCAGTTCGGATTCGCGGATGCCCGTGGCATACAGCACCTCGAGGATCGCCCGATCCCGCAGGCCGAGCGGCCCATCCGTGGCCGGCGCAGCCAGCATCGCCTCGATCTCGGCGATGGTGAGCACTTTCGGAAGCGGCCGGCCCAGTCTCGGAGGCTCGATGATCTTGGTCGGGTCGACCGCGATCTTGTTCTCGCGCCGCAGGAACCGGTAAAACCCGCGCAGGGTCGAGGATTTGCGCGCCATCGACCGCGGCGAGAGGCCCCGGCCGTGCAGATGCACCATGAACAGCGCAAGCGGGCCGTCCGCCCCCGGCTCGTCGGGGCGGCGGCCTTTCTCCTCGAGAAAGGTCAGGTAATCGAGCAGGTCACGACGATAGGCCTCGAGAGATTTCGGGCGAAGCCCTTTCTCCACGGCCAGATACGCCAGATACTGCTCCAGCAGATCGGACACCGTTTGCGCTCCTCATATCTGAAAACCCTATGAGTCTTGTATCGGCGCAAACAGCCCGTTCACGAAGCCTTCCCCCTCCAAGAGGGTTCATCTGGACAGGGAAAACGATCCACAGATATCACAGATGACACAGATACCGTTCAGAACAGAACACGTTCATCTGCGGCATCTGTGTCATCTGGGGATGATGTTCCGTGGGAATCGCAAATCCCCGGGCGGGTTTGAAACCCGCCCCTACAATCCGCAATGGTATTCCTTGTGGTAAAGCGGTTTCCGTATTTTCACTCGCCGGGGAAAGGAGGGCTCAGGCGGATTTTGGGAGCGTGGGGCAGGCCCGGAGGGCACGAAACAGCTCCTCCAGCTTGAACGGTTTGACCAGGCAGGCCGAGAATCCGTATCCGGCCGGCGAAGCCATCACCGGGTCGGCCGAGTAGCCGCTCGCCGCGATCGTGCAGATCGAGGGATCGATGTGCCGCAGTTCGGCAACCGTCTCGCAGCCGCCCTTCCCTCCGGGGATCGTCAGGTCGAGAAGGGCCAGCACGAACGGTTCGCCGGCCTCGCGCGCGGCCCGGAACACCCGGATCGCCTCTTCCCCGCCTTCGGCGGTGGTGACGGTGAATCCGCACTCCTCGAGGAGCTCGCGGCAGATGTCCCGCATGAATTCCTCGTCATCCATGACGAGGGCCCGGCCGCTCATCAAGGGCCGCTCCTGATCCGCCGATCCGGCTTCACGAAGTTCCGGTTCACGGCCCCCCCGCTCCGCCCGTGGCAGATACAGGCGGAACGTCGTCCCGCTTCCCGGCGACGAGTCGAAATCCACCAGGCCCCCGTGCCGCTTGAGGATCGAGTAGACGATCGAGAGTCCCAGCCCGTTTCCGGCCGGCTTTGTCGTGAAAAACGGGTCGAAAATCCGGGTTCGCAGCTTCGGATCGATGCCCGGGCCCGTATCCCGGATCGAAATGCGCACGCAGTCCCGGTTCACCGAGGCAGGCAGCTCCGGGGACCCGGCCGCCAGGTTTTCGGCGACGATCGTGATCCGGCCGCCTTCGGGCATTGCCTGACGGGCATTGAGAACGAGGTTGTCGACCGCCTGGGCAATCTGGTTCTCATCGATGTGGCAGGCCCAGAGATCCGCCGGAATCCGCACCTCGCACGACACGTTCGATCCGCTCAGCATGAACGTCGGCGACCGTCGCAGGATCGGTTCGAGCGACATGGTGCGCTGAACCGGCTGTCCGCCCCGGGAGAAGGTGAGAAGCTGCCGCGTCAGGTCCTTGGCCCGGGAAAACACTTCCATCGCGGCTCCCAGGCGGGCCATGGCCTTGTCCGTCGCGCCGGCCCGACAGGCATTCCGGGCTATTTCTATATAGCAAAATATACCACTCAGCAGATTGTTAAAATCATGCGCGATACCGCCGGCAAGCACGCCGATCGACTGAAGCTTGTCGGCGTTCTGCAACAGCTCCTGGATTTTCTGTTCCCGGGTGAGGTCACGGAACACGACGACCACCCCGATGATCTGCCCGGCGGCATCGCGAATCGGCGAAGCGGTGTATGCCACCGGCCGGTGCCGCCCGTGCTGGTCCGTGAGGGTGCAGGGCGTGTCCGACTCGCGTCGTTCCCCCGATTCCACCACGAGGCGCACGGGATCGAGGCACGGAGGGTTTTCCGGTTCCGTATGGAGCCGGAAGATCTCGGGAAAGGGGCTGCCGGACGCCCGGTCCGCCGGGCACCCCGTGAGCTCTTCGGCGATCGGGTTCATCAGAGTGATCCGACCGGTCATGTCGGTCGTGATGACCCCTTCTCCGATACTGCGTAGCGTGACGAGCAGTCGCTCTTTCTCGTCGGCCAGCGCCGCGACCGCACGCCGCCGCTCCCGCCGGACCTCGGCTTCCCGCAACTCCCGTTCGACGGCCGGGGCGAGCCGCGAGAGGCGCTCTTTCGTCAGATAATCCGCCGCACCCCGCTTCATCATCTCGACGGCGATTTCCTCGCCGACGAGGCCGGAAACGACGATGAAGGGAATATCGAGGCCGGTTTCGATCAGAACGGCCAGAGCTGCCGGGGCATCGAAGGCGGGGAGCTGGTAATCCGCGATGATGACGTCCCAGGGTTGGGAACGCAACGCTGCCCGCATCCCTTCGGCATTCTCGACCCGTTCACTCCGGATGTCGAATCCCGATTTCTGCAGAAGCCGGCGGATGAGAGCCGCATCACTCTCGGAGTCCTCGACCTGCAGACAACGCAGAATGGTCATTTCTTCACTTTTGGCGGCGGTTCGTTCAGCACCAGCCAGTAGAGACCGAGGTTCTGGACGGCCTGGGCAAACTGCTGGAAATCGACGGGCTTGCGGATGTAGCTGTTCGCTCCCAGATCGTAGCTGGCGGCCACGTCCTCCTCCTCTTTCGAAGAAGTCAGGATCACGACGGGCATGCGGTGGGTGCGCATGTCCTGGCGGATCTTCCGAAGCACTTCCAAGCCGTCGATGCGGGGCA
Organism: Candidatus Rifleibacteriota bacterium; assembly: GCA_029565415.1. The sequence continues at coordinate 27,975 of JAKQOH010000064.1, read as the reverse complement.
GTTTCAGATCGAGCATCACCAGCATCGGCAGCACATCGTTCGCGGCCCCCGACTGTCCATCGGGTCCGAACAGATAATCGAGGGCCTCCCGGCCATCCTCTTTCACGACGAGGTCATTATAGATCCGGCACTTTTCGAACGCGCGCCGGGTCAGATCGATATCGTTCGGATTGTCTTCCACGAGCAGGATGGTTTTTTGCTTCACAGGCTTTCCTCGAGAGTGAATTGGAAGGACGCGCCCTTGTCGAGTTCGGACGAGGCCCAGATGCGCCCCCCGTGGCGGTGAATGATACGGGCGACCGTCGCGAGACCGATTCCCGTTCCGGGGAACTCCGACGTCTTGTGGAGACGCTGGAACGCCCCGAACAATTTTTTATAGTATGCCATATCGAACCCGACCCCGTCGTCCCGGACGGCGAATGCGGGCTTTCCGTCGACGAGCGTACGCACGAATTCGATATGAGCCTCGGACCGAGGCTGGGTAAATTTTACCGCATTATCGAGCAGATTGTGAAGTGCTATTTCGAGCAGAGGCGGATCGCCCCGGGCCGTCATCCCGGGTTCGATGACGAACGTGATTTTCCGGTCGGGATCCCGCTCCCGCAGCCGTTCCGTGATGCCGCGGGCGAGTTCCGACAGATCGACGGTTTCGAGCTGGAAGGGGGCGCGGTTGACGCGCGACAACTGGAGCAGCTCGTCGATGAGCTGGCCCATCCGCTGGGTTTCGCTTCTGACACGGCTCAGATACTGCCGCCCCTGGTCGTCCAGCTTGCCATCGTAATCCTCGAGCAGAGCCAGACTCCAGCCGTCGATGCCCCGCAGGGGAGCCCGCAGATCGTGCGACACCGAGTAGGCGAACGACTCGAGCTCGCGGTTGGCGGACTCGAGCTGGATGGTGCGGTCCCGCACGCGCTGTTCCAGATTCGCCGTGTGCTCCTGGAGGGCGTCGGCCATCTGGTTGACCGACTGGCACAGGATGTTGATCTCGCCTGTCGTGCCCGGGGCATCGATCCGGATCGAGAGATCCCCGCGGGCGATATCGCGGATTTTTTCGATCAGGTGGATCAGGGGCGTGGTGACCCAGCGTTCGAGGAGGGCCATCACCACCAGGCCCATGATCGCGAAAAACGCCCCTGACATCACGATGATCCGCTTCGTTGCGGCAAGCTGCTGTTCGATCTCGTCGCGGGAAAAGCCCAGGATGACGTTTCCGATGAATCGCTTTGCGACGGGTTCGAGGGATCCGGGGGAGAAGCTGGTCAAAAACACCGGCTCCTCGACGATCAGGCCGTCCGGAAGCGGCGTGACGACGGTGAACGTCGCCGTGCCCCGGGTGGGAAGGGGGATCATTGCCGGTCCCGCGCCCATACCGGTTGTCGGCATCACCGCAGAGAGGATCGTCATGCCGACCTGGTTGCGGAAGCTGATGAACCGGAGCGAGGGAATGCTCGAGGATTGGGTCGCCAGCGCCTGGAGCTGATCGGTATCCTCGGCGAAGACGGAAGGAACCGCCTGCTGGGCGATCTGTCGCGCAAAGGTCTGGGCCGCTTGTTCGAACCGGGTTTCGAGCAGCCACGTCATGTACCGGTAATGCCACAGCCCCAGGCCGCCGCCCAACAGCAGCATCGCCGTCATGAACGAGACCAGAATACGGATCCGCAGAGAGGACATCGGTGGCGCCTTTCCCGGTCAGTACCGTTTTGCCGCGGCGTTTCTCACCTCGGCGGACGGCGAAAGCTGAAGTTTGTCGAGCATCGTGACGTTGAGGATCAGGTTCCAGCCGGCGAAGGGCGGAACCGGCGAGCGCAGCCGGGCGTCTTCGATCTCGGCCCGGGTCACGAGATCGGCGAGGTATTCCCCGAGCTGCTCAGGAGTCAGAACATAGGCGAACGCCGCGCCCTGCCGGACGAGTCCTTCGGAAAAGCCGACGACGGCCGTCTGTGAGCGGAATGCGGCAAGCAGCACCGGCCGGATAACCGCATCGTTCATCAGCGCCGGATCCGGGGGGAGGATCGTGGCCGTGCCGCGATCATGCAGGATTTTGAGGGATTTCGGCAGCTCCCGCGGGTTGTCGAGCCGATCCGTGACCAGGTTCAGGCGGGCCGCCGCCGCGGCCTTTCCGAGGGCTGCGGGGGGAGTGAAGGCCTCCCCGACGAACGGATACCAGATCGTCTCGAGCCCGCCATGGATCTTCTTCAACAGCTCGATTTGCAGGTGGTGGGGCTGGGGGATCTCGATCTCGGTCACCCGGCGGTCCGTGACCGGCTTTTCGGTGAACAACGCCAGGATCGGCACATCCCAGGTCATCGTCAGAGCCCGCTGGAGGGCGGCATCGCCGAAGGCGATCGCCATCCGTGGCGGGTGGCTGTCGATGAAACTCGAGCTGGTCTTCTCGATCGGGCAGCTCACGAACTCCTTTTTCTGGCGCGTCTCGAGCTGCTTCATGACGGCCGGATACAGAGGAATGTCGGATCGGTGGAATACCCAGGTTTCGGCTTCACCGAAACAGGGAAGAACCAAGGCCAGAAGTGCCGCGATCAGGAGAGTTGCGACCGAAGGCGGCCGCCACCCCAGGATGCCCGGTTTCATTTCAGATCCCAGACCATTTCCAGGCTGATCTGTCTTCCGGCCTGTGGAAATTCATCGAATATACCATCACCTATATAGACTGGCGTCATGGAATGCTCGGCGTTGAGGAGGTTTTTCACCCGCAGGATGATGCGGTCGGCAGGTCCCGGAAATCCCGATTTCTGGATGGTCATGTTCACCAGGTTCAGGCCGGGCAGGGCATCCCGGGAATCGGCGGCGTTGCGGGGCCGCCGCGACGTCATCGTGCCCCACAGACACGTCTCGTATTCCCGCATCCGGAACGAGTAGCCAAGATTCAGCTTGTTGTGCGGCAGGTCGGGAGCGATAGCGATGGGCGAGGAGAGCTCGCGCAGTCGGAAGGTCGAGACGTTCCCGAATACCTCCTGGCCCCCTCCGAACCGTTTGCGGGTCTCGAACTCGAGGCCGTCGAAGGTCGTGCGTCCGACGTTGGTGTAGACCAGGCTGTCGGTGCTCTGGATGCGATCCCGAAGCTGATTGACGAACAGATTCATCTTCGTGAACCAGCCGTGGAACGGCTCGCCGAGCAACTGGAACTCGGTAGTCCGGATGTTCTCGCTTTTCAGACCGGGATTTCCGGCCATCTCGTGGAAATCGGGATTTCTATATGCCTTACCATACAACACTTTGCCGGTCCACCGCGGATTCAGACGGTAGATCAGGCCGGCCCGCGGATTCCACGTGCTGCCGAACGCGGAGTGGTCGTCGTATCGGGCCCCGATCACCAGCCGGAGCCGCTCCGCAAGGAAGATGTCATCCTGCGCGAACACCGACGTGTTGTTCATGCGACCCGGCTCCGGATATTCTCCCGGAATGAACGCCAAGGCTGTCGGATCGGCCGGGGAGCCGGAGGAAGCATGAACCGCGGATTCGGCGAGGTCGATGAAGGTCCGTTCGCCCCCGATGGAGAACCGGTGCCGACCGGCCGGTGCGGCCTTGAACAGGACATCCGCCCCCCAGACCGCGTCGCGGGAGTGATCATGTCGCATCACCCCGAGAGGATAGACGGTGTTCGTCGGCGGGAAGAGCGCCCCCGGGCTGACGGCCTCGGCTATTTCGGCGTCGAGAAACCTGTTGTAGAACACCCGGCCGGTGATCTCGGCCTGATCGTTCAGATTCCGGTGATACTTCAGGGTCAGAAGATCGTTCGACCGGCGAAACCTGGTTTTATCGTTCACGTTATTGAAATAGCCGATATACCCGTCGCGATCCCCTTCGACGTGGTGGGCGAGAAACGTCAGGCCGTGCGGGTTGGTCACCTTGAGCATCAGGTCGTTTTTCGTACCGGCATCGTGGGTGAGACCGCTTCTGCCATTGATATCCGCACCGATATACCGGCTCTGGCCGTCGGAGGACTCGCCCGAAACATTCAGATCGACGAGGGTTTCGCTGGCCCGGAACGCCCGTCCGAACGCGATTCCCCGGCGTTCGAACGAGCCGAGCGTCGTCTTCAGATACCCGGTTCCGGCCCCCTGATCGTCGGTGATGCAGTTGATGACGGCCAGAAAGGCGTTCGCCCCATACACGGCCGAGCCGGGACCGCGCATGATCTCGATGCGAGCGAATCGCGACAGGTCCAGCAAATCCCAGGTCCAGTAGGGGGAGCCGAGAAACTGGTTGTTGATGCTGACACCATCGATCATGACCATGAAACTACGGTTCGAATCCAGGATGCCGCGGGGTCCGGGCCACCAGTCCCCGGCGATCGAGCGCCACGGATTGAACCCGGGAACGAACTGGAGCAGTTCGGGCAACGTGTCCACTCCCAGCGCCTGGATCTGCTGCGCCGTGAACACCGACATGATGGCCGGAGACTCGATGGCAGGCTCGGGCATCCTGGTGGCCGTCACGACCGTCTCGGGCTCGTAAAGCAGCGAGAGAGCCTCCAGCTCGGGATCGGCCCCCATCGCGGGAACGGCCATTCCCAGCATCAGCATCGGAAGAACCACCCAGTTCCTGATCATTTCCCTGATTCCTGCTCGCATCGACAACTCTCCAGACAAGCCAGATAGGACCGACCGGCGGTCGGACCGATTCACATCCGGCAGGGAGACACGCGATGATCCGGAACAGGGCCCCCTGCCGCGACCGGCAGAAAGGGGAATCCGGGTTGTCGTTTCTTCTTAAAATCGACAACTCGAGGCCGATCGCATCCGTTCCTGATGTTAAATCGGCCGATATGCAAAAAGCAAATGGATTTCGTTCAATCCCAGTGGGTGCTGATGCCGCCCACAAACCCGAGATCGTGCCCGTAGCCCCATTCGTGCTGGAGACTCACGGGAATCCCGATGCTGGCCTGCCAGCGATCATTGAACACGACGGCTCCCAGCAGGAAGTCGATCACGCCGCCGTCTGGCCCGCTGTCCGCCATCCAGTAGGTTCCGAGAAGCTGGCCCGTGAGCGCCAGATTCCGGCCGATGCGGTAGTCGAGCGCCCCGTCGTAGGCCAGACGGCCGATCCGATCACGGCCATCGTGGACATACGCAAGATTCAGGTGCGACATCCAGTTGGCATCGATCCGGCGGGAATAGGCCCCGCCGATCCCGAAGCGGCTTCCCCGCGTCGCGCCCGCCGGCCCGATTTCGGCTCCCGGCCGACCGGCACCGGAAAAGTCGGCATACGGCACATGATAGTTGCCGCCCGGAATGCTCACCGATACGTGGGCATTCGCCGCCTGCGTGCCGTCTTCGCTCGCCCACATCCTTCGCGTGGCGCGCAGTTCGACGTCGTGGAGGCCGGAAAGATCCGCCGTCCGCGTATTCCCGTTCGCACTCGTGACTTCCCAGTTCTGGAAGGGGATCACGAGTCCGTAGGCCCACTCGTCGCGGTTGTAGACCACGCTGATGGGGAACAACATCTGGTTTCCCTTGATCCGTCCCTTCCCGCCATTTATATACTTATAACTATCATATTTATACTGGAACCCGAAATACCAGGCCGGAACGTCGGGAACGAAGGGGGTTTCGATGTCGAACAGGCCGAAGCCGCCCCGGTTCGTCGCGCCGTAGGGAATCCCCTCTCCGTCCCCCGAGTCATCCGGAAGCCTATAGTCGGCATCGACAAACAGGGGCTCGTGACGGCCGCCCTTCTCCGTCGTGGCGAAGCTCTTCTCGTTCCGCTTCACGCCGGCCGCTCCCGGAGCCTCGGCCCGGGGCGCCTCGACCGCGCCGAGCACCAGGGCGAGCCGGTCAAACGTGTCGTCACCCTGCACGCTCGGGGCCAGGAGAAGGGCGATCATCCCGAGGGATCCGGCGATGATGCCAAATCGGGTCAACGCGCGAAGAAGGGTTCGATGCATGGCGCTGCTCATTCCAGGAGCGGCTCGACGGCCGCCTCGAGGCGCTTCTGCTCCCGGTCGAGGAGTTCGAGCGCCTGATTGACGTCGCTCAGTTCGAGCGTCATCGCGTGATAGGTCACCGTCTGGGCATCCGTCAGCTCCTTCAGCAGACGTGCCTGCTGCAGGAATCCGCCGTTTTTCGGGGAGAGGCGGACGGGAATCGTTCCGCCGTCCTTGAGCGGCATCTCATGGTCGCCCCGGCCCGCGAAGAAGGAGCGGGAGGTCTGGAGAAACGCCGCCTCCGTGCCCCCCAGCCGGATCTCGTACAGCTTCGGTTTCAACTGGGCCACGACCGTGAATGCACGGATCGCGATTCCCTCATCCTGAATGAGCTTCAGAAGCCGGTCCTGCTTCTTCAGCAGCTCTGCATGTTCATCCGCAACCTTCTGCCTCGCCTGAATCTCGCCCACCCGTGTTGCAAGCACCGTCGATCCCGGCAGCCGCCGCAGTCCATCCTGGAGGGTGAGTTCGGCGGCTTTCGTATACCCGCGCCGCGCCTGGAGCCCGGCCAGGCAGAGATATGCTTCCTCACAGGTGGCCGGACGGGCGATGGCGGCCCGGAAATCCTTCTCGGCGCCGGTGAGATCGTCGAGCTTCGCCTTCGCGCGGCCCATGCCGACCAGTGCCTTCACATCCTGCGGATCATGTCCGGCGATCGCCTCGAACTCCGACAGGGCCTCGGTCGGCCGCTTCAGATGCAGATACGCCTCGGCCCGGGCATGCGCGACCCAGGATACAGACGACGCGTGCTTCTCCGCACGGCGCACGGTCACCAGCAGATCGGCCCACCGCCCCTGGGTGCGCTGGATCTCGAGCAACTGCCGGTAGATCTCGGCGCTCGTTGCGTCCCAGGCTCGCTCGGGATGGCCCAGCGCACGCATCAGGGCCTCTTCCGCCTTGTCGGTCCGACCGAGCTCGCGCCACGCGATTCCGAGCATGTAGCCTTCGGTGGTCGTCAGCTTTGCCGCCGGCGTATCCTCGGCGAGAATCCGAACGACTTCCTGCCACCGCCGATCGGCAAAGGCGAACGTCGCCTGCTGGCGAGCGATGTCCTTTTCCTGCCGGGGTCGGGACCGGCTCGCGGCCGCCACGCGGGCTTTCTTCTTCGGGGCACGCCGCACGATCGGCAGGCACCGTTCGAGAAGGTCGTAGTAAACGTATCCCTCGGTCTTGTCGTCGTATTTGACGCGGTACCAGTAGATACACTCCTCGAGAATCGTGACCTTCGAAGCCGGCGGCAGCTTCATCAGCACCTCGGACTTGAGGGATGGCTCTTTTCGGAGGTTGACGGCGAGGTTTTTCGTCCGGGTCTCGATCCCCGCGGAACAGACCGCCGTCAGACCGGTCATGAACAGTGCAAGAAGCGCCAGACAGGGGTTCCTGCCGGTCCGCCCGAAACAGTTCATCTCGCTTCCGTCTCCTCGTGTTCAGAACGCGGGTGAAAAAGGGCATCCGGTGGACGCCGTTCGACACCTCGGCAGTACTGATCGGCAAAGAGCGGGAAGAACCGAACCTCTCCTCGAGGAAATCCTCAGGTGCGTGGGGTGTCGGCGTGGAATCCGGCCAGGAGCTCGTCGAAAAACTCCCCGGGCAGCCGGTCTTTGGAACGTTCCTGGAGGATGGGAATGAGCGAGCGGATGTCGGCAATCTTGCCGAGCGCCTGGAGCGCGTTCCGGTAGACGACGTCTTCCTTGTCGTCGAGCAGGGTCAGCAGGGCCGGAACGCCTTCCCTATCGGCGATCTCCCCGAGGGCGAATGCCGCCGAAGCCCGCAGCCACTTGGTCGCTTCGCGCGTCATCGCGATCAGGGTCGGCATGACCGTCTGATCGCCCATCTTCGAAAGCACGATGGCGGCGTTCACGCGCACCCGGTCGTTGGGATCGCGCAACAGGGGTTCGATGCGTTTCTGCCAGTCACGATCGCGCACGCCAAGGCGCAGCAGCCCCTCGATCGCGTTCGCACGCACACGGGCATCGGGCGAGGTCAGGCCGGCTTCACATACAGGGACCTGCTCGGGCCCACCCAGCCGGCTGAGCACGGAGATCAGCGAGGCGCGCGCCCAGGGATCCTTTTCCGCGTCGGCCATTTCCATCAGTAGGGGAAGCGCGTCGCGGGCTCCGAGGCGGGCGAGGGCCTCCATGGCGTTGATGCGCACCCATCGTTCCCGGTCGCGCAGATGCTCCTCGACGAGCCGTTTCGCCGTCGCTCCGCCGATCCCGCCGGCGACGATCAGCAACTGCTCCCGGGCCGCCATCGGCAGCTTCGGGAACGCCTTGACGATGCGATCGACGATCGATTCGCCCATGCCCACGAGAGCCTCGACGGCAAGGGCTTTGAAGCCCGGGTTGCCCGAGGTGAGCAGCTTGAAGAACTCGGGATACAAACCGTGATGCTTCTCGGCAGCGGCACGGTGGAGCAGGGCCGGCAGAACGGTCTCGTCGCGCTCGCGGCCGAGCCACTCGGCAAGGATCCGGGCCCGTTCGTCGGTCTTGAACAGCGAAAGGCCCTGGATCGCAACCAGCCGCACCTGCGGGTGCGGATCGTGGCTGAAGATCTCGTAGAGCTCGCGATCCTCGATCATCGGCCGCCGGGCCAGTCCCTGGACGAGGGCCAGCCGGATCGGATGCGCCGGGGACTTGGCCAGCCGCTTCAGATGGCCGCGCGCGCCCTCGTCACCAAGCCGGGAAAGTGCCAACTGAGCCGACATCGCCACTTCCCACTGGCCGTTGTTTCCGAGCATTTTCAACAGCGTATGCCGCTCGGTCGAGGGAAACCGGACGAAATACATGCACGCTTCGACCAGCAGCCCCGGATCCTGGGTCTGGCCAATGATCTCGGTCATCACCGAGGCGACCCGCGGGTCCCGGATGTGGGAAACGAGGGTCAGCAGCCTCCGGCGCAGCAGGGGCGGCTTCTCGGTATCGGCGGCCTTGAGGATCAGATCGAGAACGGGGGTCAGCTCGAACCCGGCGAGGGCGTTCAGGGCACGATCGGCCAGGCTGGCTTTCGGTGCCCCGACGAACTCGAGCACGTATTTGACCGAACGCGGATTGGCGATACGGCCGAGAGACTCGAGGACGGCCCCGACGATCTCCTCGTCGGGCGAGGCCAGCAGATCGACCAGCTGGTCGGCATGCTCCGAAACCCGGAGAATTCCGAGCGCCTGAATGGCCAGAAGCTTTTCCGCCCGATCACGGCTCGAAAGTCGTTCGAGAATTCCCGCATACCGTCTGGCCTCATGCTGCCTCGTCATCCCCGCACCTCCGTCTTCATTTTCCGTTTCCGTTGTCTTCCACTCTCTCGATCGAGGCACCGAGCGAGCGCACCCGCCCGACGAGATCCTCGTATCCGCGGTCGATATGATACACGTTGCTGACCTCGGTGCGCCCTTCGGCCATCACCCCGGCCAGAACCAGCGCCGCGCCGGCCCGTAGATCCGAGGCGGCGACCGGTGCCCCGCTCAGTCGCTCGACACCGTTGATCAGCACCGTGCGTTCGCGGATGGTGAGGTTCGCGCCCATGCGGGACAGTTCGGCCACATGCATGAACCGGTTCTCGAACACCGTCTCGGAGATCACCGACGTGCCATTTGCGAGGCAGAGGGCCGCGGTGAACTGGGCCTGCATATCGGTCGGGAAGCCAGGGAACGGCAGCGTTTTCAACTCGACCGGCTTGAGACGGCCATCGCAGCTCACCGTGACCTTCCGCGCGGCGGCGTCGACGTCGATCACGGCGCCCATCTCACGCAGCTTCGCGATAACAGCCTGCTGGTGCGCCGGAATGACGTTCTGCACCGTGATCGGCCCGCCGCACATCGCGCCCAGCACCATGAAGGTACCGCCGTCGATCCGATCGGGTATCACGGGATAGGTCGCGGAATGGAGTTTGCGCACCCCCTCGATGCGGATCGTCGGGGAGCCGGCGCCTTCGATCCTCGCCCCCATGGAGTTGAGGAACCCGGCCAGATCGTCGATCTCCGGCTCCTGGGCCGCGTTCTCGATGCGGGTCACGCCTTCGGCGAAGGTGGCGGCCATCATGAGATTCTCGGTCGCCCCGACCGACGGGAAGTCGAGCACGATGCGCGCCCCGACGAGCTTGTCGGCGACGGCGACGGCACAGCCGCCCTCGATGGAAACCGTTGCCCCGAGAGCTTCGAACCCCTTCAGATGGATGTTGACCGGCCGTGCGCCGATCGCGCAGCCGCCCGGCAGCGGCACCCGGGCTTTTTTCAGCCGGCCCAGCAGCGGCCCCATGACGAAGAAGCTGGCGCGCATGGTCTTGACCAGCTCGTAGGGCGCTTCCTCCTTCACCCCGGCCCCGCAATCGACGTGCATCGTCCCGTCGGCGGTCCGGCTCGTGCGGGCCCCGAGGGCCTGGAGCACTTTTTCCATCGTGGCGATATCGTTCAGGTGTGGCACATTCTGCAGCGTGACGGGTTCGTCGCACAACAGAGTCGCGGCCATGATCGGCAGGGCCGAGTTCTTCGCCCCTCCGATCGATACCGTGCCGCGCAGCGGGCGTCCGCCGTCAATGAGTATCCGAGCCATGATTCAGTCGACCCCGATCCTTTCGAGTTTGATGTTCCCTTCGCGGAGCATTTCCAGAGCCAGCTCGTCCGGATACGAGCCGATGAACACCACCCGCGTGATTCCGGCGTTGATCAGCATCTTCGCGCAGGTCACGCAGGGCTGGTGGGTAACGTAGATCTCGCTTCCCTTCAGCGACACGCCGAATGCCGATGCCTGGAGAATGGCATTCTGCTCGGCATGGAGGCCGCGACACAGCTCCTGCCGCTGGCCCGAGGGAATATGCATCGCCTCGCGCAGACAGCCGCCCGGCAGCTCGAAACAGTGGGGAACCCCGTTCGGCGCGCCGTTGTAGCCGGTCGCGAGGATGCGCTTGTCGCGCACGATCACGGCCCCGACCGTGCGGCGCAGGCAGGTGGCCCGTGTCGCGACCAGTTGGGCGATGCGGAGGAAGTAGGTGTCCCAGGATGGGCGCGCGGCGACCTTCGAAGGCTCCCGCACCGCCTCCACCGAGGCGAGCCGCGCGATCTTGCCGGCCTTCTCGGTGATCGCCCGGGGTTTCGGAGCGGCTTTCGCCGTCTTCGGGGCGGAGGAGTTCGTCTTCCGGGCTTTCACGGTCGCCTTCTCACTTCGTGCCATACAGTCTGTCTCCGGCATCGCCGAGGCCCGGCAGGATGTAGCCGTGCTCGTTCAGTTTCTCGTCGACGGTGCAGGTGTAGATGTCGACGTCGGGATGAGCTTTTTGCAGCGCCGCGATGCCTTCGGGGCAGGAGACGATGCACATGAACCGGATCCGCTTCGCGCCCTTGGCTTTGACGATCTCGATTGCTTTTGCCGTCGAGCCACCGGTCGCGAGCATCGGATCGAGGATGAATACGTCCATATCGGCGATGTTCGCCGGCAGTTTGCAGTAGTATTCGACGGGCTGAAGCGTTTCATGATCACGATACAGGCCGACATGGCCGACTTTTGCCATCGGCATGAAGCTGAGCAGCCCTTCGACCATCCCGAGGCCGGCACGCAGGATCGGCACCAGGGCGATCAGCTGGCCCGAGATCATATAGCCCTTGGTTTTCATCAGGGGCGTCTCGCAGTAGGTCTCCTCGACCGGGATCGAGTGGGTGGCCTCGTAGGCCAGCAGCATCGACAGTTCGCGCATCAGTTCGCGGAACATGTGGACGTCGGTGAATTTCGACCGCAAAAACGTCATCTTGTGCTTGATCAGCGGGTGGTCGACAACGACGAGATTGCCCATCTTCGGTTCCTTTCTTCGGTTACGGGCGTTCGATCTTTCCGATGCGCCGCTCGTGGCGGCCGCCTTCGAAGCCGGTGTTCAGGAAGGCATCCAGGGCGTCGATCGCCAGCTCTTCGCCAATGATCCGTCCGCCCAGGACCAATATATTCGCATTGTTATGCTTTCTGGAAAGTCCCGCCTCGAGCGAGTTGTGGCAGAGGGCCGCGCGCACTCCGCGGTGCCGGTTCGCCGCGATCGACATCCCGATGCCGGAGCCACAGGTCAGCAGCCCGAGGGCGGCCGGATCGGCCGTCACCCGCTCCGCGACGGCATGCGCGAAATCGGCGTAGTCGCACGAGGCATCCGAGTCGGTACCGAGATCGACGACCTCGTGGCCGTGTTCCTGCAGATGCCGGATCAACCGGCGTTTCAGCGACAGCCCCGCGTGGTCCGAACCGGTGTAGATCTTCACGGTGTTCTCCTCTGGTTGTGCTGGTCCGCCGCCAATATACATGCCGGGGAATCAGGATTCAAGGCACCGCTCACCGCCGGAACGTGTCATACCGCTGGGTGAGCTGGTCATACGCGGCGAGTTTCGCCTCGAGCCGCTTCGTGTCGGCTCCGTACCGGAACCGGCCGGTGTCCTGCGGATACGCCTTGAGGTAGAACTCGATCCAGAACTCCTCGCGTTCGAGATTGTACTCGGCCCGCGCCTCCCAGCAGTGGAGATCCCGGACGATGCCCACGGTGAGAGGGCTGAACTTCTTGTTCAGGTGGTTGTAGTTGCCGTTCGCCGTGACTTCCCACAGCGGCCGGATGACGGCGCGGTAGTTCATCGAGGTGTTCGTGATGCGCCGGTATTCGTGCGGATACGTGATGCTCGTGTCGAACGACCAGAGGCTGCTTGCCAGCCGATACCGCATGTTCATGTTGCCCGGGGTGAGGCGGGTCATGTCCATCTTGCCGAACGGCACCGGGTCGGGCACGTAATCCCGGCGCATGAAAAACTCCCAAGTGCGGTAGGCATCCGACCGCGACCGGCGCGAGTAGTCCCAGTAGACCTGCTCAAGCCGCTGCGTAACCCGGTTGTAGTTGAAGTTCACGGGGTTGAGGTTCCAGGTGTTCTCGGCAAACCGCAGTCGGGTCGAGAACACGTCAGTGCTGGTGAATGAGTCGAACTGGAACGGGGATTTCCCCTTCTGCGTCGAGATGTTGTAGTTGAACTCGAGATTCGTCACCTTCGAGAACTTCTGATTCGCCCGCACCGTCGTGGCGCCATTTTCCCGTTCGATGCCCTCGCTGTACCAGCTTTTGTCGAAGTTGTAGGAGGGGGTGAAGTCGAACCGCCGATTCACCTGCACCGTGGGAACCGTGAAGTTCGACCGGATCTCGCGCTTGGTCGTGTTTTTCTTGTTGTCCAGATTCCCTTCCTCATACAGGCCATACATGCCTGAAACGTTCATCGTGAGCGGCACGCCGGGCGTCGTGTAGGCGGGGAAGGAGAAGTTCACCTCGGGGACGCGGTTCAGGATCTGATACCCCGAGTCGAGGGTGTATTTGTTCCCGTCGAGATCGAAGAATTTGCTCGCCGTGATGTTCATCGTCATCCGCTGCATGACCGGCGTCACGTTCATCTGCACGTTCAGATCCTGGTTTTCCGAGAGGCCCGTCAGCTTGTCGCCGGTATACGCGACGCTCGTCGAGACCGAGTCGCCCCGGGAAGAGCGGTAGCTGTGCGACAGGTTCATCTGCGTGTTCTTGTGGCCGCGCTGGGTCTCGTTCAGGCTGTACAGGGAAAATGTCCCGTTGCTGTTCGAGCCGGCCCCGAAGCTGCCCGTCATGCCGACCCCGTATCCGCGCTTCTGGAAGTAATCGTAACTGAAATTGCCCTTGGATTCGGGGGTGATGGCCAGATCCGTGGCGAATTTGAAGTAGATGCCGTCGATCTGCGACATGCCCTGGCGGGTCGTGAAGAACTTGTCTTTTTCGAACAGGCTCGAGCGGTCCAGACCTTTGCGATACAGGGTGCGGCCGTGCCACCGCAGCGCCAGGTCGCGCATCGTCATCTGATGGCCCGGAATGATCTCGACCTCGCGCGCCTCGAGGCTGTAATGCGGATCCTTCTCGTCATCGCAGGTCGTCTGCAGGACGTCGTGGGCGATGCTGTAGGCAGGGCTGACGAACACATCCTTTGCCCGGAAGTAGTTGCGGTTGCGACGGATCTCGGCATCCCGCATCCACCCCTTGCCGGTCTTCATGTTGTAGACGAGGAAATCGCCCGTGGTGCGGTCGTAGCCCTTCCAGAAATCGACCGAACCCTGCGCGAACATGTCCTCTGTTTTTGTATTAGCCTGTATTGTATCTGCCGCTATACGCATATCCTTGTAGGTGATGAACGCGCGGCCCTTCGTCACCACCTGGTTCGCCTTCGAGCGGAACTCGAGATAGTCGCCGTAAACCTCGACGGGAAACTTCTGGGAGTCCATCTCGGGCATGCCGAACCCGGCCGCGGGCAGACAGGTGGCGGCCCAGAGCGCGACGAACGCCATCAGGCGCATGAGCCACGTGCGGATGATCGGGCGTCTAATCATGGAACCCAGCGGTTTGCAAGCAGTTCTCCCACCGATCCCGGCAGTATCGGACCGAAACCGGACAAACAGATGCGCGAGCCACCGATGAGATGGCCCACCATAAGCTTATCGGCTTCCTGCCCCGAAAATACCAGTCGGCAGAAGGAAAACAGCTTCAGAAGAGGAAAACAGAGGGGAGAGGGGGTGAATCAGGCGGCAGTGAGAAGAGCGGCGTGCAGCCGGTGCATGGCCTCGGCCGACTGGTCGGCATCGACCACGATCGTCAGACGGTCTCCGTCGTGCTCCACCAGGTGGGGCACGATTCCGATCTCCTCGAGCCTCAGGCGAAGCAGTCCGACATGCCGATCATCGTTGCGGAACCCCGCCCCCGCAAGCGTCAGAAACACCACGCGCGAGCTGAACCGGACCTCCTCCGCCGACAACCGGGCTGCCTCCTGCCACATCCAGGGCACGGCGTTGAACGACTCGGCCGTCTTGAACCCGGCCCGGATGCTGCCGCGGATGCCGTCGAAAGACCGCCATTCGCGGGCCGTGGCCGTGAATCCGTCGGGGCCGGCGCCGATGCCGGCGAGATCACAGGGGCCACGCACCCCATCCATGACCATGACCGCCTGTTTCCGATCGGCAGCGATGCTTTTGATCGGAATCGAGGGATCCCCGTCGGGACCGACGACGCTTCCTTCGTCGCGCGAAAAACTCGAGCGCACATGGATACGGATCGAGGATTCCCTCGCATAGGCGATGGAGCGCGGGTGAAGGATGCCGTTTCCGTACCGGGCCAGGGTTTCCATCTCGGCATAATCGAGATGCCAGACCTTCTTCGCCGTCGGAATGACGCGGGGATCGGCGGTGTAGATACCGTCTTCGTCGGTGTATTTTTCGCAGACCTTCTGGCCGAGATCACGGGCCAGAGCGACCGCCGTGATATCGGAGCCTCCGCGGCCCAGCGTCACCAGATCGCCTGCGTCGGTGATTCCCTGGAACCCGGCGACGACGGCGACATGACCGGGCTCGAGAAACCGGGCCAGATCGGGAAGATGTTCGAATGCGGTGATTTCGGCCGATCCGAACCGGCCATCGGTGCGAATGCCGAGGTTGAAGGCATTGTATGACTTCGCCTGGATCCCCAGCTTCTGGAGCGCGCAAACCGCCATCGAGCAGCTCACGATCTCTCCCGTCGCCATCAGTTGGTCAAGTTCCCGGGGGTCGGGGTCGGTGGTGATCTGATGCAACAGCGCGATCAGATCATCGGTCGTATCGCCCATCGCGGAAACGACGATTGCCAGGCGTTTTCCGGAACGTGCCTGCTCGGCAATCCGCTCCGCGACACGCGTGATGCGTTCGGGCCCTGCCATGGAAGAGCCGCCGAATTTCTGGACGAGGAGTTCGCCGGGTTGGAACATGGCCTGTCAGCTTTCGTATCTCAGACAGCATTTCACGGCCGCCAGTTTCACCTCGACCCGGATCTGCTCGATGGCGCCATGCAGGATCCCATCCTCGATGGGAGCGGTGAACAACACGAGCTCCTCGTTGCCCGTCGTCTGAGGAACCTGCGATATCCGCTTACAGGCGATGTTTCCCGGGGCTGTTTCCTGTGAAACAATCTCGGGATCGGGCTGTACAATGTACCGGATCTCCACTCCAGCTTCTGCAAAGACTTTGGTGACCTGGGCAAGAGTCGCCATGGGGTTGACCAGCCGCAGACGCAGATAGCATCCGGATACCTGGCGATGGGAAGGAATCAGGGCGCAGGTCGCGAATGGGGCCGCCCCGAGGGTACCCTTCTCTCTCAACTGCTGATAATCGCGAAGCATGCCGCGCAGGGAAACCTCGAACGAGGTCCCCGGACCGACGAAGATCTGGGAACTGCCGTCGGCACCCTGCATATAGGCCGCTTCCGAGCCGCCGCGGACCTGGGCCAGAACATACCGGGAAGGCAGCAGGCACGGCCGCACCCAGGCTTCGAAGGCGTCTTCATGTGCCTCGACGGCGCCAACGAGACGGACGGCATATCCGAGAGAACGGGCGATGGCCACATCCCGGGCTTCGAGCTGGCCGAATCCTTCGGCGAGAATGCGTTCGGCCGTCAGATTGATGCCGAAAACCGCCGAAGCAAGCAGGGCAAGCCGTTCACGCGCGGCAAGGGCGTGCAGGTGCCGCGTGACGTTTCCCGGCGCGATCCCCTGCCATTGGGCCTCCCGAACGGCCTCTTCGAGCGACCGGCCGCTCTGCTCCATTTCCGTGAGGATGAAGCCGGCAATGCCGTCGGTCATCGCAAGCAGGCGCCGCGGGGTCGGCAGGAAGACGTTCGTTCCGCAGATATCGAGGAACGGGAAGGTGCCGCCGATCGCCCCGCGCAGACCGGTCTGGCTGCCCAGGCCGTTTTCCAGGCGGGTGTTGGCGGTTCCCGCGTCCGATGTGATGACCCAGGGCGTCCAGTCGGGCGGCGGCCGCCGCTCCGAAAAGTGAAACCCGGTGTCAACCACTGCGAAGAACTCCGACGGTTCGAGCGTCGCCCACGGCCTCTCGGCATTCTCGCCGCCAAGCACCGGCCGGCGCGTCAGTTCGCTCAGTCCGAGACGCTCGAGCGAGGCCCGCAGCTCATCCTGCTGCCCCGGGAGATTCAGAAAACCGGGTGTCGCCATCGGGAAGAGCCGTTCTCAGCCGTGAACCGCATCGCCCGAGGCCGCCGCCATGGCTTCGGCGAAGGCTTCGGACAACGTCGGATGCGGATGGATGACGCGGCGGGCTTCGCCGGCAGTGATTTTCAGCTCGAGAAGCATCGTCGGCTCGACGATCAGGTTACAGGCTTCGGGTCCCCAGATGACGGCGCCGAGCAGATGTCCGTTCTCGTCCGTCATTGTTTTCACCTGTCCGTCGGCGTCTCCGGCCGCCACGGCTCTTCCGTTGGCTGAAAACAGGCTTCGGCCCACCGTGAACTGCAGCCCCTTCGCCTTGGCTTCCTCTTCGGAAAGACCGACCCAGGCAATCTCGGGATGGGTATAAACACAGGCTGGAACGGCATCATACGAGTGGCTGACCGCGCGACCGCGCCAGTGATCGGCGAGAGCAATCGCATCGGCCGTTGCCTTGTGGGCAAGCATCGGCCCCGGGATCGCATCTCCAACGGCGAAAACGCCGGCCTCGCTGGTTTCGAACTTCTCATCCACGCCGATGAACCGACCATCCATGCGAAGGGTGACGCCTCCCGAGACGAGCACCGAAAGGTCGGGCCGGCGACCCATTGCCAGGAGAGCTTTTGCGAAGACACGCTTCTGGCCGGCGATCGTTGCGACGACCTGCCCGTTTTCGCTGCCCAGACCCTCGACCTTCTGGCCGGTGAAGATCTCGAGACCGGCTTTCTTGAAAACGGGAAGCAGACGTTTTGCCGTCGCGGTATCGAGTCCCGGCAGGATCTGCGGCATCATCTCGACGATCGTGACCTTCGCCCCGAATGTGGCGAACACCTGGCCGAACTCGAGACCGATGACACCGCCTCCGACGATCAGGAGCGATTCGGGAACCGCGGTCGCCGCAAGGGCTTCATCGCTTGTCCAGAACAGGGTGCGATCCGACGGCATTCCCGCCGGAACGGCCGGCACCGAGCCGGTTGCAAGACAGATCCGATCGGCCGATATTTCAACCGGGTTTTCCCCGGTTTCCACACGCACGCGTTTTCCCGGCAGCAGGCTCGCCGTTCCCTTGAACATTGTGGTGCCGGCCGCCTGAAGCATCTTGTCGATGCCCTGGCGAAGTCCGTTCAAGACGTTCGTCTTGCGGTTCATGACGGCGGTCCAGTCGAATCCGATGGTTTCGGCTTTCACTCCCCACTGCTCCGCATGCCGAACCTGGTGCAACAGCCTCGAAGAGGCCAGCAGAGCCTTGGTGGGAATACAGCCGCGGTTGAGACAGGTGCCGCCCGATGCGTCGCGCTCGACGACGGCAACCTTCCAGCCATGGCGGGCCATTGCACCGGCAAGCGGATAGCCGGCCGGGCCGGCTCCGATGACGACGAGATCGAAGTGGTTCATATTCACGCTCCGGGTTCGATGGCGAAAAGGGGCGTTCCCTTCTCGACGGGTTTGCCGTTCTCGACGAGGATCTGGACAATCTTTCCCGCCTTGTCGGCCTTGATTTCGTTCATCAGCTTCATGGCTTCGACGATACAGACCGGCTGGCCGGCTTTCACGTCGTCGTCAACCTTGGTGAATGGCGGTGCTGATGGGGAAGGAGAGCGATAAAACGTGCCCGCCATCGGTGAAACGATCCTGTGATGCGTCGCTTCAGGTGCTGTGGGCTTTGCCGGAGCGGTGGGACGAACAGGAGCGGGAGAGACCACCGCAGCAGGCGTGACTGGGGCAGGAGTTGGAAGCGGTTGAGCGTTCGGCTGTTCAGCAGAGGAGACAACGGGATGTCCATTGGTGGTGACGGAGGTGTTGCCGTTGTTTCGGGCCAGTTGTTGCCGTCGGAGGGCGATTTTCAGGTCCGGGGTCTCGAGATCGAGTTCGGCCAGACCGCTTTCGCCCATGAGACGGATGATGTCGGCCACCTCCGTGAAAAGGGCCGGATCGGATGTCGCCTGGGAAGAAGGCTGGTCCGTCGTTTTCTGCTGCCGCCGTGCTTTTGCCATAATGCCTGAAACCTCCTGCCTGCTGAAATCGTCGCAGTATAGCAAACGCAGACAGGTTCCGCAATTGCCGCATTCCCCGGGAGTGGGGTACAATTGGAACGATCGTCCGTGAAAAGGACCTTTTACAGGCTGTTTCCTGCGGTACAACGCTTGGGGGCTCATGGGAGGGGATTCGCGGGCAACGCCTTCTTGACGATGTACGATCCTTGTTTATAGAAGATCGTAGTTGTATTCGTAGGCTTGTTGAAATGGGGGAAAACTCTGTGGATGTTGGTCCTGGTCTGTGAAAGCCCTCGGGAAAATCCTGTGGAGGGAACCCCGGGGTCTTCCACATGTTCCACCGGTCGAAGGGATGTTGGGGTTTTCCCGAGGTTTTCCACAGGTTATTCCCGTGGAAAAAACGGCTTCCTATCAGATGTTTGTTGATTTTTCACCCTTGCGGCGGCCCCCGAATTCTGCTATCCTAACGACCACTTTCACCCACCCGAACCCCCCATAAGCCGCATCGTTTCGTACATCCCGGGATTTCAGGTGTGTACACAGCAAGAGGATGACGCATGGAAGCCGTAAACCAGTTGTGGTCACGCATTACCGGTGAAATACAAGCCCAGGTCAACGAAGCGAACCTCAAGATCTTCCTCAATTCGATCAATCCGGTCGGCATCGAAGGGGAGACGCTGGTTCTCGAAGCGTTGAACGATGTGTGCCGGGACTGGGTTGAACGCCGCTATCAGACCATGATCCAGAAGATCCTTCAGGGGTCGACTCCGCCTCTTTCCTGCGTCTTCGTCACCCGCACCCGGAAAGATATCCGGAAAAGCCCGCCGGTACAGCCGTGTCTTCCAGCGATCAACGGGCCATCGGTTCCGATCGCCCTTCCTGAAAAAGCGCCGGCCGAAAAGCCGTATGCCCCCGTCATGACACAGTTCAACGGGAAATACACCTTCGACACCTTCGTGGTCGGCAAGAGCAACCAGTTCGTTCATGCCGTCTGTCAGGCCGTTGCCAGCAAACCGCTTGGCACCGCCTATAATCCCGTGTTCATCTACGGCGGGTCGGGGCTTGGAAAAACGCATCTGATGCAGGCCATCGGCCAGGAGGTTCTGAAGACCAACCCCAAGCTGCGCGTGGCCTACCTCACCTCGGAAGCCTTCACGAACGAGTTCATCGAAGCCCTCAAGGACAGGAAGACGAACGAGTTTCGCGCGAAATACCGCAGACGCGATCTCCTTCTGATCGACGACGTCCAGTTCTTCGCCGGAAAAGATTCGGTCATCGAGGAGTTCTTCCATACCTTCAACGAACTGTTCCAGAACAAGAAACAGATCATCCTCACCTCCGATGCCCCCCCGAAAAAGATCCAGCGCCTCGAGGAGCGTCTCGTGTCGCGGTTCGAAATGGGGGTCGTGTGCGACGTCCAGCCGCCCGATCTCGAGATGCGTGTAGCGATCCTCAAGAAGGCGGCCGCCCGCTCGGTGATGAAGGTTTCGGATGACATCCTGATGTACCTGGCCGAAGGCGTCGTTTCGAACGTTCGTCAGCTCGAGGGGGCCTTCAACGGCGTCGTCGCCTACGCGAGCGTTGTTCAGAAGCCGATCGACAAGGATCTGGTCGACCAGGTGCTGAAGGACATCTTCCGCGAACAGACACCGGGCAAGGTTTCCATCTCCTGGATCATGAAGCGCGTGGCCGAGTATTACGACATTCCCGAAGCCGAAATGACCAGCAAGCGGCGTTCGGCGAACCTCGTCCTGCCACGCCAGGTCGCGATGCGCATTTCCCAGATACTGACCGATTCTTCCCTGAACCAGATTGGGGCGCATTTCGGCGGCCGTGATCACACGACGGTCATGCACTCCTGCGAAAAGATCCGTGACCGCGTGGCAGGCGATCCGACATTCGCGGCCGAGTTCGAGCGGCTGCTGAGGTGGGTTGACCCGAAGGGCCGATAACCCCGTTCCCGTCGATCCGAAACGACCGGCATCCGTCTGGATGCCGGTCGTATTGCGCCACCCAGGCCCCGCCGGGCCATGTCCGGCTTCCTGCGGGTCACTTGCGTCCGGGGGAATTTCGGGGTATCATATTCCGCACCCCATCGCATTCCGAACGCGTTTTGCGCATCATTCATCCATCCCGCAGATAGCGGCAGAGGTTTCGAAACCGACATGGCAGACACCCCCCGCAGGGCAAGAGGCGGCATCAGACCTCTCGGAAGCCTTCTCCCCGACGTGTTGACGGATTTCCGTCGCCAGGTCTGGGAGGCTCGCTACGGGCAGCAGGGCGGGCGGGGGTTTTCGCTCAAGGTAGCCCGGGCGGCGGGTGCCGAGATGCTGCGCATCGGCCGGCTCCGAAAGGCATGGCCATCGATCGTCGGACCGGACCTCGCGTCGCACACGGCCCCGGAGCGGCTGTTCCAGAAGAAGCTGTTCGTACTCTGCGAGGATTCTCCGTGGATGCAGACGTTCAGCTTCGTCCGGAGCCAGGTTCTGGAGCGCGTCAACGAGCTCTGTCCGGGAGAAGAGATCCAGACCGTGGTCACGAAGATCGGGAAGATGCCCGCCACGTCGCCGGTTGCGCTTCCGCCTTCGTGGCCAGACTGGCGGAACGTCCGGTTGGGTGATCTGCCGGCCATCGCCGACGATGCGCTGCGAAGCGTGATCGCACAGTGCCGGGCAAAACTTCAGGCCCGCCGCGAAGCACTCGCCGGTGAAGGAATGGTTCCCTGCCCCACGTGCGGCGGTGTCACCGTCCGGGCCGGCACGACCGCCTGCGCCGTCTGTCTGCATGCCGCACGAATCGGGGAGCGAACCCGGCTGCGCACGCTGCTCGACGAAACCCCCTGGATGAGCCTGGAAGAGGCCCGATCACAGATTCCTTCCCTCACCCTCGTCGAGCTCGAGGCGGTGAAAAGCGATCTGCTCGGCGAGATCCGGAACTCCGTCGAGGTGCTTGGTGAGCAGGTGCGGGATACGGCGGATGCGAACCTGGTTCCGCGGTTGCGGCTCGAGATGGTGCGCGCCATCATCCTCGAGACGGGTACCCGTCCGGATGTGATGACCCCCGAGACCATCGATGCGATGCTTCCCCCGGCCTGGAAAGCCCTGCTCGATGTCGCCTCCCCGGAAGCCCCGAAGGAGGATGGGGAATGCTGATCCATCTCGGAAACAATGAATTTATCGATCTGTCCGAGTGTGTCGCGATCGTGAACCTCGCGACGATCGATCCGGTGACCCGCGAGACGATTCTCGCATCGGTCCGGGGCAAGCTCGACGGGGAGCCGCATGCGGCGGTTCTGACGGCCGGCGGCACCTGGATCGGCTCGACGCTCTCCCCCGATGCCCTTTCGCATCGCGGGCGGAGCGAGGTTTTTGGCGAAGCGTTTTACCGCCGGCCTTTGCCGGCGAAGCAGGCTGTGGCCGATCACGACGACGGCCACGAGACGGGAGATAACGAAGATGTCTGATTCCGAAACCCTGTTGGCACCCCAGGCCGCTGCGGCGGCGAAGCTCGAAGACGGGAACGGTCTGCCGGTCGACGGCATGGCGGGCGAGTATTCCGCGAAGAACATCCAGGTGCTCGAAGGCCTGGAGGCTGTCCGGAAGCGGCCCGGCATGTATATCGGCGGCACCGGCCTCGACGGGCTGCACCACCTGGTCTGGGAAGTCGTCGACAACAGCATCGACGAGGCTCTCGCCGGACATGCCACGACGGTCCACGTGCAGATGCACGAAAACGGCTCGATCTCGGTTCTCGACGACGGCCGCGGCATGCCGGTCGACATCCACCCCGGCACCGGCCGGCCGGCCCTCGAGGTGCTGCTGACGGTCCTGCATTCGGGTGGCAAGTTCGATAAAAAAAGCTATAAATTCAGCGGCGGTCTGCACGGCGTCGGCGTCTCTGTCGTGAATGCCCTTTCCGAGTGGCTCGAGGTCACGGTCTGGCGTGACGGCGCGACCCATCAGCAGTTGTTCCGGCGCGGGGTCGCGGTGGGGGACATGACCGTCACCGAGGGTGCCGACCGGCGGGGCACGAAAGTGCACTTCATGCCCGACAAGGAAGTATTCCCGAATATCGAGTTCAACTTCGAGATCCTCTCGAAGCGGCTCCGCGAGCTGGCCTTCCTCAACCGCGGGGTCAAGATCGTTTTGCGCCAGACGAAGACCCAGAAATGCCACCTGTTCGAGTATCAGGGCGGCATCGGCAGTTTCGTCGAGTATCTGAACGAGACGAAGACGACCCTGTTCCGTGACGTCGTGCATTTCAAGCGCGAACGCGACGATATCGAGGTCGAGGTCGCGATGTCGTATAACGATGGCTATAACGAGCAGTTCCTGGCCTTCGTCAACAACATCAACACGATCGACGGCGGCACGCACGTGCTGGGCTACCGGTCGGCCCTCACGAAGGTGTTCAACGATTACCTGAAGAAAGATCAGTCCGTCCTCGGGAAGGACAAGGGAAAAGACATCAAGCTCACGACCGACGACGTTCGCGAGGGGCTTGTCGGTGTGCTTTCGATCAAGGTTCCGGAGCCGCAGTTCGAAGGGCAGACCAAAGGCAAGCTTGGCAACCCCGAAGTTCGGGGCATCGTCGATGCGGTCGTCTCCGAGTATCTGGGCGATTATTTCGAGCAGAACCCGCTGGTGGCACGCCCCGTCATCGACAAGATTCTCACAGCCATGCGCGCACGCATCGCCGCCCAGAAAGCCCGAGAACTGACGCGCCGCAAGACCGCGATGGACGGCAACTCCCTTCCCGGCAAGCTGGCCGACTGTCAGGAAAGCGATCCCGCGAAATGCGAACTGTTCATCGTCGAAGGCGATTCGGCCGGCGGCTCGGCGAAGCAGGGCCGCGATCGCAAGATTCAGGCGATTCTTCCGTTGCGCGGAAAGATCCTGAACGTCGAGAAGACGCGTCTCGAACGGGTCCTCACCAGCGAGGCCATCCAGGATCTCGTGACGGCCGTGGGAACGAACTGCGGCAAGGACGATTTCGACATCAAGAAAGCCCGCTACCACAAGATCGTCATCATGACCGACGCCGACGTCGACGGGGCACACATCCGCACGCTGCTGCTCACCTTCTTCTATCGCTACATGCCCGAGATCATCGAGAAGGGCTTTCTCTACATTGCCCAGCCGCCGCTGTACAAGATCAAGAAGGGGCGTGACGAGCGGTATGCCTACTCCGACGACGAGAAGACGAAGGTTTTGGGCGACATGGGCGCCGACGAGGGCAGCGCGAGCATCCAGCGCTACAAAGGTCTTGGTGAGATGAATCCCGAACAGTTGTGGGAAACCACGATGGATCCCTCGAAGCGCATTCTGAAGAAGGTCCAGTCCCTCGATGCGCTGGAAGCGGACCGCATTTTCTCCGTCCTGATGGGCGACAAGGTTGAACCGCGACGGCAGTTCATCTCCCAGTACGCCAAGCAGGTCAGGAATCTGGATATCTGAGGCGCCGAATGGTTACCGAAAACACCGAAAACACGAACGATATCACCCCGGAAAACACCGAAGCCGCCGGCACGGACGCCGCCTCGTCGGGAGCGGCCGTCCCCCCGCCTCCGCCGCCACCCGATGAGGGCGAGGTATACGTAAATATAGAAGACGATATGAAATCGTCCTATATTGATTACGCGATGAGCGTCATCGTCGGCCGCGCCCTTCCCGACGTGCGCGACGGCCTCAAGCCGGTTCACCGCCGCGTTCTCTACGCGATGTTCGATCAGGGATTCACGAGCAAGAAAGCCTACGTGAAATCCGCCCGCACGGTCGGCGAAGTGCTTGGTAAATACCATCCGCACGGCGATTCAGCGATTTACGACACGCTCGTGCGCATGGCACAGGACTTCAGCCTTCGGTATCCGCTGATCGACGGCCATGGAAACTTCGGCTCGATCGACGGCGACAGCGCCGCGGCGATGCGCTACACCGAGTCGCGTCTCGACCAGCTCGCCGATGAGATGCTTCGCGACATCGAGATGGAAACGGTCGAATGGATGCCGAACTTCGACGGTTCGCTCCAGGAACCGGTCGTTCTGCCCAGCAAGTTCCCGAACCTGCTCGTGAACGGTTCGGCCGGCATCGCGGTCGGCATGGCGACGAACATTCCGCCCCACAACCTGACCGAGGTCATCAACGGCACCATCCGGCTCATCGACGAGCCCGAGGTCGACATCGGCGAGCTGATCAAGATGATTCCCGGCCCCGACTTCCCAACCGGCGGCACGATCATGGGCCGCGAAGGCATCGAGGCGGCCTACCGCACAGGGCGCGGCAGCATCACGGTGCGCGCGGTCACGACCACCGAAGAGTTCGCGCGCGGCCGCGAACGCATCGTCATCACCGAACTACCCTACCAGGTCAACAAGGCCAGGCTGGTCAAGCAGATCGCCGACCTGGTCCGCGACAAGAAGATCGACGGCATCACGGACCTGCGCGACGAGTCGAACCGCGAGGGCATGCGAGTCGTCATCGAGCTGCGCAAGGGCGTCAACACCGAGGTCATCCTGAACCAGCTGTACCGGCACACGCCGATGCAGTCCGGGTTCGGGGTCATCATGCTGGTCCTGGTCGATAACCGGCCGCTGGTGCTCGACCTCAAGACGGTGCTCGGCCATTATGTCGACCACTGCCGCGACGTCATCCGGCGCCGGACGACGTTCCAGCTCCGGAAAGCCGAGGAAAAAGCCCATATCCTCGAAGGGTTGACCATCGCCCTCGACAATCTCGACGCGGTCATCCAGCTGATCAAGGAAGCCGCGGATCCCGCGAAGGCGAAGGAAGGCCTGATGAACGCCTTCATGCTGAGCGAGCGCCAGGCTCAGGCGATCCTCGAGATGCGCCTGCAGCGGCTGACCGGACTCGAACGCGACAAAATCGTGAACGAGTATCACGAAACCCTCGCGCTGATCGAGAAACTCAAGAGTATTCTCGCCAGCGACACCAAGGTGCGCGAGATCGTGAAAACCGAACTGATCGAGATCCGCGACAAATACGGCGACGAGCGCCGCACCCAGATCAGCTACTCCGAAGCCGAGCAACTCGGCATCGAAGACCTGATGCAGGAAGAAGACATCGTGATCACGGTCACGCGCAACGGCTACATCAAACGCATTCCTCCGAACACGTTCCGGCAGATCGCCCGCGGCGGCAAGGGCAGCTTCGCCATGGGCGTGAAGGAGGACGACGTCATCGAGCACATGTTCCTCGCGACGACGCACTCGTATCTGCTCATCTTCACCTCCACCGGCAAGGCCCACTGGCTGAAGGGCTACAAGATCCCGGAAGGCGGCCGTCAGGCCGGCGGACGTGCGATCGTGAACCTGCTGAACCTGTCCGAGAGCGAGAAGATCACGGCCATCCTGCCGGTGAAGACGTTCGACGACCAGCGCCGCATCTTCATGGTGACGCGGCGCGGCATTGCCAAGATGGTCGAGTTGTCGGCCTTCTCGCGGCCGAGTTCGAAGGGCATCATCGCGATCAACCTCGACGACAACGACGAACTGGTCGGCGTGAAGACGATCAAGGGCGGCGAACACGTCGTCATCGCCACCCAGCGCGGGTATGCGATCCGGTTCCCCGAGGACGAGATCCGGTGCATGGGGCGCGCGGCGCGTGGCGTCAAGGCGATCTCGTTCAAGGATCCCGCCGACGTGGTCATCGGTATGGAAGCCTTCACCCGCTCCGGTCAGCCGGCCGCACAGCCCGGCGAGTCCCCGGTTCCAGGCCAGGAAGGCGGCGAGCAGGCTGCTGCGATCGTTCCTGCAGAAGCGATGGCTGCCGTTTCCGAAACGGTCGAGCCCGGCGATGAGACGATTCCGACCGAGTATATCCCGTTCGAGGGGATGCTTCTGACGGTGTCCGTGATGGGCTTCAGCAAGCAGACCGACGTGAACGTGTACCGTGTCACGCATCGCGGCGGCAAGGGCGTCATCAACCTCGTGGTCAAGGAAAAGACGGGCGAGGTGCTCTCGATCAAGCGCATGTTCGAAGGCGACGAGCTGATGATCGTCACCACGAAGGGCAAGGTCGTGCGCCTGAACGCCGACGAAGTGCGCTCGACCGGCCGCGCCGCATCCGGCGTGAAGCTGATCACCCTCGACGAGGGCGACCGGGTCATGTCGGTGGCCCGGATCCCGGCCGTCGAGGAAGTGGCGAAGTAAGACGCATCCGGCCTGGCCGTCCGACCGGGATGGCCAGGCACGGAGAACCCCCGGCCCGGGCCGGGTACAGGAGCGGGGCGAATGGCAGAAGAACACCAGCAACAGACCCACACCGTCGGTTCCACGGGAAAGCGGCGCCGGGTACGGTTCTCGACCGAGATCATGTTCATTCTCTCCGTCGTATTCTGCGTGGCGCTCTCGGTGATCTATCTCTCGCGGTACTCGACGATCCGCAGCCTTCTGATCAAAGAGGGCGAGCTGAACCTGAAAATCGAGACGCTCGAACGGGAAAACCGGCGTCTGAAGCAGAATCTCGATACCCTTTCGACCCCCGAGGGCATCGAACGGCTGGCCCGGGAGCGGCTCGGCCTCGTCCGGCCCGAAGAGTTGGTCATTCCCACCGTCACCGCGAGCGGAACCCCGGAGATACGCTCCGGAGGCGATCAGGAGTCCCCTGCCCGGGAGCGCTGAAAATAAATCACGGGTTTCGGCGGAGGGCTTGCATTTCGGGTGTACCTGTGATATAGTGTTCCTCACGACCGCCGTGGAGGAATGGCCGAGTGGTCGATGGCGCCGGTCTTGAAAACCGGAAACCGAAAGGTTCGCGGGTTCGAATCCTGCTTCCTCCGTGCCAGTAGTTTTGGAGAGGTGGCCGAGTTGGCTTAAGGCAACGGTTTGCTAAACCGTCGTAGGGCCGTAAAGCTCTACCGCGGGTTCGAATCCCGCCTTCTCCGCCGCTTATTATGCGCCTGTAGCTCAGTTTGGATAGAGCACCAGATTGCGGATCTGGTGGCCAGAGGTTCGAGTCCTCTCAGGCGCGCTGTTTTATTTTGGAGAGATGGCTGAGTTGGTCGAAAGCGCTCGACTCGAAATCGAGTAGGCG
>JAKQOH010000061.1 GCA_029565415.1 Candidatus Rifleibacteriota bacterium | reverse complement strand
CCACCGACGAGATCGTCATCATCGACGACGTGCTGAGCGACGGGGCGACAAAAGTCGTCGCTATACAATCGATCGAACGGGCCTTCAAGGTGAAACCCGTCGGCGTGACGATCGCGGTCAACCGCGCCCCGAAATCCGCTTCGGTTCCGTTCAGGGCCGTTTCCCTGATAGACCTCGGCGATATCCGCGACTATCTGTCCGAAACCGGCGACGCCCGTGCAGGCGTCGTACAGACATTCTGGGAGGCCGCATCATGAAGAAGATCTTTCGCGTCATTCCGTCTCTCGACTGCACCGATCTCGATCGGGCGGTCAAACTCGTCGGGCAGGTCGACCGGTCCGAGCTGGTGTACGGCTACAAGATCGGCTTCGCCCTGGGTCTCGCCTTCGGCATACCCGCGACAGTCAGGGCGATCAGGGCGGTCTCGAGCAAGCCGATCATCTACGATCACCAGAAGGGCGGAACCGACATTCCGGATACCGCGCCCCTGTTCGCCGACGTGATGAGCAAAGGAGGCGTCGACGAGGCGATTCTATTTCCGCTGACGGGGCCCGAAACGATGAAGGCCTGGATCGCGGCCCTCAAGGAGCGGTCGATCAAGGTCATCGTCGGCAGCATCATGACGCACAAAGGCTATCTGATGTCGGAAGGCGGGTTCATCCCGGATGCGGCCGTGAAAACGATCTTCGAGACGGCGAAAAAAGAAGGGGTGAACTCCTTCGTCGTGCCCCTGACCAAGCCCGAAAAAACCGAAGAACTCCTCTCGCACGGCAACTTCGACCCCGACACGGAGTTCTATTCCCCGGGTCTTGGGCATCAGAAGGGCGATGCCGCCAGGTTCGGGTTCATCAAACGGCACTACCTCATCGTCGGCCGGAGCCTCTTGAACGCGGATGATCCGATGAAATGGATCCAGTCTCTCGAAAAGGATCTGAACACGATCGTATGAAAAAAGACTTGATCTCGATCGAAGATTTGAACAAACAGAAACTGGTTCAGTATCTGAATCTGGCCGCGAAGATGGAGAGTCTGCCGGACGCGGAAAAGCGAACCATGTTGGCTGGAAAGATCCTTGCCGTCCTGTTCTTCGAGCCAAGTACCAGGACCCGCCTGAGCTTCGAGGCGGCCATGCAGAGGCTGGGCGGTTCGGTCATCGGATTTTCCGAATCGAACGGCTCTTCGATCAGCAAAGGCGAAACGGTCAAGGACACGATCTGCACGGTCGAAAACTACTCCGACGCCATCGCCATTCGCCATCCCAAAGAAGGAACGGCCCGCCTCGCAGCCGAAGCGAGCCGGATTCCGGTCATCAATGGCGGCGATGGCGCGAACCAGCATCCGACCCAGACGCTTCTGGACCTGTACACGATCCAGAAGATCCGGGGAAAATTCGACGGCCTGAACATCGCCATGGCTGGCGACCTGAAATACTCTCGCACCATTCATTCCCTCTTCCAGGCTCTCGCGAAGTTCGACAACGTCCACGTCCATCTCGTTTCGCCCGAAAGCCTGAAGCTCCCCGATCACATCAAGCAGAGCATCGAGGGAAGAACCATCACCTGGCACGAGGACGGCAATTTCGTCGATTCGGTCAAGACCTGCGATATTCTCTACATGACCCGCATTCAGCGCGAGCGGTTTCCCGACGCCCTCGAATACGAGAAGGTCAAGGATTCGTTCTGCGTCGACCGGATCCTGCTGAAGCACGCGCAACCGCATCTCAAGATCCTCCATCCCTTGCCCCGCGTGAACGAGATCCACCCCGACGTCGACTCCACGCCATTCGCCGGCTATTTCGAACAGGTGAGGAACGGCCTCATCATGCGCCAGGCGATCCTGTTCCATCTGATCGGAGGCTCGAACAAATGACCAGCGCCAACATGCTCCTCATCCCGAAGATCGAGAACGGGATCGTCATCGACCACATTCCCGCAGGCCTGGGAAGCGAGATTCTGCACATCCTTTCCTGCCATCCGGAGCTCGCTGGAACACCCATCACCTTCGGGCTCAACTACCAGAGCAGGCGCCTCGGCAGGAAAGACCTGATCAAGCTCCAGATCACCGACCTTCCGCCCAGGTTCCTGAGCCATCTCTCGATCATCGCTCCGGGCGTCACCGTCAAGTGCATCAAGGACTTCAAGGTGGACCGCAAAATAGTTCTCGACCCTCCAGAAATCATCGAGGGAATCCTCACGTGCCCGAATCCGAACTGCGTCACCAACTTCGAGCGTCATGTGAAGACCAGCTTCCATTGCATGGAAAAGTCGCCCATAAGCTTTCGATGCAACTTCTGCGAACGCCTCTTCGCCGTCGACGAACTCGAACCCACCCTCCAACCCCGCGAACCAGCTTGAAATGTATGCAGAGCGATCCGCAGATTACGCAGATGACACAGATTTGCCGATTCAGAAAATGGTTTTATATATATTTTATGTTACTTTTTCAGATATGATTTCGTGCCCTCATCTGCGCAATCTGCGCCATCTGCGGATATTCTATTCTTCGATCCTCGAGGATTTCCTATGAATACGAACCCACTCACCGTAAAAATGGCCGGTCTCGAACTGGCGTCACCGCTCGTGCTGTCGTCGGGAATTCTCGGTATATCGGCCTCTTCACTCGGTCTGGCGGCGCGAAACGGCGCCGGCGCCGTGACCTCGAAATCGTGCGGTCTGTCGGAGCGGTCAGGCCACAAATGCCCGACCGTTCTGCCGTTCGAGCACGGCATCCTGAACGCCGTCGGCCTCTCGAATCCCGGCGTGGACGTCATGGCGCAGGAAATATCCGAGTATCGGAAGAGGTTCGGCAGCCAGGCTCCCGTCATCGCCTCGATCTTCGGCGCTTCCGTCGAGGAGTTCGGCGAGGTTGCCGAGCGCATTGCCGCCGCCCGGCCCGACATGATCGAAGTGAACGTCTCGTGCCCTAATGTGGCGTCGGAGTTCGGACAGCCGTTCGGGGCCGATCCGGCCGCATGCGCGCGCATCACGTCCCTGGTCAGGAAGAAGGTCGGAAAGATCCCCCTCTCGATCAAGCTTACCTCGTCGTGCGCCTCGATCGGCACGGTGGCGAAGGTCTGCGAGGACAACGGAGCGGATGCGATCACGGCGATCAACTCGATCGGGCCAGGCATGCTGATCGACCTGAATGTCAGGAAGCCTGTTCTTTCGAACAGGACGGGCGGCGTTTCCGGAGCCTGCATTCTGCCCATCGCCGTCAGGTGCGTCTGGGACATCTACCGGTCCGTGAAAATACCGATCATCGGCGGCGGCGGCGTGATGCAGGCCTCGGACGCCCTGCAACTGATCATGGCCGGTGCATCGGCCGTCGGCATCGGCTCGGCCGTATACAAGCCAGGACTGGCGGTGTTCAACCGGATCAACGGGGGAATCATGCAATATATCAACAGCAATTCTATACAATCGTTTTCATCACTCGTCGGAGCAGCCCATGTCGCATAACATGCAAACATTTCGAATCACGGATATCGTCGCCCATCACGACGGCTTGAAAAGCTTCTACGTCGAACGGCCGTTCACCATCAAGCCGGGCCAGTTCGTGACGGTGTGGCTCCCCGGCATCGACGAGAAGCCGTTTTCCGTCTCGGACATGACAGCCGATCATCTCGAGATAACGGTCAAGGCCGTCGGCCCGTTCACGAAAGAGCTCATGAACCGCCGGAAAGGCGAGTATATCGGCCTGCGCGGCCCCTTCGGCAAAGGCTTTGCCCTGAAGGACAACACCCTGCTGGTCGGCGGCGGCATCGGCATGGCCCCGCTCCGGTTCCTGGCCCGCGCTCTCGGGGAAAGCGGCAAGCGGTTCCGCCTGATTTTCGGCGTCCGCACCGCCGCCGACCTTCCTTTCCAGGAATACTACCGTTCCCTTCCCGGATGCACGATCGTCTCAGAAGATGGCTCCATCGGAAACAAAGGTCTGGTCACACAGTTCATGGACCCGATCATGGAAGAGGCCCAGATCCGCCACATCAGCGCCGCAGGCCCCGAACGCATGCTGATGGCCGTGCGCGATTTTTCCGCGTCACGTCACATCCCGTACGAACTGTCGTTCGAGCGCTACATGAAGTGCGGCATCGGCATCTGCGGCCAATGCTGCATGGACGGCTCCGGCCTGCGCCTCTGCGTCGACGGCCCCGTCCTCACCGCGAAAAAACTCGCCCCCATCACCGAAATCGGCCTCCCCCACCGCACCGCCTCCGGCCGGCGGCCGTAATGCCCCACAGAAACGTCCTCATCAATCACTTGGTTACAGAGCACCCGCCCAATTCGAACAACTGAAACTCGTGGCTTGATTTAGGGGGAGCATTACAGGCGTTCCACTGCATTGCACTGTTATTTTTGTCCAATTTACCTGGCTCCAGGAATTTTTAGCTTTCCCTTTTTTCAATCCTATTAAAGAATCGTGTCTCACTAAACATCAAGGAATCTGAGTTATTCATAATTAAGGATTGAATTGTTGAAACGATCAATTGAAAACCATTGTTTACAACTTCAAAATATGGAACCTGAATATTGGAAGAAAAATGGTCATCAAAATCACTCATCAATGGGTGAGGAAGAAGAAGCTCACCGTGAACAAGTTTGTTGCGCCACTTATAAATCTCGTCAAGGACATTTTTTATTGGTTTTTCAACCTTCGCATTGAAATGCTGAATAACCCGCTTCTTTAACAGAGAGATTGGAATCCCCCCACCAAATAGGGCTTCAACGGCATAGGTAACCAACAGACTCAGCTCCGGCCTAAAATGGGAATAGTCAGAATATGATAATCTAATTAGAACATTTAAAGCTTTTCCCGCACTCTTTGAAGGAAGATTCGATGGCGAAGTGTCAATCGACTTGTACCATTTCTGAACAGCCTCCAAATCAATGAAGGTGATCGGAAATATTGAGCCTTGTATCAATGATCTTGAAAATTCATAAGAACTAAGGTTGGGCACCTCAATTGAATCCATGTCTTCAATATTCAGTGAAATTAAACTTAATGAGCCAGGAAGGGAAAGGTTCATCAAAAGAAATATCTCGTGCAAATATAGTAGGAGAAAGAATCGAGCCACTCTCTCAACAACAGCTTGGGATTCTTCTTTTCTTTCTAATTTTACTAAAACCCGGTAATTCTTGCTCTCTTCCTTGCCTATAACGTGCTCTATCATTGTTTCAAAAGGAAAAGTGATTTGTCCCCTTCTAACAAAAATCTCTTTTCCTAGCCGAATGGCTTCAGCGATTTCGTAATCCTTGTGATTAGCTCTTAAGAATTCAATATTGGCAATTGCCATTTTTTCAAAATTTCCGGGCCATGTTGAGACGTAATTCTCAGCTTCATTAAGCGGAGAGTATTTTAAATTCACGGTAATAGGATGGATGTGCTCAATTTTCATAAAAAATAACGCTCAACATTAGCGGAAGCCGACGGAGCGGCCCCTGGGCCGCGGAGGAGAGAACCGGGCCGTTTTTGGTCTGAATCGTGCATCCGGC
>JAKQOH010000049.1 GCA_029565415.1 Candidatus Rifleibacteriota bacterium | reverse complement strand
CCGCCACCGCCGAACCCGCCGAAGAGGCCGGAACGGGCGGTGAAACCGCCGCCGTCGTCGACACCGAACCGGCCGCCGGGGACGATGGCGAAGCCGTTCAGCTCACTCCGCCCGCCAACCTGCCGCCGGGCGATTACACCCCCGTCGGTGACGGCAACGACGCGGTCGAAGCCGGATCGGAGTGATCCCATGACGACGAACCAGCCCCCCGATCTCCCTCCCGTCACGGTCGACGCACCGGCTGCGACGGCGCCCACGCCCGATCCCATCGCGTCCCTTCCCGGAACCGAAGGCCGCGACGAGATCCGGGCCACGGGCATCTGCAAATCCTACGGCGGCCGGAAAGTCGTCGACGACGTCTCATTCTACATCCGCAAGGGCGAGGTCGTCGGCCTGCTCGGCCCCAACGGGGCCGGCAAGACGACCTCGTTCTACATGGTCACCGGCCTGGTCAAGCCGGACAAGGGCGTCATTTCCTATAACAATCGCGATATTTCACAGATGCCGATGTATCGCCGCGCGCGACGGGGCATCGGGTATCTCCCGCAGGAGGCCTCCGTTTTCCGCAAGCTCACCGTGCGCGAAAACATCTGGCTCATCCTCGAGAACATCGACATCCCGCAGACCGAGCGGCAGCGGCGGTTCGACTACCTGATCGACGAGCTGCACATCCATAAAATCGTCGACAGTATGGGATACGCCCTTTCCGGCGGCGAGCGGCGGCGCGTCGAGATCGCGCGGGCCCTGGCCGCCGAACCGAACTTCATCCTGCTCGACGAACCGTTCGCCGGCGTCGATCCGATCGCCGTCCAGGACATCCAGTCGATCGTGCTTCAGCTCCAGCGCAAAGGTCTCGGCCTGCTGATCACCGACCACAACGTCCGCGAGACCCTCGCCATCGTCGACCGGGCCTACATCATGAACCTCGGCCGCATCCTCGTCTCGGGCACCGCCGCCTACGTCGCCAACGACGAGACGGCCCGGAAATTCTACCTGGGAGACCGGTTCCGCCTGGACCAGATCGAGAAGGGCGCTCCCCCGTCATGACGCCCATCCTCGTCCTCCTCCTGGTCAGCGGCGTCATCGCCTATATCGGCGACTATCTCGGCACCCTCGTCGGGAAACGCCGCCTGAGCGTCTTCGGGCTTCGCCCGCGCGTCACGGCCCTCGTCGTGGCCGTCGGCACGGGGATGTCGATCACGCTCCTGACCCTCACCGTGGCCGCCATCCTGTCGGACAACGTGAAGATCGCCCTCTTCTCGGTCCAGCAGCTCACCCACGATGTCGAGAGCCTGACGGCCGAACGCAAGCGGCTCTCCGAGGAGGTCCAGGACCTGCAGAACCGCGTCCGTTCCAAAGAGCAGGAGATCGTCGTGTTCCGCAAGAACGAGCCGATCTTCGCCCAGGTCGTTCCGGGCGGCCGCGTAGCCTCGGATGTCCGGAACGATCTCGACCAGTTCATCCGCGAGCTGTCCCAGCGCGCCCGCTCGCGCGGCCTTCTCGTGAAGGATGAAGCGGGCTTCTTCGCCGAGAACAGCGCCCAGATCGACCGGATGGCCGGTCTGATCGCGACCTCCCCGGCCGACATCGTGGTGGGGGCCGTGGCGGACGAAAACATCGCCCTCGGCGAGGCGCTCGGCAAGGTGAAATTCATCGTCCGGCCCAACACCCTCATCTTCCATGCCGGACAGGAGATCGCCTCGCTCGAAGTCGACGGCACCCGTGACCGCCCCGAAATCGCCCGGACGATCCAGGACTTCATGGACGAGATCAACCACGAGGTCGTGCGGGCCGGCATGATCGCGAACCCGCTCACGGGGCGGTTCGGGAATCTCTCGTCCGAATCGATGCTCTCGTTCTTCGACATGGTGAACCAGATCCGCAGCCTCGGCAGACGGCTCACGCTGGCCGCCGTCGTCAAGGAAGACACGTACGCCATCGGGCCTCTGAACGTCTCCTTCCGTATCGCGGAGGAGTCCGGTAACGATTGACGGGGGTGGCTCATGAAACTCGGTGACCTCGAGATCTCGATCCTGTCGGAAGGCGCCCTCAAACTCGACGGCGGGGCCGTCTTCGGCATGATCCCCCGCCCGGTCTGGGAAACCCGGATGCCTCCGGACGCCTCGAACCGGGTCACGCTCGGGCTCAACCAGCTCCTCGTACGCGGAGCCGGCTTCGTCCTGCTCGTCGATGCGGGGCTGGGCGACAAGCTCACACCCCGGCAGCGCGCGTATCACGGCATCGAGACGCTCGCGAGTTGGGAAGAGCGCCTGGGGCCGCACGGGCTGGGCGTTTCCGACATCACCCACCTCGTGATCACCCACCTGCATTACGACCATGTCGGCGGGGCCACGCGCTTCACGGAAGACGGAAAAGAGTGCGTTCCCGTCTTCCCGAACGCCCGCGTTTTCGTCCAGGCCGGCGAATGGAACGACGCGGTCAGGCCGAACGAGCGGACCCGCTCCTCCTATCTTCTCCATGGCATTCTACCGCTGCACGAAAGCGGCCGGCTGGTGCTGATCAGCGGCGACATCGAACCGCTGCCGGGGATCCAGCTCAAGGTCACCGGAGGCCACACGGCTCATCACCAGATGGTTCTCGTGAACGGCGGCGGAAGCCGGCTCGCCTGGCCTGCCGACCTGTGCCCGACCTCGTGTCATCTCAACGCGACATGGCAGTCGGCATTCGATCTCTTCCCGCTCGACTCGCTCCGAGCGCGTCAGAAGTTTCTCGACCAGACGCTGAACACGAAAACGCTCGTCATCTTCAACCACGATCCCGTGGCCCGCCTCTGCCGGATCGTGGGCGACATCGACGAACCCCAGGCGGTCGACCACGCATGAGCCTGCGCCGGATCACTCTCATCGCCAACCCTCGCGCCCGGGGCCGGAACCAGGCCCTCCTCGAAGCGGCGGTCGGGCTGCTGAACCGGCATCTTCCCACCACCCTCGCTTGGACCGAACGGCCAGGTCACGCCGAGGAGCTTGCCCGCCGGCACGGCGCCGACCCCGACACGCTGGTCGCGGTGTGCGGCGGGGACGGAACCCTGTGCGAAGCCGCGAATGGCCTCCCTGCCGAGGGGGTTGTCGGGCTGATTCCCGCCGGAACGGCGAACGTCGTCGCCCGCGAGCTCGGGATTCCGCTCGAGATGCGTGAAGCGGCGAAACTGCTCCTGACCGGCCCCGTCCAGCGGCTCGATACGGGCTCGATGAACGGCCGGCGATTTCTGATGTCGGCCGGCTTCGGCTTCGACGCGCATGTCGCGGCCCATGTTCCGTCGTTCTCGAAGCGGCTGCTCGGCCAGTATGCCTTTCACCTCGAAACGCTGCTCCAATACCCGTTCTACCGGCCGCCCCGCCTCTCGGTGAGCATCGACGGCCGCGACGCCGGAACGGCCGCCTACGTGCTGTGCGCGAACCTCCGCCGGTATGGCGGCAACCTGTTCTTCGCGCCGGCGGCCAGGCCTGACGACGGCCTGCTTGACGTCGTCCTATTCCGGGATCTGGCGCTGCGCCCTCTTCTGAAGGGACTCTGGGGTGCCAAGACAGGGCGCGGTCCGCCCCCTGACGCGGCCTGGCAGGGAACAGCACGCCGCATCGAGATTCGCTGTGCCGATCCCGTCGGTGTGCAGATCGACGGCGAACTCGCCGGCCGTGTGACCACGGCCGTCGTCGAGGCCTGCCCCGCCGGGATCCGGATGGTGGTCCCATGAGCGAAACCACCTCGACCAGTCGCTGGTATCTGCGGTTCCCCGGGATCCTCGCGCCGGGGCTCATTCTGTTTCTTATTATATATATTTCATTATTTCCTTCCCAGGCATTCGCGGGATTCACGGCGATCCTGGGCTATGCCTGGTGGGGCTTCAAGATCGGCCTTGCCGGATCGCTCGTCTGCGCACTCTTTCTGCTGCTTCATCCTCTGGTGTTCGATCTCCGCCTCCGGGGCACCCCGGCAGGCCAGCGGGGCCGGCTGGCATTCCGGCATCTGTTCGGCCTGATCCGGCTCGAAGCGAGCGGCGGCATCCACGCCCAGGAGCTGCGTCTCGGCTTCTGGCGCTGGTCGTGGCAGCTTGCCGCCAACGGCCGGGAACGCATCCGCCGGCCCCCCACCCCGCCCCAGGCTCCCCCCGCGGCACCGGTGCCGGAGCCGCCGACCAGGACCCCAGCCGAACCCGAGGGCGCATCGGCCTCCGAACGACCGGAAGCGGTGGTCCCGCCCACGCCCGCGAGTGAGCTTCCGGCTGAACCCTCCCCTTCCCATTCCGGCTCCGAAGAACCGGAGGCTCCTCCTTCCCGGCAACCCGCCGCGCCGGAATCTGGCAATGCGCCTCAGGTCAGGGAAGCCCCCCGTTCAGCCGATGTGGTCAGGCCCGAGAAGCCGACGCCGGTTCCCATCCAGGAACCGCTTCCCGAGCCGCCTCTCCAGTCCCATCCCGCCGCTCCGGCTCCCGAATCCCCCGAAGCGATCGAGCCGCTCCCGGCTCCGCCGCGGCCGGAAGGCCCCCAGAAAACAGGCTCCGGAGCAAAACCGTCATTTACGGAGCGGGTCCGCCGGGATCTGAAGCGGCTTCGCAGCAAGGTATCCGACGGCTGGCGGATGTTCCGGAAATACGCGAATCTCGCCCGGAGGGCCTGGCGACGCGCTTCCCCGATGGCACGGCGACTCGCCTCGGATCTCTGGCAGAGCCTGCATCTGATGCCGTCCCTCCTGCGCATCCGGTATGGGTTGCCCCAGGCGCATCTGACAGGGATGACGCAGGGGCTTGCGGCCCCCGTCGCCGGGCTTCTGACACCTTTTTCGGTGCGATTCGAACCCGTTCCCGTGTTCACCGGGACGACGGTGCATGTCCGTGCCGAGGGGGGACTGCGCATCCACCCCTGGCGCATTCTGCTCGCCTGCATCGTCCTCGCCGCCACACGGGAGTTCTGGCTGGCCCTCCGGGATCTCTGGCGCTGGAGGAAATCGATGGCCGGAGCGGCCTCAACGGCCACGTGAGCCCTTCCCGGGCAAGAAAACGGAAAGACTTCCCCTGAGAGAGCTTCTCTGCTAAGATAGGACCACTCATCCACGGAGGTAGATCCATGGGCATCGATACGCTGGTCAAGACGGTTCTGTCCGAGCTTCAGGTCGCCGTCAACTCGAAGACGGTCGTCGGCGAGCCGATCACCGTGCAGAACTGGACGGTCATTCCCGTGACCAAGGTCTCCTTCGGATTCGGCGTGGGCGGCGGGGATGCGAAAAAGGAAACCGGCGGCTTCGGCGGCGGATCGGGCGGCGGCGCCACGATCGAGCCGATGGCGTTCATCGCGGTGAACCCGACGGAAGTGAAGTTGATCTCGCTCAAGGGCAAGGATACCGTGTGGGAAAAGCTTCTCAACGTCGAAACCGTGGAAAAGATCTACGACAAACTGATGGGATTCGGCGATAACGGCGGCGTGGGCACGGCGGCGAAGGACACCCCGGTCGCCACCCCGGAAGCGAAGCCGGCCTCGGACCCCACCAAAAGCGTGAAGTAACTTTTTTCGCCGGAGCAGAGCGGCCCGGCGGGAATCTCTACGAGAGGAAGTGAGCCATATCAGTCTGCTGAAATCGATTGCTCTTTTCGAGGGACTGGAAGAATCCGACCTGAACAAGATTGCCCAGGTCGTCAAGGAACGGCCCGCCCCCAAGGGGTCCGTGCTGTTCAAGGAAGGCGACATCGGTGATGCGTTCTACCTGCTCAAATCGGGCGGGGTCGAGATCATCAAGAAGGAAAACGGCGAAGAGAAGGTCGTCAACACGATCGAAGCCGGCGACAAGAACAACTTTTTCGGGGAAATGGCCCTGATCGAGGGCGCTCCCCGCTCGGCCACCCTGCGCACCAGCAAGGATTCCGAGCTGCTCGTCATCTCGAAGACCGACTTCGACATGCTGCTGCGCCTCAACTCGTTCATCGCGCTGCGCATCATGACGGCGCTTTCGAAGCGGCTTCGCAGCACCGGCCCGGACAAGCCGGCCGAGGAGAAGCTGGCGAAGGTCGTCTCGCTGTTCAGCCCCAAGAGCGGCGCCGGCAAGAGCGTCCTTGCGGCCAATCTCGCTGCCGGCCTCTCGAAGGCGGGCGGGGAAAAGGTCCTCGTCATCGATCTCGAGCTCCAGTTCGGCGACATGGCCTTCATGCTCGGGCTGAACCAGAAGCGGACCATCGCCGATCTCGTCGAGCACCCGACCGACAACGTCGAGGTGCTGAAGGACTACCTGGTCCAGCACCCGACGGGCTTCTCGGTCCTCGCGGCCCCGGTCAAGCCCGAACAGTCGGAAACGATCAACTCGAACCATCTGCGCGGCATCCTCGACAAGTTCCGCAAGCAGTTCGACTGGATCATCCTCGATCTCCACTCCTTCTTCCAGGACCTGACGATCAACGCCATGGACATCTCTGATTATATATTCATGGTTATGCTTCCAAACGCGAACCACATCAAGAACATGCACATCTGTCTGAAGGTCATGGAGAACCTGAAGTATCCGACGGAGAAGATCAAGCTCGTCGTCAACCGCGAGTCCTGCCCGGGAGCCATTTCCGTGACCGAGGTGGGGAACGTTCTCAAACACAAGGTCGATTTCGCGATCCATGACGACGGCGGTGCCGTCAGCCGGCTGATCGACAACCGCAAGACGGTGTTCGAGACGGATGAAAGCTCGACATACCGCACGGATCTGGTGAAAGTGATGGAAAGCATCACCGGCAAGACCTTCAAAGACCAGGGGTCCGGCGGTTTGCTGGGCAAGCTCAAGGGGCTGTTCGGCTCCTGAGCGGCCACTCGGCCCACGACGAACGGGTCGGCGCATGCCTGCGCCGACCCGTTCGTCGTTTTTGCGCCAGGGCGTTCAGCGCCGCGCTTCCCGGACCATGTGGGGTAACTGCGGCACGAGCAGGCGGAGGGCGGCAAGCCGGACAGCCTTCGTCGAGCCGGGCAGGCAGACGAGGATTTTTCCCGAGGCCAGGCCTGCCGTAGAGCGGCTCAGCATTGCGGCGGGGCCGATCTGCTGGAACGAGAGGAGACGGAACAGCTCGCCGAATCCCTCGAGCTCCTTCTGCATCAGGCTGCGGGCAACCTCGATCGTTCCGTCGCGGGACGTCAGGCCGGTGCCGCCGTTCGTGACGATCGCGTCGAGAGGGGCGGTCAGCCACCCGGTCAGGGTCGATTTGATCAGCTCCGGATCCTCCCGGATCACGGCATAGCGTTCGATACAATGTCCGGCGGCGGTCAGCAGATCCTTCAGGACGCCTCCCGATCGGTCTTCGGCCTCGCTTCGGGTGTCGGAGAGCGTCAGGATGCCCAGGGTCAGGGATTTCGGCGCCTCGGCTTCGTGGTCGTGATGGGACATCCGTCTTCCTCCGGTATTCAGCGCAGTCCGACGGCCAGCAGCGATACGTCGTCATGGAAGCCGCCAGGGCCGCACCAGGCTTCGGCCTCGGCAATCAGGCCGTTGACACACTCCTTCAGGTTCCCCCGCGCGAGCCGGCCCAGGGCCTCGGTCATCCCGAAGCGGCCGAACTGCCGGCCATCGCTGCCGTGCGCCTCTGCAAGGCCATCCGAGAAGAGGAAGAGGCGGTCCCCCCGCCGGAGGGCGACGTCCCGCTCCTCGAAGCTCGCCTGCTCGACGAATCCGATCGGATACCCGCCGCCATCGAGACTCGTCACCTCGCCCCCCGTCCGGAACACGACAGGCAGCGGATGACCGGCCGAAGCATACCGGAGGCGGGAAGTCTTCACGTTCAGGATACCGTAAAATATCGTAAAATATTGAATAAGATCGGCCTCGAAGGGGAACTGATTGTTCAGCTTCGCGAGCACCTCGGCGGGCGGGCTCAGGCGGTATCCCGGGGGGCCGGGAATCAGGGATTTGAGCAGGGTCGACTGGACGGGGAACGGGGAGATGGTCCGGCTGAGCGAAACCGACAGGAGGGCGGCTGCGGTGCCGCTGCCCGAGACGTCGAGCACGTAGAAGCCGACATGCTCCTCGTCGAGCCGGAACACGTTGAGGCCGTCGCCGGCCAGCTCCAGGCGGGGCTTGTAGGTCCAGGCGAACTCGGCTTCCGAAACCGCGGGCAGAGAACTCGGCAGCAGCGAGGTCTGGATCTTGGCGACGGCATACAGATCCTGTTTCATGAGGGCGTTCGCACGCGCGATCGCCTGATTTGCCTCTTCGAGCCGCGTCATCCGCTGCCGAAGCTCGTTTTCGAGATCGAGCAGCCGTTCGGCGACGGCGAGCCGGGCAAGCACATCCGCCGTCCGCAGCGGCCTCACGAGCACGTCGTCGACATCGTTGCGCCAGCCCGCCGGGAATCGTCCGAGGGTTTCGGGCCGGACGACGATCAGGCGGTGCACCAGCAGATCCCCGATGCTCCGGGAGAGGGCGAGCGTGCCCTTCGGATCGGCATCCCCATCGAGAATGACGACGGCGGGATGGTGGCGCAGGATGCGTTCGGCATGGCCGGATCCCGGAGCCTCCCGGTGAACCTCGTAACCGTTTTCGGAAAGCCGCTTCTCGAGCGAGGCGGACGTTCGCGAAGCCGCGATGCCGAGAACGGCCGTGCGCGTTCGTCCGGGCAGGCGGTTCCGCAAGCTCATCCGGCGACTCCGTCCTCGACGGGAATTCCGACTCCGGCAACCACCTCGGCGAGATCCGCCTCGTCGAGCACGAGGAAGGCAAGGCTTCTGCGGCCCGGCAGGTCGGCAGAAGCCGACTGGAAGGCGGCGTTGGCTTGCGCTTCGAGCGCGGCGGCATCGGTGGCCCCGTCGGGGACGATGCCCAGGCATAGTTCCCCCTCCGAGCCACCGGGCAGAACCAGGTCGAACAGCCAGGCTTTCCGGTATGAGCCGCCCTGCCGCAGCGAGGCAGCCAGAGCCGCGACGAACGCCGCGGACGGGACGGGCTCGGGCGTCGCGAACACCAGTTCCGCGCCGCTGCCGCACTCCACCATTTCGGCTCCGTTGCCCGAGGCAGCCGCTTTTTCGAGCTCGAGCTTCAGCGCCGCAAGATCGCTTCCCCGCACGGGAAGCCGGCGAGGGGACTCCGGATCGATGACGAAGCCG
Organism: Candidatus Rifleibacteriota bacterium; assembly: GCA_029565415.1. The sequence goes on along the minus strand of JAKQOH010000049.1, from coordinate 14,150 downwards.
CTCAGCCCCTCTCGTCCGACACAGGCGACCACCTCGCGAACCGACACTTCGCGCCACGGGAGGTCCGGCCGGCCAGGCGCGGTGAAGACGAGGAGCAGCTCCGACTCGCGTTTCCCGGCGGGCGAGGCGACGAACAGGGTCTGACGTGCCAGCATCGGCAGCAGGCAGTGCGGAACGGCATCGACGCCGGCGATCGCATCGAGGGCCCGGGCCAGACCGTTCGGGATGGATGAGGGATTCATGCCTTGTTCTCCAATCCGGCCCGCATGGATTCAGGCAGCAGCGGGCCAAGGCGGAACCGGACCCAGGCCTCGAGCTCCCGGAGCGACCGGTCGTTGTCACAGAATATCACACGGCCGTCATCGACGGGCTCGCGATCCTGCGCCAACAGGCGGGCCCGCGCCAGCTCGACCGGCAGCCCGCGCGTCGAGACGATCCGGTCGAGACGCATCAGATCGGGCGCGCGCACATACAGAATCACCTGGCAGAGCCGGTCGAGGCCCATCGTGTACAACAGGGCGGCATTCACGAGAACGAGCGGAGTGCCCTTCCGGCGCTCCGTTTCGAGGATCTCCCCGACCTCCTGCTTCATGGCCGGATGCATGACCCGGTTCAGCGAAGCCGTCGCCTCGGGGGAAGCGAACGCCAGCTCCCCCAGCCGCCGACGGTCGATTCCGCCGCCCTCGAGAAGGATGGAGGGATCGAAGATCCGGGCCAGCTGCTGCTGGATATCAGGCCGGGCCAGCACCGCATGGCCCACCTGGTCGACCTCGAGATTGACGGCCCCGAAGCCGGAGAGACTGCCGGCCAGCGTCGTCTTGCCCGAGCCGATCGGTCCGGTGATGCCCCAGACCGGGAAGTGCGGATCATGCATACTGGGCAGCCCCCTGTGCTTCGGACTGGAACGGGAGATACACCGAGAAGGTCGAGCCCTGGCCGAGGATGCTGTCCACCTCGATCCGCCCCCCGTGCTCCTCGACGATACGCAGGGCCGTCGAGAGACCGAGGCCGGTGCCGTCTTCCTTTGTGGTCATGAACGGATCGAAAATGGTGCGCAGCCGGTCGGCGTGGATACCGCAGCCGGTGTCCTGGAACGCGGTGACGAGGCCGTTCGGTCGCGGCTCGATGCGCACCTTCAGCTCGCCGCCGGACTTCATGGCCTGAATGGCGTTTGTGAGAATGTTCAGGAACACCTGTTTGAGCTGGTCGGGATCGCCGACCAGGGTCGGCAGCTCGTCCGGATACTGCTTCTCGAGCGCGACACCGGCCTTTTTGAACTGATTCCAGATCAGGAGGATACAGGCATCGAGGATCTTGGGCAGATCCAGGGCCACGGCTTTGGGTTTGGACGGCCGGGCGAAATCGAGCAAGTTCGCGATGATGCGTTCCAGGCGGTCGATCTCGTTCTGGATGATCGTGAGCGGTTCGCGTTTCGGGTCGCCCGCCTGGAACTCGGACATGAGAAGCTGGACGATCATCTTCATCCCCGTGAGGGGGTTGCGGATCTCGTGGGCGATGCCCGCCGCCAACACTCCGAGGGCGGAAAGCCGGTCGGCCCGCTTCAACTGTTCCTCGAGCCGCGACACCTGGGTGACATCCTTGCAGAAGAAGGCCGTCCCGAGCATCATGCCCTGCTCGTCACGGAACGGGAAGGCATTCACCTCGATGATGCAGGGCGGGGAAACATGCTCCAGCCGCATCTTGCGGTTTTCCAGGGAGACCTTGCTCTCGAGCGCCTCGCTCATCAGCGCCAGCAGCGGGGGCGGCATGATTTCATTACCGCGCGCCGGCGTCCAGCCTTCGGGAACGGGCCGTTCGAGAATGCGCGTCATCTCGTGGTTTGCGAACGTGACCACGCCGTTGTTGTCGAAGATGAGCACCCCCGAGGTCATCGATTCGAGGATGTGCTGGGTGAAACCGCGCAACCGGAGCAGGTCGCGGAACAGGTGGTCGATCGAGGCGATCTGGGTCGTGATGATGCGCAGCCCGATGATGTCCTCGTCGCGATAGGCGTAGGATTTGCGGCTGGCGACCATCACGACGCCCACCAGACGTCCCGAGACGACGACGGGCAGGACGAGAACGGATTTATATTCTTCGGTATATGTCAGATACGGTTTCTGCTCGCGGGCCGCCTTGCCGATCTGGCCCTCGCCGACGGCAACCCGGGTCGGGTACGGCGCGTTCGCGGCCGTGCTCCGGGCTTCGAGCGTCGTCCCGTCGGGGCTGACGAGATACAGCAGATACACGTCGAAATCGATGAAGCTCTGGATGACTTTTCCCAGGGCGTCGTAGACGTCGCGCAGATCGATCATCGACTCGGCCCGCTGGGAGATGTCGTACAGGGCCGAAAGCCGCGAGTTCTTGTGGATCATCTCGGTGTGCAGCCGGAAATTTTCGAGGAGAGAGCCGAGGAACGGCGTGAGGATCTCGAGAAAACTCTGGTGCTCCGGGGTGAAATCTCCCTCGATCGGCCGGCGGAAGATGAACAGCAGTGCGACGGGCTTACCGGCAAGTTTCACGGGCATGAGCAGCACCGCGCCGGCCTCGGGGCCCGGGGCGAGCTCGGCGGGCAGGGGCCGGTCGGGGCTGTACCGCTCCATGATCCCGCCGTGGAAGGCGCGGAAACAGGAGCCGAGGAAGGCGCCGGTCCAGACCGGCCGGTCGTGATCGTGCGGAAGGCTCTCGATCATCGGAACCATCTCGCGCAGTTTCTCGTGCGGCGTCAGCAGCACCGCCCCGCGGGACTCGGTGACGGCAACCGCGCTGTCGACCAGGAACCGCATCGCCCGGTCGGGACTCAGGTGTGAAATGGCCTGCGCGATCTCCCGAAGCAGGGAAATGGCGATGACAGGCTTGTCTCCACTCACGGACATCGATGGCCCCCGGCGTCAGCACGCGTGGTGTCGCCCGGAGCATAGCACATCCGACCCCCGAAATGCGAGTCTGCCGACCGGATGACGCCCCACACCGGACATGCTATAGTGTCACAAAGCGCCTATACGTCGAGGTATACCATGCTTCACTCCCGCGTCCGCCGGTGGTCTCTCTTCCTGCTTCCCTTCCTAGCCCTGTTTCTCACGTGCACGAGTCCTGCCGGTGCTGCCGGAACGGCAGCCTCTTCGACGGCTCTCCCCGTCACGATTCTGTACACGAACGACCACCACTCCCATCTCACCGCCACGGACCTTCCCGAGTTCGGCCTGCAGCTCGGCGGCATGGCCCGCCGGTATGAGATGATTCGGGCGATCCGGGCCAGCGAGCCCCGTGTCCTCCTGCTCGACGGCGGGGACATCTTCCAGGGCTCTCCCTTCTACTCGTTCTTCAAGGGCAGAGCCGACATCGCAGCCTACTCCCTGTGCGGATACGACGCGACGACGCTGGGCAACCACGACCTCGACGACGGCCTCACAAACAATATCGAACAATATAAAAAATCGAACTTCCCCCTGCTCTGCGCAAACGTCGTCAACGCTTCGGACGGCAGCCTCGTCTTTCCCCCGTTCCGCATCATCGAGCGGGGCGGCCTCCGCATCGGCGTGGCCGGCATCATCGGCAAATCCGCCTGGGACGTCATCGCGCGCTCGATCCGGCGCGGCATGCGGCTGATCGAGCCAGAAACCGCCGCCAAGGCCGTGGTCTCGGTTCTGCGGCCCCGGACGGATCTGCTCGTGCTCCTCTCCCACTCGGGCTACGAACAGGACCAGGAGCTGGCATCGAAGATTCCGGGCATCGACGTGATCGTCGGGGGCCATACGAACACCTATGTCGAGACCCCGACCGTGGTGCATCACGATCCGCTCGTCGTCCCCTCTCCCACCGGCCGGGGCTACGGCACCATCGTGCTCCAGGCCTTCAAATGGGGGGCCTTCCTCGGCCGCCTCGATCTGCGGGTGGAACGGGGCGGACCGGTCGTCCGGGCGGAAGGCGGCCTGATCCCGCTCTCGGCCTCGGTGACGGTCCCGCTCGACTCTCCGATGGCGCGGCTCGTCGAGTCGTTCGACGAACAGATCCGGGCCAGGACAAGCCAGATCGTGGGCCGCAACACCGTCGATCTCCCCTATCCCGAAAAACGCAAACACCTCGAGGCGCTGCCGCTGGGCAGTCTCGTGGCGCAGAGCCTGATCGAGTTCACCGGCGCCGACCTCGCGATCATCAATGCCGGCTGCATCCGCGAACCGCTTCCCGCCGGGCCGATCACGATGGGCCGGATCTTCAGCATTCTGCCGTTCGACAACACCGTCGTGACGATGGAGATGCGGGGCGCCGACATCCTCGCGATGCTCGAATTCATCAGCACGAACTACGGGGCGATCACCGGGTATCAGTATGCCGGCACCACCTTCACCATCGACGTCGCCCGCCGCCGCCTCCTCGATCCGCGCATCGGCGACAAGCCGATCGACCCCGGCCGCACCTACCGCCTCGTCACGATCTCGTATCTCGCGGACGGCAACCAGCACGGCACGGTGCTGTTCAAACAGGCGACGAACCGCAGGGACGACGGGTATTTTTACCGGGAGGCCTTCCTCGACTACGTCCACCGGCACGGCACGATCGCCCTGCCCCCCGTTCCTTCACCCCTCCGGGTGATCGCCGACGAGGGGCTGGTTCCGACATACGATAAAAAATAATATCTTCTTCAATAATACCAGAGATTGGCGGCATAAACGGCCGCGGATGCGCCGACCACGACGGCCATCCCCATCCGGAGGAAGGACTTCCGGTCCCATGTGCCGTGGCGGGCGTTGCCGATCAGCCAGTAGAGCCGGTCCGACAGCCAGGTCCCGAGGATGAACGTGGCCGCTGAAAAGCCGGCCGCCAGACCGAACCCGCCCACCAGGTGGAACGGCAGAAAGATGCCGGCGAGCAGCACGGCGCGCAGGATCGGCCAGACTCCGACAAACCGGGGGGGAAGCCAGGTTCCCCGGCCATCGGGGTGCGTCCGACAGTACCATCCCCAGCGGATGCTGAGATTTCCGGCGATACTCACCAGATAGGGAATGATATAGAAATGGTCCGTGCCCGTGCCGGTCTCCATGTTCGCCGCCAGCACCCACAGGAACGAGGTGATGAACGTGTAGAAGACGGGCCTGATCCGGTGCAACTCGCCATGGCTGTCGGGCCGTTCGAGAAACACGTCGACCCAGGAGAGCAGGATCGTCGTCAGCAGCACGGGGATGTACCAGTCCCAGGTCACGAGACTCCAGGCGGCATACCCGGTGAGGGCGATCCCGATCAGTCCCGAGGTGCTCAGCTTTCCGGATGGCCGGGCGATCAGATAGGTCAGGAAAAAGATGATGCCGGCCAGACAGTTCTGGAACGCCATCTCGGGCACGGACTGGCGGGTGATCTTGACCAGGACGAACAGCGTGCCGACGGGAACGATCAGGTTGTCGGCCCCGTCGAGCGAGACGGCTTCGAAGGCCGTGGCCAGGAGCGCGATCAGAAGCGCCGAAAGCACGCTTCCCGTGCGGTCGATATCGGTCAGAAGCAGCAGACAGAGATGGACGATCAGGAAGGTCGAGAGAAAAAAGATGATCGAGCCCTCGACACTTTTCTTGTCCTCCTCGACCTCGTACAGCTTGAACCCGTAGGATTTGCCGATGATGGCGGCAAGCGAATCGGAGACCGAGAGCACCGCGATCGCGATGGCGTAGAAGTGCGGCTTGTCGAACTTCATCGCGAACAGGTAGGTGATGTAGATGGCAAGCGGGTGGAGCAGATCGCCGGCGGACTGGCGTGCGACGCCGTGGACGGCGGTCATCAGATGCCAGCGTTTTCCCAGAACGATCATGGCAATGAAGCCGGTCAGCATCACCAGAAGCGTCCAGTGCGACTTGAACACGTAGGCGAAGCTCAGCGAGACCAGTCCGGCACCCAGATGGACGGTCTTGCGGGTGATCTCCTGCGGTGCCAGATCGAAGCCGCGCAAAAGCTCGGCAACGCCGAAAATGGCGAGAAAGACCGCACTGACGAGAAGCGCGGAGCTGCATTCCGTGTAGAGAAGATAGAGCGGATCCATCACGGATCAGGGTAACCGCTCCCCGGCCCTTCTGCAATCAGAATGATGTTGACCCTCGTGTGGGCAGGTATCGTATAATGCCGATACCATGAGAATGCTGGGATTCGATCCCCGATGCCTCCGACCGGCCCGCCTGACGGCGCCGGCGCTGGTCTTTGCCGCCATCCTCGGCCTGGCCGCCGGCCTGTGGGCAGCACCGCCTTCGCGGGCGATCAGTCGCGCGGTGGTGACCGTCCCCGCCGTATTGGCCGACGGGACGGCCTCGACCCGCGACGTTGCCAGACGCCTTCTCGCCCTGTGCAAAGCCCCACCCGTCTCCTTCGACGATCGCCTCGGGGCTGCCGGCGGCGCATGGCGCCTTCTCGAGACCCCTGTCGCGGCGCATCTGGTGATGCTCCTTCCCCAGGCCGCCTCCGAGGCCGAAACACTTCTTGGCGAACTGGTTTCGGCGATTTCAACCGATCCCAGTCAGCCCCCCCCGGGATCAGAGGCCGTCACGCTCCAGGAACGCCTTTTCGCAGCGGCCATCGGCCAGTATCGGGAGACGGAATCGACCCCCTCCCTCTGGATCGACGGCCCCCTGGCAACGGCGCAGGCCAGGCTCGGAGCGTTCTTCACGATGACCGCATCCGGAACACCGGCCCCGAAGCCCGTTTCAGAGAACGGAGTCCTGGTCCATTCCCGCGGCTCTCCGGCCGTCGCCCGCCTCCTCACCTGGGAGCCCTCGTCCCCGAGCGCCCATTTCACGGCACGCCACCTGGGAGAAGCCTTCACCAACCTGCCCAACCTGCCCCAGGGCGCGACGGCCTTCGATCTCTGGGATCTCCCGACCCGCACATTCCTGGTGCTTCTGGCATCGGGCTCACTCGACGAACTGGAACGGCGTGAGCAAATCATCGACTCGTTCATCCGCGACAAATGCGCCTCTTCCTCGGTCGATCCCCGGTGGGTCAGCTTTGCATCAGCCTCTCTCGAGCTCGTCGCCCTCGATCGCCGCGATCTCGCGAAATCCGCGCTCCTTTCTGCCGTCGCCTCGAGAAATCACTGGAACATCCAGCCCCCGGTCCGCCTCTCGAATCTGCGGCCGACATCGGTGAGGACGCTCACCGTCCTCCCCGACGCCTCCTGGGCTGCCCTGTTCCAGGAACAAGGCCCGTCGCTCCGGCTCATGACGGCCACCATTCCGTCCGGAACCGGTTCGGCGAACATCGTCGACGCCGTTCTCCTCATCCGTCCCGTTCCCGCCCAAGCCGCTGCCACGGCCGAAGCCGTCAGACGCCTGCTCGACGAGGACGGAATCCCCTCCGCCCAGAAGCTGGCCGAGTCCCCGACCGAGATGCAGATTTCGATGAGCTTTCCGCTCACCGAGTTTGCCGGCGCCCTCACCACGATCCGGTCGCGACTTCCCGCGTTTTTCCAGAACACTCCCACCAATCCTGCCGGAACCCTCACCCTCGCCGTCGTCGGAAACGGCATCCCCCCCTACCGGATCATCGGGCGGGTCCACGAGGCCTGGCCCATGGATGCGCAGCCCCTCCAGCCCGCCCGCCAGCCGCTCACGCAGGAACGGGTGAAAACCCTGCTGGATGTTCCCACGGCCGGGATCCAGGAGCTTCGGGGCCGCTGGACCCTGTGCGCGGCCTCCCAGAATACGCTTGCCGCCTTCCTTGCACGACTGGCCGACGCCGACGTATCACTCCGCTCCCTGGACGAGATCGACCGACTTCTCGCGCAACCCTGATCGTTCATTTCCCTCTCGGTTTTTTCCCGACACCTGCCGATAACAGAGGTGGATCTTTTTTGTCCGCCAGGCAGGCAGGAGGAAACCATGGAAGTATCGAACCGTTCCGGGTTGCGGGAACTTCAGATCGCTCAGGGGCTCGTCGCCCTGCGCTGGGCCGCCATTCCCATTCTGTTCGGGTTCGCCCTGATGTCCACCCGACTTTTGGGAATGAGCTTCCAGATCACGCCCATCTACGTTCTCTGCTGCCTGCTGGCCTGCATCAACGTCTATTTCACGGTACACATCTCGATGCTCACGCGGCAGGTCGCGCTGCGGCACGGCGTTCCCGCCCTCCGCCGGCTGCTGAACCTCCTTCTGAGCCGCCATATCGGCGAACTCCGGACGAATGCGACACGCGCCTTCACCGTCATTCCCCGGCTGGTGCTCAAGCTGATGAGCACGGTGTATCTGCTGGTTCTCGAGATGATCCGGGGAATCAGGTTCAACCTGCTCTCCCTCGACAACGTGATGCACACCCAGGTGATCGTCGATCTGATCATGATCACCCTCCTGGTACGCTACACCGGCTCGCCGGAAAGTCCCCTGATGATGCTGACCGCGATCCCGATCATCGTGGCCGGCGCCGTGCTGGGCTTCCATAAGGGCGCTCTGTATGCGGGGGTGACGGGCGGGGGCTACCTGCTCCTGTGTCTGCTCGTCCATTTCAAGCTGATCATGCATATCAAGTTCTATGGTCCCCAGTTCGGGGATCTGAGCATGTCGCTCGGGTGGGCCGTGGCGAGTTTCGCGATGATCGTGGTCGCCTTGCTCGGAACGGCGTATCTGGCCCACAACCTGACCTCGATCTTCAAGGAGCGCATCTATTATCTCCAGCAGCTCCTGAACCAGAGCCGCCGCGACAACGTCGCCCAGGGCCACGTGGCGGACAATGTGACCTCGGCCTGGTTCATCCTCGATGCCGAAGGCACGGTCCTGAAATATCGACGTGGCCGCAGCGGCCTGATCGGTGCCAACCTTGCCGGACGGAATCTGCTCGAATCGATTCCCGCGTTCAAGCAGTATGGCATGGGGTATGTCATGCAGTCGGTCCTGACGGGCGGCCGTGCCCGCGAGATCGAGCGGATCCGCGTCCAGTCTTCGGAAGGGCTTGCCCACACGTTCACCTGCCGCCTGATCCCGATGACCGGCGAGAGCCAGGAGCCGCTGATCCTGCTGCTCACCGACGATCTGACCGAACCGCTGTTTCTCAAGGACCGGGTCGAGGAGCTGAAACAGGCACTCGACACGACCCGCGTGGACCTCGAGAAAGCGACTCTGGACGGCAAGGAGCTGAACCAGCAGCTGATGAAGAGCCTGAAACAGGCCAACGAGCGCACCCAGGAGATCGACCGCCTTACCCAGCAGATCCGGGGCCTCGAGACGGCGCGCGGGGATCAGGAGAACCAGATGGCCGCCCTGATGACCGAACTGGCCTGCGTCAAATCCTCGAACGACGCGCTCACCGCCGATATCACCTACAAGCAGATGATCCTGGAGGAAGTGACCGAGCTCCTCAAGAACTGCACCCATCTCGAAACCCTCTCCTCGATGATCGAGCGCCGCACCAAAGCCCTGTTCAAGCTGGAAGACGCGTGCCTGCACATCTTCCGCTCGCCCAACGACACGGGCCGCCTCAACGAGATTCTCGACACCCGGAAGGCGCCCCCGCGTCTTCTGGACATGCCACGCCGGAACCCCAAGCTGCTCGAACCGGTTCTCGCCGATGGCCAGCCCGTGGTCATCAAGGCCGAAGTGCATCCCGAAAAGTCGGCCACCGTCGAGATCACGAACGGCCCGATCCAGCGCATGATCGCCTACATCCCGATCCGGCACGAATCCGAGCTGCTGGGCATGATGATGCTCGACCGGTTCGGCTCCGACGAGAATCCCGAAAAGATGCTCTCGATGCTGACGTATTACCTTTCCCACACCGCGATCGCCCTCAAAAATGCAATTCTGTCGCAGAATCTCGAGTCCCAGCGCCAGAGCCTCACGAGCACGATGTCCTCCCTCGAGTCGACGATCGCGGGGCTGATGGACATGGTGCGCCTCACGCCGGGCAACTGCGAACTGCCGTTCCAGACGTTCCTCAAAACGCTCGGAAAACTGTGCGGCGCCTCGGATGCCGCGATGTTCCGGGCGAACCATGACGGAACGATCCAGCCCCTGGGACGCCTCGACACCACCCGCAAACTCGAGATGCGCAGCATCGAGGAGAAGGTGTTCAAAGCCCTCCAGACCAACCCGGCCCACAAGGCCACCGTCAAGGATCCCGTGGACGGCTCGATCCTCATCTCGTATCCGCTGAACCAAGGCGCGAAACTGATCGGCTCCCTGTTCATCCAGATGCCTGATGCCGCGGCCGCAGCCATCCCGGTGCTGGATATCGGGTCGAAGCTCGCCTCCGACCACCTGACCCTGATGGTGCTCAACGAGGAAAAGGAGCTGTGGGAGAACTTCTACCGCGAGAATCTCGTCGCCTGACCTTCGCCAGAAACAGAACACCCCCGGCTCGAAATGGCCGGGGGTGTTCTGTTTGTCAAGATATTATACTCTATAATATTCTCTATACCAGTCGATGAACCGGCCAATGCCGGTTTCGAGAGGGGTCGCCGGGGCAAACCCGACATCGCGGCGCAGATCCTCGACGTCGGCATAGGTGGCCGGCACATCGCCCGGTTGCATCGGCATCAGCTTCTTGACGGCGGTGCGACCGAGTTTGCGCTCGATGTGGCCGATGAACTCGAGCAGCTCGACCGGCTGGTGGTTTCCGATGTTGTAGACGCGGTATGGGGCCGAACTGGTGCCCGGATCGGGCTGATCGCCCGTCCAGGCCGGGTCGGGCTGGGCGATCCGGTCCGAGACGCGCATGACCCCTTCGACGATGTCGTCGACATACGTGAAGTCGCGCTGCATCTTCCCGTGGTTGAACACCTCGATCGGCTCGCCGGCAAGAATCTTCTTCGTGAAGCCGAACAGGGCCATGTCGGGCCGGCCCCAGGGGCCGTACACCGTGAAGAACCGCAGCCCCGTCGTCGGCAGCCGAAACAGGTGCGAGTAGGTGTGCGCCATCAGCTCGTTCGCCTTCTTCGTCGCCGCATACAGCGAGACGGGGTGGTCGACGTCATGATGCACCGAGAACGGCATCCGGGTGTTCGCCCCGTAGACCGAACTCGACGAGGCGTAGGCCAGATGCGGCACCTTCGCGTGTCGGCAGCACTCGAGCATGTTGACGAACCCGACGAGGTTCGAATCGACGTAGGCATGAGGGTTTTCAAGACTGTACCGGACGCCGGCCTGTGCGGCGAGATGCACGACCCGGTCGAACCGGTTCTTCGCGAACACCCGCTCCATCGTCGCCCGGTCCGACAGATCAGCCTTCACGAAGCTGAAGCCCGGCTTCTGCTGCAACCGTGCGAGCCGCGCCTCCTTGAGGGTCACCTCGTAATAGGCGTTGACGTTGTCGTAGCCGACGACGGTGTCGCCGCGGGCGAGCAGCCGCTCACTCAGATGATAACCGATGAATCCGGCGGCGCCGGTAACGAGAACATGCATGTCGTTTCTCCGGGTTCGAGAGAATTGCAGGGATGATACAGGCATTCGGGGAAAAATGCCATCGGGAGATTTGTGCTATAATCCCGGCGCTTGCATCACGGCCCGCCTGCATTCCGGGCCGTCCAGAGGAGAAGAAACGATGAAAAGCGGAACCAGGGAAAGGGCCTTCCTGTCGGGAAACGCCGCCATCGCGCGCGGCGCATGGGAGGCAGGTGTGCGGTTCGCCGCCGCCTATCCCGGCACCCCGTCCACCGAGATCCTCGAATACTGCGGCCAGTATGACGAGATCGATGCCCAGTGGGCGGTCAACGAGAAAACGGCCATGGAAACGGCAATCGGCGCGGCTTACGGCGGCGCCCGCACCCTGTGCGCCCAGAAGCACGTCGGTCTGAACGTCGCGGCAGACCCCCTCTTCACCGTCGCGTACACCGGCATCAACGGAGGCCTCGTCCTCGTCACGGCCGACGATCCCGGCATGCACAGCTCCCAGAACGAGCAGGACAACCGGCATTACGCCCGCGCGGCCAAGCTGCCGTTGTTCGAGCCGAGCTCGAGCCAGGAAGCGCACGACATGACCGTCGCCGCCTACGCCCTGTCGGAAGAGTTCGACACCCCCGTCATGCTCCGCACCACCACCCGCATCTCGCACTCCGAGGGCATCGTCGAGCTCGGCAGCCGCGCCGAGGCGCCGGCCCGCGAGTTCGTGCGCGACATGGCCAAATACTGCGTCCTGCCGCACAACGCCCGCCGGCTCCACGTCAAGGTCGAGGAGCGGATGGCGAAACTCTCGGCCTGGGCCTCGTCCTGCCCCTGGAACCGCATCGAAGCCGGCGATCCGTCGATCGGCATCATCGCCTCGGGCATCGCGTACGTTCACGCCCGCGAAGTGTTCCCGCAGGCGTCGTTCCTCAAGCTCGGCTTCACGAATCCCTTCCCCGCCGACCTGGTGCGCCGCTTCGCCGCCACGGTGAAAACGGTCATCGTCATCGAGGAGAACGAGCCGATCCTCGAGGAGCAGGTGCGCGCCCTCGGCATCGCCTGTATCGGCAAGGATCGCATCCCGATCTGCGGCGAGCTCAACCCCGATATCCTTCACGCGTCGCTGAACGAGTTCGCAAAGGCCCCGGCTCCGGCCAGGATCCGCATGCCGGACGTCGCGATTCCCCAGCGGCCGCCCGTCCTCTGCCCCGGTTGCCCGCATCGCGGCGTGTTCTTCACGCTCCGCAAGCTCGACTGCACGGTCACCGGCGACATCGGCTGCTACAGCCTCGGCGCCTTCCCGCCCCACAACGCGATGCACACGATCGTCTGCATGGGCGCCTCGATCACGAACGCCCTCGGCATCGAGAAGGCGATGAAGGAGAAGGTCCACGGCAAGCTCGTGGCTGTGCTCGGCGAGTCGACCTTCATGCACTCGGGCATCACCGGCCTGATCGACACGGTGTACAACCAGGGCCGACACCTGACCATGGTGCTCGACAACTCGATCACCGCGATGACCGGCCACCAGCCCAACCCGGCGAGCGGCATGACCCTCAAGGGCAAGCCGACGAAGGCCCTCGACCTGAAGAAAATGTGCGAGGCCACCGGCGTCGAGTCGGTCGTCGACGTCGACCCGTTCGATCTGAAGGCGCTCGAGGAGGCTGTCAAGGCCGCCCTCGCCAAGCCCGAACCGACGGTCATCATCACCCGCCGGCCCTGCATCCTGCTCAAGGGGTACAAACCCGAGCGGCACATCGTCTCGATCGACCGCGCCAAATGCGTGAAATGCGGCCAGTGCTGGAAGCTGGGCTGCCCGGCCATAGAACGCGACCCGATCGATGGGAAGACCCGCATCAACGCCACCCTCTGCGTCCACTGCGGCCTGTGCGCCCGCACCTGCCGCCCCGGCGCGATCACCCAGGAGAAAGGAGCCTGACCATGAGTATCACGAACATCCTGTTGTGCGGCGTCGGCGGTCAGGGAACCCTCCTGGCCAGCAATCTCATCGCTGAATGCGCCATGGAAGCGGGCTTCGATGTGAAGAAGTCGGAAGTGCACGGCATGGCCCAGCGCGGCGGCAGTGTCGTCAGCCATGTCCGGTTCGGTCCCGCAATCCACTCGCCCCTGATCCGCACCGGAGAGGCCGATCTTCTGCTCGCCTTCGAGCAGCTCGAGGCCCTGCGCTGGAGCGAGTTTCTCAAGCCCGGCGGCCTGGTGCTGATGAACACCCAGAAGATCCTGCCCATGTCGGTCTCGGCCGGCAACGGCGTGTATCCCGAGGATATCGCCGGCAAACTCGCCGCCCTGCCCGCCCAGGTCACGGCCGTCGACGCGCTCGGCGCCGCCGAGAAGCTCGGCAACGCCAAGTGCCTGAATGTTGTCCTCGTTGGCCTGCTCGCGAAGCGGCTGCCGGCCATCAGCCGCGAGATCTGGCTCGACGGCCTGAAAAAGCGCATTCCGGCCAGACTGCTTGAGCTCAACCAGAAAGCTTTCGAGGCCGGCTGGAACCTCGCGGCATGACCGACCATCACTCGCGGCCGACGGAGCATCGATGAAACACACGCTCTCATATATATTCATTTGTTTGCTTTCTCTTCTCCCGGCGGCCCCTCTCGGGGCCGCCGAGAAGAAGGCCGTGAAAACCGTTGTCTGCACGGTGTACCCGGTGTTTCTGATCGCCCGGGATCTCGCCTCCGGAACGGGGCTGCCGGTCTCCCTGCTGCTGCCGGCTGAACTGGGCTGTCCGCACCACTATGCCCTCACGCCGGCCGACATGGCACGGCTCGAGCGTGCCACCGTGATCCT
>JAKQOH010000044.1 GCA_029565415.1 Candidatus Rifleibacteriota bacterium | reverse complement strand
GTCGGAAATCGCGGGCATCAGCAGAACGCACAGCGTTCCAAGAACGATAGGAAACCCGCCGACATACACCCCGCGGCCGAGATGCCCCGTCACCCGTTTCAGTGACCAGGGGCCGCTCCCTTGAAACATATCCCAAGTGATGGGAAGCAGCCAGCCGGCAACCGTTCCGAGCAGGCCCAGTGCCCCCGCAAAGGCCACCGTCATGATATTCATACACGAATTATCGGCCACCCGCCCTCATTTCCACATCGCTTCCGATGCAGTTATGAATATAGCCCATGCTCACATGGCCGCATAACGCCAAAACGGGCGCAATTCAATGCGCCCGGTCGATATTTGGAAAAATGCGCGTCACGGCGCTCCGGTCAGTTCCCATTTGACGATGTAGTAGACAAACCCGGCAAGAATCAGGAACTCGGAATATGCCATCACCGGGTATGCGGTGCGCTTTGCATCCCACCAGTCCCAGAAAAAATTGAGGGCGTCGAAGACGACGAGCAGCATGCGCACGACCCAGTACGCCGCCACGAAAATCGCCGTCAGGTATGCCGGAATGATGTAATACAGCGCCATGCCCGTATCTTAGCATATTTTCCAACCGAAAGGAACCGCTTCACCACAGAGATTCAGAGAATAATTCACCACAAAGCCACAAAGCTTGCTCCGTGATGAATCTTCCACTGTTCTTCGTGCTTTGGTGTCTGGTATGTTGAAATTCAAACGATTCACCGCGGAGACGCTGAGACGCCGAGGAAAATATTATCGTACATCTTTTTTATCTTGTTTCAATCTCTGCGCCTCTGCGCCTCGGCGGTGAAACGGTCTTTGTATCTTTGTAGTGAAATTAAGAAGATTTCAATATACCGAACTTTATTGATCATGAATGCGATGCGCTTGCTCTGTTGCTTTGACAGGTTGCTGCGGCTTGGCTATACTCCGAGAAACGGGTTGTTGGAAAAGCAGAGATACAGCCGGAAGAGAGCGATGGGAGATCGGAAGATGATCAGAAAAATCGGGATTTGCCGCGAGCGGAAAAACCGCTGGGAACGGCGCGTGCCGTTGGTTCCGGAAGACGTCCGCCGGTTGGTCGGCGAACACGGATACGAAGTGGTCGTGCAGGGATCGCCGTTGCGAGTCCATTCGAACGCGGAATATGCGGCTGCCGGCGCCCTGATAGATGACGGCATTGCCGGCTGCGATCTCGTGGTGAGCATGAACGAGCCCGCCGCGGAGCTTCTCCGGCCTGGCGGAACGTATATGTATTTCGGCCGAACCGCTCCCGGACAATCGTTCGGCGACGCCTTTCTGCGTCGGCTGCAAGAGCTCGGTTGCACTCTTTTCGATGGCAATGCAATCACGGATGAACGCGGCCGAAACATCATATATATTGGAAGATATATCGGTCTAGCCGGAATGATCGATACCCTCTGGGCGTTGGGACAGCGATTGAAACACGAGGGATACGACACCTCGTTTGCCGCGATCAGACAGGCACATCAGTATGAAAATCTCGCATCGGCGCGGCGTGCGATCATCGATATCGCCGAAGAACTCCGCGACAGGCGTCTGCCGAGCTTTCTGCGTCCGCTGGTCTTCGGGTTCGTCGGCAATGACGGAATCTCGAGGGGGGCCCAGGAGATTTTCGATCTGTTGCCGCATCGGGAAATCACGCCGTCCGAACTGATCGCCGGGAGCGTCTGCGGCGGAGGCAACGAGATTCTGAAAGTCGTTTTTTCCGAAGAACAGACGATTCGACTCGCACGAGGCGGGAAGTGGGCCGGCGGCGCCCGGATGGCGCAGTCCAGCCGGACCCGGGAGAAAGATGAACCGAATCGTGTGAATCTGACCGAGTTTTATCGTCACCCCACGCACTTCGAAAGCGATTTCGGACGGTATCTGCGACATCTTTCCGTCCTGGTGAACAGCCTCCCCCGGGCGACGGATGCGGCTAGTCTCGTGGCGAAAACGGATATCGAAGAACTGTGGAAAGGGCCCGGCAATCCCCGTCTGCGTGTCATCGGGGACCTGAGCGGAACGGTCGAAGGCGCCGTGGAAATCGCATCAGTTGCCACCCTTCCCGATGCTCCTGTCTACGTCTACGAACCGAATGCCGATGACATTGCCTACGGTGTCGACGGTC
>JAKQOH010000018.1 GCA_029565415.1 Candidatus Rifleibacteriota bacterium | reverse complement strand
ATCGGACTGGCCGGGAGCCAGATCCAGGGTGGCCGCGGGTGCCAGGGTGTCCCGGGTGACGATGGCCGGGGTGGGCGCGGCGGTGTTGCCCGTGCCTGCCTGATCCGTGGCGGCGTTCGCGGCGATCGTGACGGCATACGGCCCATCGGCGGTCATGCCGGAGAGGGTCACGGTATAGGTCGTCGAAGAGATGGCTGAGACGGCCGCGACCGGACTGGCGCCGGCCGGCGGGGTGATCTGCACGCCGGCCGCGGTGAAGCCCGTCACGTTTTCGGTGAAGGTGACGGTGAAGTTCGCGGTGTCGGCGGTCGTCGTGGCGGTCTGGCCGGTTGCCCGCACCACCGAGGCGGCGGGGGCGGTCGCGTCGAACACCACCTGGTTGTCCGTGCTGGCCGACGGCAGGTTCTCGTTGCCTTCGATATCTATAACTATATTAGCTGGAAGCGAGGCGATGACGGTACCGTTGCCGGTCATGCCGGAAACGGCCACGTCGTAGGCGGTTCCGTCGTTGGGCGGCAGCGGGGTGACGGTGCAGGCGGCCGGGAGCGCGGTTCCGCCCAGCGAGACGTCGGCGGAGGTGAAGCCGGAGACGGCCCGGGCGAAGACCACGGTGAAGTGGATCGGACCGGCGGCGGCCGGATCGGCCTGCGCAACGGCCTGGTCGATCGTGACCGGGACCGAGGCCGGTGCGGGGCGGACGCGGAAGAGGTTCGTCCCCGTGGCTGTCTGGCCGTCAGGGTTGATCACCTCGATGCTCCAGATGCCAGTTGCGAGGCCCGTGACGGGAAGGCTGCCCGAGAGGCGCCCGGCGTCGACGAGGGTCAGGCCGGTCGCGACCGGCCCGACGGCGGTTGCCGTGGCCAGGCGCACAAGCGGGGTTCCGAAGAAGTTCTGTCCCGTGATCGCGACGGGAATGGGGGAACCGCCCTGGAACCCTTCGGCGGGGGTGATACCCGACACGACGGGCGCCGCGGCGGTGGCGACGTCTGCAAGGACGCGCATCGAGGAGATCCGGTCGCCGGCGTCGCGCACGGAGAGTTCGAACGAGAACGAACCGGCCTGCATCGGGGTTCCGCTCAGCAGGCCCGAACCGGCATCGATCGCGGCCCAGGCGGGAGCTCCTGACAGCGACCAGGTGAAGGGGGGCTCACCGCCCGAGACCGCCGTTTGCTGGGTAAACGGGGTGCCAACGGTCCATTGCTGCGGCGGCACTGGTGCGATCGCGATCGTGACGAAGGGATCGAGGCTTCCCGAGTCGCCCGGCGGCAGGAACTGGCGGGTGCCCACGCTGGCGCCCCACACCCACGAGAACCGGACCGGCCGGCGGGTCGTCAGGTCGTAATCGGCATACCCGACCAGGCCCATGCCGGGCAGGAAGAAGAGCGATGTCCAGGTGACTTCCGGGGAGCCGTTCCAGGTCAGAGAGATGTCGAGTCGGCGTGCGAGGCCCTGGATCCAGGGAAAGCTCACGCGGAGGGATTCCATGACGAGGATGCGCGCTTCTCCCGTTCTGGGGGGGATGCCGGGGGCCGTCAGGGTGATCGACTGGGTTGCGGCGGCGCCTTCCTGGACGAGCAGATCGGTCAGCCGCCAGGGGCGGCCCCCGTTGAAGGCGGTGTCGGCGCCCTGCAGGAAGAGACCGGACTGTTCGAACGCCCGGATGAGGCCCTGATGGTTGGGATCGAGGAGTTCCCACAGCGGGACTCCGGGGATAGCCCCCGTGGGGAGGGTGATGAAACCGCGATCGACGGCGCTGATACCGTTGGAGAAGCGGCCGAACTCAAAGGTTCCGGGGTCGATGGGCAGATCGAGCTGGCTCGTGGCCAGGCCCGCCTCGTACGTCGACATGCGAAACTGGAACGTCTGGCGGCCCTCCGGCCCCGGAAGCGGGTCTTCCGTAATCGAGAGGGTGCGAAAATCGACGCGGGTCGCGTTCAGGATCATCGCGTTCACGCGCGAAGACGGGCGTTCGCGGCGGGAAGCTGCGGGCGGAGCCTGGATTTCCACGAACTGCCAGCGGTTGTCCTGGGCCATCGGCCAGAGGGCGGTGCTGGGCACGGGGCCCGTCGTTGCGGCCGCCTGCGTCAAATCGAGGCTCGTGAGCAGGAGCGAGTCGAGATACCAGTACCCTTCCTGCTTGAAGAGACGAAGCGTCAGGCCGAACTTGTTGCCGTCCCGGAACCAGGTCCAGAGGGGGACCTCGGCGAGATCCGCGGTAAGATACCGGATTTCATTCGGATCATAGAAAAAGGTATAGATGTTGCTGTCATTCGGGTCTGTCACGCTGTCGCCCAGATCCCGCACGTAGAGCGGCCTGAATCGGCTGCCGTCCGGCATGTCGGTGCCGAGCGCCGATGTGCGGAACTGATCCAGGGCGGCGCCGTCACCCGAGGCGAGGGCCTTGACGATCTGGTCGACCCGTTCGATGAGGAGGCTGCGGTCTTCCGGGCCGGGTCCGACCCCGCCGCCACCGCCGCCGCCCAGACATCCATACAGGAAGAGGGTGAGCATACCGATCAGACCGGCCAGAAGGGCGCGCGCGGAAATGACCGAAGGGCGAAGAATCCTCTTCATCTCGGGACCTCTCAACTCTCATACGTTCTCTCGGGCAGGGATCCGATGAGCCCGGCGTTCCGAACAGGCGGGGCATCGTCATCCTGCTTGTCTTGTACAGATGATTATACGCTTTGGGGGCATCAAAGGCCAGAAAAGGGAAAGATCACCAGACGGCGGTGCCGCTTCCCAGGCCCCAGTGGCCGGTTTCGGGGTCGAGCTTGTGGCAATGGGTGCACTGACCTCCGTAGTTTGCCAGGAAGTGGTTTTCACGGCTGTTTTCGAGATGGATCAGGTGGAGGAGGCGGCTGAAGGGCGGAACCGTCGTCGAATCGCTCCTGTGACACTGGAGGCAGTCGGTGGGGATGGTCTTCACGCCTTCGCGAACGTCCGGATGCTTGCCGGTGAGGGGGACTCCGGCCGGCGCGGCGGCCTTTCCCTTCGCGAAATACTTCGGATCGACCGCCGTTTCCCAGTGTTTCAGAACGGTCGTGAGCCGGTAATCGGCCTTGGTATCCGGGTATTCCCTGTGGCAGTCGACGCAGGCGTTCGGGCGCTGATCCGGGGCGGTGACACCGGGGATCTGGGGAAAGGCAGGCGCGGAAGCCGTATCGGCGGCGAATAATGTATTTAAACAAATAATACCAAAAACGATCGTTGCAGCCAGGCCGTATTGGAGGGGTCTTCTCATGGGTGATCCTCTTTCGCGGGGAGATCCGGTTCGGAGCGCGTCAGGCCGGTGTGTGGCCGGACGCGGGGGCGGGATTGGAGCGGGACCAGGCGAGAGCGAGGCAGAGGGCGGTGAAGACGAGGCCCAGGGCGAAGCCGGGGGTGGGGGCGAGGTCGAGACCGAGTTTGGGGCTGGTGAAGATGAAGATCGAGGCGACGAGGCTCATGAAGGCGGCCGGGACGAGGGTGATCCAGAAGTTCCGGCCCAGGCGGCGCAGGTAGACGGTGCAGGCCCAGAGCGTGAAGACGGAGAGCGTCTGGTTGAGCCAGGCGAAGTAGCGCCAGACGACGCCGAAATCGATCGTGCACAGCCAGCCGCCGATCACGAACAGCGGAAGCGCGAGCAGGATGCGGTTGAGGAAGGGTTTCTGGGTCAGGCCGGTCATATCGGCGAGGATCAGGCGTGCTGACCGGAACGCTGTGTCACCGGTCGTCACCGGCAGAGCGACGACGCCCAGCAGGATGAGCACCATTCCCCAGTGTCCGAGGGTGTTGCCCACGGCCCGGACGACGACGACGGCATCGCCGGACGGGCCGAGCATCTGCTGGAGCTCGGCCGTCGAGCCGTGGCAGAGGGCGATGGCGGCGGCTGCCCAGACGAGCGCGACGAACGTCTCGGTCAGCATCGCGCCGAAGAAGACGCGGCGGGCGAAGCCTTCGCTGGTGATCGTGCGCGCCATCATCGGAGACTGGGTCGCATGGAATCCCGAGATCGAGCCGCAGGCGACGGTGATCATCATCACGGGCCAGATCGGGGTGCCGGCGGGGTGCAGGTTTGCGAGGGTCAGCTCAGGGATGACCCAGACCCCCGAAAACATGCGCCAGACGATCAGAGCGACCATGAGCAGCAGTGCCAGGCCGAAGATCGGGTAGATCCGGCCGATCAGTTGGTCGATCGGAAGCAGCGTCGCGAGCAGGTAATACGTGAAGATCAGGACCGACCAGAATAGCGGCGAGGCGAGCCAGCCCCGTTCCGAGGCCTGGACCCCGTGTGCCGTTTCCGAGGCGGTCCGGGCGAACGGATTCTCGAGCTGGGCGCCCGAAGCGGGCGAGCCGGCCGTTTCCGACGTGCCCGGCACGTTCATGTCGGCGAGGATCTTTGCCGGGCCCATCACGAAGACGGCGCCGACCATCACGAGCAGCACCATCACCAGCGCGAGCATCACGCGCCGGGGGCCGTTTCCCAGATACGTGCCGATGATCTCGGGAAGGCCTGCGCCATTTGAACGTAATGATATATATCCAGAAATATAATCATGGACGGCGCCGATGAAGATGCCGCCGAAGACGATCCAGAGAAAGACGACGGGGCCCCACAAGGCTCCGGCGATTGCGCCGAAGATCGGCCCCAGGCCGGCGATGTTCAGCAGTTGAATGAGAAATACGCGCGGCCAGGGCATCGGGATGTAGTCCACCCCGTCCCGGTTGGCGATCGCCGGTACCTGCCGGGCGGGGTCGATGCCCAGGGTGCGGTCGAGATACGCGCCGTAGATCAGATATGCGGCGATCAGCAACAGTGTCGAAACGCAGAACGTGATCATATCGAGCCTCCGAATCCAGGGGACGGTCGGCCTGGGAAGAGCGCATGGCGCTCTTGGAAATCACTCTCCGGAAGGGATTTTCTGTCGGCGGTCCTCTTCTTTTTCCGATCTTATCGCATTCCCCCAAAAAAGGAAACTCGTGCTGCGGATCATCCCACGTCTTTTGCCGGCCGTCTCTCTTCCGACATGCCGCTTGGGTGGCGAAAAGAGGTCTCCAGCCCTCGACATTCCTTGGTACTCTTCCGGGAGAAAGGAGAAACGGATACAATGAGAAAATAACCGGCTGAATGTGCCGACGGGGAGGATTGTGATGCGCTCATTCCGTATGCGAACGCATGTCGTGTTGTTCCTGTTCTGTCTCGTGCTTTCATGGGCCGGGGCAGCCCATGCGGGAACCGCTGAACCGGGAAAGGTCCTGTTCATCCTTCTCGACGGCTGCCGCGCCGACACCTTCAACCGGCTGTGCGACCAGGGCCGAACGCCGACTCTTGCCTGGCTGCGGGACCACGGGCTGGCCGTCGACCATGCCGTCTCGGTCTGGCCCTCGACGACCGGGCCCGCGTATGCGCCGTTCATCTGCGGAACGTATCCGTTCCAGTCGAATCTCACCGGCATCCGCCAGTATCTTCGCTCGTCGGGTACATACCGGAGCTACTGCGGCACCGATGTGAAGAAGATTACCGACGATCTTTCGCGGGATTATCCGACCGTGTTCGAACTCCTTCCCCGAGACAGCCTGGCGCTCGTCGCCATGCTCGATCGCGGCGCCAGGCGGAATTTCAACCCGCCTCTCGATTACTTCCTCAAGAACATGCGCGGCAAGTATATCGAGTGCGATCTGGCCATCCACAGAAAGCTCGAAAAAGAGCTCGGGAAGGGACTTCCGCGGTTCACGTTCGTCAGTTTTCACGGCCCGGACGCGGTCGGACACCGCACCGGCACCGACGGCGCTGCCTACGACGAGGCGGTTATCAACCTCGATGGCATCGTCGCGAAACTCATCGCGTGGTTGAAGGCTCACGGCGAACTGGAGCGGACAACGATCGTCATCAGCGCGGATCACGGCTCCCAGTCGACGTCGAAAAGCGGTGATCTTGCGCCGGTTCTTTCGGCCATGGGCCTGAAGGTCCGTGATGCCATCGGCCGCAGCACCTTCGGCTACAACTTCGACAAGAAGGGGCATGCCGAGGAAAACGACGTGATCGTCTGCGTGAGCGGCAACGCCTGCGTTCAGCTGTATCTCAAGGGCCGGCCCGATGCCAGTCTCGAGGGGATGCCCTCGTTCCGTGTCCGACCGACCCTCGCCGAGATGCGGCAGTATCGCCGGGGAAGCGACGCGCGCGAGATCGGCGACGTGATCGGGGCGCTTCTGGCACAGCCCTGCGTCGGCTTCCTGGCCGTCCGGGACGGCCGGGCCCGTTACCGGGTGCTGTCCGGATCGGGTGAGGCCGTCATCACCCGGGAAGGGGACCGCCTCGGCTACAAGGTCGTTTCCGGAACCGATCCGCTTCAGATGGGCGTTCCGGCGCGCAAGGTGTCGGACGGCCGGCTGGTCCAGGAGCGGAAGTGGCTGCGCATGACCTGTCTCGATCCGTATCCCGACGCCGTATTCCAGATTTCGCAGCTGCTCGAGGCCGAGAACTCGGGAGACATCATCGTCAATGCGGCTCCCGGCTACGAGCCGTGGCACGAGGGGCAGAAAGGCGTGCATGGCGGTCTGGATGCGGCTCAGATCAAGGTTCCGCTGGTCCTGTGGGGCCGGGGTGTGCCGCCGGGCCGGCTGCCCTGTGCCCGCACGGTCGACCTCTACGTGACGATGCTCAAGCTGATGCAGGTGGCGCCGCCGCCCGGCCTGCTTGGCATTCCCCTGTTCTGAAGCCGTTGGTTGTCCCGTCGTGAGGGAGGAGATACGCATGAATCATCCTGATGGTCGCCGGGTTGCATCTATCGGGCGGCTTGTTGCCGGTCTCTGCATCACCTTCTGTCTGTCTGTCCCGGCCTTCGCGGAGTTCCGGGACAGTCTCGACCGGTATGCGGAAGCGCTTCGCCAGCATCTCGTCTGGCAGTATCTCGCCCTCCCGCAGGCCGGAGCGCAGGTGGAAAAGCTCGCATGCCGGCACACGAAACCCGTTGCCGACCTCATCAGAAACCAATGGCACCGGACCAGTGCCGATGAGAATCTGCGCGGTTCGACCGATGCCCTGGAGCGGCTGCATGATCTCCTCCTGTCGAATGTCGCCGCGATGGAGCCAGGGAGACAGGACGAAGCGATCCGAGCGGTTCTGGCCGGAGTTCCGGACGGTGCAGCGGCCCTTCCCCTCCGACGAGGATACCTGTCGCTTCTGGATACGCTGAGATCCCGCCTCCTGCATCAGGGAACACAACGAGAGCGGCCCGAAACGCCGTCTCTCGAGCTCCTGACCGCGGCGATCGCGAAGATCCGCGCGGAAGGCACGCACCTGTCACGAGCTGAGGAGGTCAAACTTCTCCAGGCCTGGTTTTCGCGGCAGTGTGTGGCCGTCGAGCCGGCCCTTTCGGGGAGCGGAACGCCCGTTTTCATCCTTGCCGGAGAGGGAACGGTATCGAAGCGCGGAACGCGATCCGGCAAACCGCTTCCGACCGGAAACCCTCTTCCGAAAAAGTTTCTGTGGGGTGTTTCGACCTCCAGCCAGCAGTGGGAAGGCAAAACGCATGGTGGCATCTGGGAGTCGTTCGCCGATACGGGGCGCACCGAGGAGAAGATCGGGCGGGCCGCCAACGGATACGAACTGTTCGAGAAGGATCTCGATCTTGCGGCAGGGATGGGGCTGAACGCGTTCCGGACGAGCATCGAATGGGGCCGGATCGAACCGGAGCAGGGCAAGATCGATCCGGAGGGGGTCCGATTCTACCACCGGCTGTTCGATGGCATGCGGAAACGCGGGCTGGAGCCGGTTGTCACGCTCATTCACTTCACCTGGCCGCAGTGGTTCGAGAAGATCGGCGGCTGGGAATCGGAAGCCGGCGTGCGCGCGTTCTGCCGCTTCGTCGATATCGTGTCGCGCGAGTACGGGAGCAAGGTCGATTTCTGGCTCACCTACAACGAACCGCCGGTGGAGATCATTGCGGGCTACGTTCTCGGAGCGAACGCTCCGGGGTATCGGAATCCGCTCAAGGCGCTCGCCGTCACCCGTTCCTGGATCCGCTGCCACAAGCTCGCCTACCGGATCATCCACGACAATGATTCGACCGCGTATGTGTCCTGGAATAACTATACCGGAACATATAGAATAGGCGGCTTCGGCGATATCCACGCCCTGGTCGGGGGATCCGCGGGGCAGGCTGGTCCCGGTGCGGCAGCTCCGGATGTTCTCGAAACCCTGCGGGGCGTCGAGATCGAATGGCTGAAGGAGATGGCCGGGACCGGCGGCGGGCGAAGCTTCGGCGAGCGGGGATCGTCGAAGTGTCTCGACTATATCGGCATCGATTATTATGCCCTCTGGCGGCTGCCGGGCGGCTTCACGAAGCCTCATCTGTGGGAGGTTCATCCCGAGGGCTTCTACGACGTGATCAAGAATTATTACAACTGGTTCAAGGTGCCGGTGCTGATCGCCGAAAACGGCATGGCGACCTGCGACCTGGCGCCGCGGCCGGATGGCTGGACCCGCGAGGCGTTCCTCGTGCAGCATGTGAAGCAGATGCAGCGCGCGATCCGCGACGGCTACCCCGTGCTCGGGTACATCCATTGGTCGATCACGGACAACTGGGAGTGGGGTTCGTTCGCGCCCCGGTTCGGCCTGTACTCGGTCGACTGCCGGAACGGGCAATTTGAGCGCGTGCCGACCCCCTCGGTCGACGTTTACCGCAGCATCGTCCGGGCCGGCGGCGTCACGCCCGAGCTGGAAGCGCGGTATCCCGCGCCGGCATCCTCCCGGATGCCGCGGTAGATCGTTCCTGAGGGCCACCATACCCGTTTTCCCTGCCGCTGAATCCCAGAGTTCCCAGGGGTTCGTCTCTGGCACGAGCGGAAGCGCATGCGCTCGCCCTGAAGGATTTTCCGGATGGAAACCGCTGGACGGGCGGCTGTGGTAGAATACGCCCGCTATGGATATAACCCGGTTTTGCGGCATGGTGTTCGATCTGGACGGGACGTTGCTCGACACGCTGACGGATATCGCCGATTCGGCCAATCGTGTGCTGCGGAGGCGCGGATTCGCTGCGCACCCCGTCGATGCCTACCGGCATTTCGTCGGCGACGGCATGCGGGTGCTTGCCGAGCGTGTTCTGCCGGCCGACCGGCGAACACCGGAGCTGGCCGAGGCGTTGTTTCACGAGATTCACACCGAATACGGGAGCCACTGGGCCGATGCGACCGTAGCCTATGACGGCATTGCCGGGCTGCTCGAGATGCTTGTCGGTCGGGGGATGAGCCTGTCGGTGCTGTCGAACAAGCCGGATGATTTCACGACGGCGATGGTGCGCCATTACTTTCCGAAAACGCCGTTCCGGTGTGTCTACGGCGCGGGAAACGGCATTCCGCGCAAGCCGGATCCGGCCGGGGCGTTGCGGGTCGCGGCCGAGTCGGGAATTCCGGCCGAAGCCTTTTTGTATCTCGGAGACACGATGGTCGACATGAAGACGGCGACGGCGGCCGGCATGTTTCCGATCGGCGCCCTGTGGGGATTTCGCGACGAAGCCGAGCTGCGGGAAGGCGGCGCGAAGCTGCTGGTGCGTCACCCGGCAGAGTTGGCCGCGGCAATTGCCGGGGCCGGCGCGGCTCAAGGCTGAAAAGATTTCCCCGGATGCCGTTCGGAACCGATGACCGGTCGAGCGTGCATGATGACGGGGGGAGAGATGCAAAAAATCATGGAAAAAAAGCAACTCGGCGACCCGTCAGGCTTCAGTTCGGCAGGCTCAACGGCGTGAGGCTTCGTCCCCTGCGGGGGCACCGGTTGCCCGTTCGAGGATCCGGACGAGGTTGGGGTTGTTGCCGGCTCGCGCGAAATCGAGGGGGCGCTTGCCACCGGGGCC
>JAKQOH010000007.1 GCA_029565415.1 Candidatus Rifleibacteriota bacterium | reverse complement strand
GGCCGGATTCCGGGAATGCCTCGCGCAGCATCGAGGCGGCCGACTTCGCCGATCCCGTCTTGTAATCGATGATCCAGACGGTGCCATCGGCATCGGCGAGCCATCGGTCGATCCGTCCCTTGCAGGGGTATCCGCGGAACTCGAACCGGAACCCCGCCTCGACGCCGATGGTGCCAGCCGCCGGGATCTGGCCGTTGACGTAGACCGCCTCGCGATACCGGTTCAGGATTTCCAGGGCCTGGCCGTCATACTGCTTCCGCTGGAGCACGGGAAGCTGGGTGAGAAGCGGCACGCCATGGGCCGCCCAGAGGGCTTCCAGCTCCTCGAAGCCCGGCGACCGGCCGCTCGAGAAGGCGCCTTCGGGGTCGTGAAGGGCTTGGAGACAGGCGTGAACAGCGTTTCCGAAGACGAGGGAGGGCTGGCGCTCGACCCGTTCGTCGCGCAGACGGAGGACGTGGCGGAAGAAGAACCGACGGGGGCAGTCGATGAAGTCGCGCAGCGCCTGGGCCGAGAATCGGAATCCCGCGGGCAGTTCGGCCGGGCAGGGGGGGGCGATGCCGAAGCGGCGGGGTTTCAGGAAATCCCCGTCCCCGTCATCCGTGCCGGCGGTTTCGCGAACGGCGTCGGACAGGTTCTGCAGCCCGGGCTCCAGCGGTAGCCGCTCCTCGCTTGTCAGGCGGGCGAGGCGCGTGCGGAGCTCGCCGATCGTCAGGATGCGTTGCTCATGCCAGTCCCGGACGGGGTGGAGGCCGAGCTCGGCCAGGAACGGCGCCGGCAGGGCGGGATCGGTTCCGATGCGCCGGGGCAGGGTGAGGATCAGCCCTTCTTCGGCCCGTGTCAGGGCGACATAGAGCAGCCGTCGCTCCTCTTCGAGGTGGTCCGCGTGATCCGCGGGGTAGGGATTGAAGAACCGGATCTCCCGCTTGCTCGCGTCAATGGCTTTCTGCACCGCGGCCAGTCCGGTCGAGCCGATCAGAAGATTCTCGCGGAGCCGGACAGGAAACTGATCCTCGCAGAGTCCCGTGACGAACACCACGGGAAACTCGAGCCCCTTCGACTGGTGGACCGTCATCAGCCGCACTCCCGGTATTGCCGGGGTCGCGTCGGCTGCCGGCTCGTCCTCCTGTTCGAGGGTCGAGGCGTAATACGTGAGCCATTCGTCGAAGCTCGGCATCAGATCGGCGGCGACGGGAGGGTGGCCATCCTGCTTCTCCCGGACGTCGCAGAAGTCGTCGATCATGTTCCGGAACCGCATGACATGCCGTGCTCCGGGAGACGCCGGATCGGCGAGAAGGTGTGGAACGGCGAGAAGCAGCCGGGCGAACAGGGTGACGAGGGGAAGCTCGATCCCGTCCCGCAGGAGGCGCAGGGTTTCGCGGAACGCGGCAAGCCGTGCGGCCGTTTCCGGGGGAGGAGGGGGGAAGCCTTCGGGAAGGGGTTCGTCGGGGGGGCGGGCGAGCCAGGCGTCGAGGGCGGCTTCGAGCGATGCGGCGGGGGGGAGCACGGCGAGATACTGCTGAACCCAGATGGGGTCGAGACCGAAGACGGGCGAGGCGAAGGCGCGCCGGAGCGGCTGTTCCCGGGCATCGGCCGGGCCCGCCGTCGCCTGGAACAGCGAGGCGAGCGCCGTCACCTCTTCGGATCGGAAAAATTTCATATCACCAGCTATATCGAATGGGATATGCATTGCCCGGAGCGCCTCGGATAACAGGTCGATCTGGTAGTTGTTCCGGACCAGGATCGCGATTTCGCCGGGGGTGAAGCATCGATGGGTCCCGTAGGTGAGCAGGGAGGCGATGCGGCGGGCGATCATGCGTGCCTCGTCGAGCTCGTCACGTGCCTCGAGCAGTTCGACGAAGCCCTGACGGTTGCTGCGCGCGACGAGGCCGCCAGGAGTTCCGCCCGAAGGGGTGTTTTTCGGGGCGAACTCCCGCGACCAGTGCAGGTTGCCGGCCAGGCCGAGAATGCATGCGGCGCT
This sequence comes from Candidatus Rifleibacteriota bacterium, assembly GCA_029565415.1. Next base: position 106,335 of record JAKQOH010000007.1, on the reverse strand, counting down.
GCGGTAGTTGCCGCCGAGCGGGAACAGACGGGCTTTGAACTCGCGCCTGAAGGCGCTGCGTGAACTCATCATGCCGGGATCCGCCCCGCGGAACCGATAAATGCTCTGCAGCGGGTCGCCGATCACCGCGATGCGGGGCGGCCGGCCCTCGTCCGGCCTCTTCAGCAGCCGGAGAAGAAGATACTGCGCCGGGTCGGTGTCCTGAAACTCGTCGACGAGGACGATCCGGAACCGGTCCCGGTACCTGGCTGCCGTGTCGGGGTCGCGGAGCGCCTGGATCGAGAACGAGATCAGGTCGCGGAAGTCGAGATATCCGGTCCGGATCCGCTCCTCTTCATACCGCCTGTACAGATGCAGCAGCTCGTCGATGCGCTGCCTGACCATGGGGGATGGGGGATGGGCGGCGAGGGCCTGTTGGAGCTGATCGGGCGTCACGAGGTTCGATTTGAGCAGCGAGATGAACGTGAGCACTTCGAGCTGGAAGCCGCGTTTGGTGAGCACCCGGCCGAACACCGGGAAGGTTTCCGGGGTCAGCCGTCCGCAGATACCCGCCATCAGCAGGGCTTCCTTGAAGCCGGTGAGCAGCCGAAAATCCGGCCTGATCCCGACCAGGTGATACTGTTCCCGGAGCAAGCGGGCGCAGAAGGAGTGGAACGTCGAGATCCAGCACTCGTCGTAACTGTGGGGGTGGTATTCCATGACCCGCCCCCGGAGCTCGCGGGCCGCCTTTTCCGAGAAGGTGAGGGCGAGAATCTCTCGGAGCTTCGTGCCTTCGGCGAGCAGGCGGCCGATCAGCACGGCGATGGTCCGGGTCTTGCCGGTACCGGGGCCGGCGACGATCATCGTGGGCCCCTTGAACCCGCGGATGATGGCCTTCTGTTCGTCGTTCAGTCTGTCGAAGTTTTCGGAGAGCACGGGGAGCGGCCTTTCAGGGGGTGCGGGGATAGACGAGATCGAACTGGGGTGAGCCGGTCACCGCCCAGAGAATGACGAAGTGGTGGATGGCATCCGAGAGGGCCAGAGCTCCGCCGAGAATCGCGAGGCGCCGCTTCCAGACGGCATCGCTTACGAATGCCGAAGCGAGCAGAATGAGCAGGCCGACGAGGCCGTGATGGATGCGGTATCCGAAGGTGAGCCGGCCGACACTCGCTGCCGTGTCGCGGGTCGCCTCGAGGCCGAAGCCGAACCGCAGGGCCACCGTCACGGCTTCGATCACCGCGGCGAGGAGAAGGGTCGATTTCCAGGGATTCAATTGTCGCCGTCCGTGTCGGGAAGATCGGGCATATCGGGAAGATCCGCCCCGGCGTCCGTCGCCCCGTCACCGGCGGTCGGCACCTGATACTCGTGGCTCAGGCTCTTTTCCAGCCCTTCCAGCATCTGGTTCGTCCCGGCGGCATTCTCCTCGGCAGCCTGCTGATGATCCTCGTGCATCTGGCGTTTCGACTCGTTCAGTTCGTCGATGTTCCGGTTCACGCCGTCGATCTGGGCATCATGCCGTTGCTGGTTCTGGTCGTGCAGCTCGCGCATCTCGCGGTTGAGCTGATCGGTTCGTGCGTTCTGGTCGCGCCCGAACTCCTGCCGCCATTGCTGGTGAGCGTCATGAGAGGCTTTCAAAGAGGCGTTCATTTCCGCGATATGGGCTTTTTCCTGTTCCGATGCGCCGGGTGGGGCCTGGATCGGTTTGTACTCCTGCCACACGGGCATTGCCGCCGTCGCGATGTCGGTCCAGGTGGCGAGCTGGTTCCGGTCCACATGAGCGATATCCGGCGAAGTGCCCGTGTCGGGGGCTTCGACGCGGCCCAGCCGGACATCGTGGCGGATGGTTCTGGTGCCCATTCCCGTGGCTGCGGATGCGGTGTCCCCTTCCCGGATGGCGATTTCGGGCATGCCCCGGCCCGGCCTGTCCGATGCGCCGGGCTTGCGTTCCACCTTGACCGGATCGATGGGGGCGACGTAAGCGCCCGTACCCTGGTCTTTGCGTCCGTTGTGCTCGCTGAGGATCGTGAGCTCGCGGCGCGAGCCGTCCCGCTCGGGGGATGGAGTTGTATAGCTTAATTTATATCTACGCTCGAGCATCATCCGGGAGCTGATCTTCTGGAAGATGCCGGCGAGCTGTTCGGCCGACGGGGCACGCAGCAGGGCGCCTTTGGTCGAGCGGGCGAGCTGTTCGAGGAAGCTTTCGTCGATATTCGTCCCGAGGGCCACGCAGATGACGCGGATCCCGTTCTTGCCGGCGTGGGCGATCACCTCGTCTGCCTTTTTCGTCGAGAAGCCGGGTTTGCCCTGCGGACTCTCGTCGCGGCCGTCCGTGAGCAGCACGATGGTCTTGCGGTCGTCGGTACCGGCCGCCGAGCGCAGCTGTTCGCAGGCCTGATACAGCGCGTCGAACAGAGCGGTGCCGCCCCAGGGGCGCATTTTCGTGATCCCGCCGAGCAGGGGCTCCTGCTCGCGCGTGAACTCGGTCACGAGATCTACGTCGCTCGCAAAGGTGATCAGGGAAATGCGCGCCGGCATGTTCATCCCTTTCACGAACGTTGCCGCCGACTCCTTCACCGTCGCGACCACAGGCTCCATGCTCGAGGAGCGGTCGAGGAGAAGGGCGATGAACGGCTCACGCCGGACGAGATCGACGGTGAAGCTCGTGATCGGCGTTTCCCGTTCACGCAGGGTGAAGGCATCATGAAGGAGTTCGGTGGCATCCGGGGTGAACACCCGCATCATCACGCGGATCTTCGGGTAATCGATGGGCGAAACGGTTTCGATCACCGAGGAAAACCCGGGATCGGCTGCGTGGGCCGGCAGCCGGCCCGTCAGGGCGAGTGTGAGCAGGAGCAGGGCCATCGGCCATATATGACCGGGACGACGGGTGTGCATACGGGTTCCCTCCCTCTTGACCGGGGTATTCTATCACAGGGGGAGCGGTGCTTGACTTGAAGCCGTCCGGTCGGGCACACTCTAGCACAAGCACGGGCCAGTTCCCGGCATGATACTGCCGCATCAGGAGGCGAACATGAAGTTCATCGGGGTCGACACGCACAAGTGCGTGGGAGCGAAGAGCTGCGAGAAGACCTGCGCCAGGACGTTTTTCAAGACCGAGGATGTGGCGTATTCGGCGATCCGTGTCACGCGCACGAAAGACGGGTGGGACATCAACGTCTGCAACCAGTGCGGCACATGCATCGGGATCTGCCCGGCGAAGGCGATTTCGCGGAACAAAGCCGGCACCGTCGTGATCGACAAGTCCCTGTGCGTCGGCTGCTTCATGTGCGTCGGCTTCTGTCCGACGCTGTCGATGCGTGTGGCGCCCGGTGGCCGCGAGCCGTTCAAATGCGTTTCCTGCGGCGCCTGCGCCAAGGCCTGCCGGAGCTGCGCCCTGACCCTGAGCGAGCGCGATCACGCGCAGCTGCCGTCCTGACGGAGCGAGGAGAGGAATGAACAATATGATAGATTATACCAAGCGGACCTCGTATCTGGGCGATCTGGAAAAGCAGCGCGGTGCCCACCGGCTCGTTTTCGAGGGCCGCTTCACGCCGGGGCTGCCCGAACGGGGCTACAACAACCGCACGCTGTTCATCAATCTCTCGACGAAGACCATCACCGAAAAGCCGGTGACGGAACAGATGAAGGAGATCTTCATCGGCGGCCGCGGCTTCGGCCTCTGGTATCTCTGGAATGCCGTCACCCCGAAGACCCGCTGGAACGATCCCGAGAACGAGATCGTCATCAGTCCAGGGCCCCTCGGCGGCAACACGCAGTATCCGGGTTCGGGCAAGTCGCTCGTCGTCTCCCTGTCCCCGCTCACCGACATCCCGATCGACAGCAACGTCGGCGGGCATTTCGGCCCCCTGATGAAGTTCAGCGGCTTCGACGCCCTCGAGATCCAGGGAAAGGCGGATGCCGACGTCGTCATCTTCATCGACGGGCAGAAGGGGGTCATCCGGGTCGAGGAAGCCCCCCTCGAGAGCGCCGACAGCCATATTGCTGCGGATATATTCACGCACATGTATGCCGAGAGCGAGCTGGACCGGCGGAACATCTCGGTCATCGCTTCGGGCAAGGGCGCCGATCATGCCCTGATGGGCTGTCTGAACTTCTCCTGGTATGACCACCGGCGCGGCGTCGCGCGTCTCAAGCAGGCCGGACGCGGCGGCATCGGAACCGTGTTCCGGAACAAGAAGGTGAAGGCCGTCGTCGTGCGCGGCCCTGCCGTCAAGGGCGACATGAACCGTCCCGCCGATCTCGACCGGGTGCGAAACACCGGCATCCGGCTGCATCGAGAGATCCACGACAACGATGACAAACAGTGCCACATGCGCACGCAGGGCACCGCCCACCTCGTCGAGGTGATGAGCGACTACGACCTGCTGCCGGTCTGCAACTTCCAGTATGGCTCGCACGACGACGTGAAGAATATCGCATCGTATAAATGGGGCGAGCGGTTCACCCAGGGGATTCCCGACGGCTGCTGGCATGGCTGCTCGATGGGCTGCTCGAAGGGCGCCGACGGCCATATCGTGAAGACGGGGCCCTACAAGGGCCACTCCGTCACCGTCGACGGTCCCGAATACGAGACGGCCGCCGGGCTCGGCTCGAACTGCGGCATTTTCGACCGTGACTGGATTCTCGAGGGCAACTTCTACTGCGACACCTACGGCATCGACACCATCTCGTTCGGCACGAGCTGCAGCTTCGTGATGGAGTGCTGGCAGCGCGGCATCCTGAATGCCGAGCGCACCGGCGGCGTCGAACTGACGTGGGGCAACGGCGAGGCGCAGATGGAGCTGCTCCACCAGATGGCCCGCAACGAGGGGTTCGGGGCGATCGTCGGCCAGGGCGTCGCCCGCATGAAGAAGCTGTTCATCGAAAAGGGCTGGGGAGATCCGAAACTGATCGGGGATATCGGCATGGAGGCGAAGGGTCTCGAATACTCCCAGTATCTCTCGAAGGAATCCCTGGCGCAGCAGGGCGGGTATGCCCTGACCAACAAGGGGCCGCAGCACGACGAGGCCTGGCTGATCTTCATGGACATGGTGAACAACCAGCTTCCCACGTTCGAGGACAAGGCCGAAGCCCTGCATTACTTCCCGATGTTCCGCACCTGGTTCGGCCTGAACGGCCTGTGCAAACTGCCCTGGAACGACGTCGAGCCGGGCGACAACCGCAAGGTCAACAGCCCGATGGAGGCGGCGAAAGTGCCGGCCCACCTGCAGAACTACTGCGATCTCTTCTCCGGCATCACCGGCCGCGAGATGAACCGGGACGAGCTGGTCTTCATGTCCGAGCGGGTCTACAACTTCCAGCGCGTCTTCAACCTGCGCATGGGAAAGGGGCTGCGCAAGTTCGACCAGGCGCCCTACCGCTCGACCGGCCCCGTCACCCGCGAGGAGTATGAATCCCGCGCCGAGCGCTACGACAAGCAGCTCCGGGAGCAGATCGGGATCGATCCGGCCGGAAAATCCGTCGACGAAAAGATCGCTCTCCACCGGAAATGGCGCGAAGATCGCTATCAGAAACTCTGCGATGCCGTCTACAAGCGCCGCGGCTGGACAAAGGATGCCGTGCCGACCCTCGAGACGCTGAAAAAACTCGGCATCGACTTCCCCGACGTCGTCGAGGTTGTCAAAAAATATCTTTGACGATTGTTTGTCCTGGTCCCGTTTTCTTCGACCCTTCGGGCCGGATGACGCCGTCTGCTCTGATCGGGTGTGCTTCTGGCACGATGTTCGAGGGGAACAGTCCGTGAGTCTCCGTATCGGGGAGGATATTCGTGCGAACGACGCAGGCGGATGTGGAGTTGTTGATGAAACGGCTGGTGGAGCCGGTGCGGAAGATGCTGCGGGAAAACGGGGGGTTTCTTCCGTTCGGGGCGTATCTCGACACGGCCCGCCGCGTGCGGAAGTTCCAGGCCGAAGCCGATGACGCGTGCGACCAGGATGAGCTGGCGGTTTTCTTCGAGGAGAAGATGCGGGGATATGCCGCCGCGAAGAAGGCGATCGCGACAGCCATCGTCCGCGACGTGCGCGCGGCGCCTCCCGGAAAACGCAAGGCGGAAGACTGCGCCGCGTTCGCGCTCGATCACGGGGACGGCTACTCGATCATCGTTTTTTTGCCGTACGTGATCGACGAGGCGGGAGAGGTGGTTTTCGGAGAACTGTTCGCGATCGACGGCGACAACAAGATCTTTCCATGAGATATTTCCCTGAGGGCAATCGATCCGGGCGGGTTTAAAATCCGCCCCTATGGTGTGGGATGAGGTTTGGTTCGAAGGGGAGCCGCGCAAGAGGGGGCAGAATCACTAGGCGGTCGTGACACCTCGGGTGTGCTTCTGTAGGGGCGGGTTTATAACCCGCCCGTCACGATGTGGACGGGGTTGGGGGTGAAGAGACGGCAGAACATGAGATGCAGAATCAATGAGCGGGATGCACAGATCGAGCGCGGGACCAGCCTCGGGAACGTCGCCGCGGCGCACTGCCCGGGGGCGGATCTGTTCATCCTGAACGGGTGTCCGGTGACGCCGGAAACGATTCCCGCGGAAGGCGACGCGATCGTGTTCATCCGGCGCGGCGCGATGCCGGCGCCGGAGGAGTTGGATGCTCTCCTCGCGGCCCGCCACACCCCGGGCGTTCATGAAAAACTCAAAAAAGCCTCCGTCGGCATCGCCGGATGCGGCGGGCTGGGCTCGACCGTCGCCCTGGCCCTCGCCCGCGTCGGGATCGGTCGGCTCGTGCTGGCGGATCACGATGTGGTCGAACCGAGCAATCTGAATAGGCAACAATATTATATCGATCAGATCGGCCTGCCGAAAGTCGAGGCGCTCCGGACGACGATCACCCGGGTGAACCCGACCGTTCAGGTCACGATCTGGGGAGAGCGGCTGGTGCCGCCGACGGTGGCTTCGCTCTTCGCCGGGGTCGACGTGCTGGTCGAGGCGCTCGACCGGGCTGACCAGAAGGCGATGCTGGTCGAGGCGGCGATGAAGGCGTTCCCCGCCAAGCCCCTCGTGCTGGGCTCGGGGATGGCGGGGTGGGGGGGGAACGATCGACTTCGCACCCGGATTTCCGGTACCATGACGGTGTGCGGCGACGAGACGGCCGAGGCCGTTCCGGGGCGGGGCCTGATGGCTCCGCGCGTGGGCATCGTCGCGCACATGCAGGCCAATCGCGTCATGGAGCTGCTTCTCGGTCCGGATGAGGGCTTCGGCCCAGAACTCGTAACAGGGAGATTCGACGAAACATGCTGAAAGTCAACGGCGAGCCGCTGAAATACCAGGAAAACATGACCGTTTCCGACGTCATCCGGGTGAAGAAGTTCTCGTTTCCCCTTCTGATCGTGAAGATCGATGGCGTCTACATTCCGCGCGAAAGCTATGACGTCACCCCCGTTCCGGACGGCGCCACCCTCGACATCATCCATCTCATCAGCGGCGGCTGACCCGACCCTGTCGCCATGTGGTCCATCGGCTCCTGAGCGCGTGAGCGGCAAGCCCGCCCCCTTCTGCAGGATGTGCCGAAGGGGGCGGGATGATCGTTACAGGTCCATTTCCCAGGATACGGCCAGCCGCCGGCCGGGCTCTCCATACCCGTAGAGCCTCTGGGAACGGGTGTTGGCGATATTCAGCAGGGCCAGCCGGAGCGCGCCTCCGTGGAACCGGCTCAGATAGCCGATGTCCGTGCGATCCGTCGGGGAGACGGACCGGGTGTTGCCGGCATCGTCCCAGCTCGCCCCCCACCGGGCATACCGCGCATACACCTCGCCGTTCCCGGCGGGATGACGCAGCGTCAGGGCTCCCGCATGCCCCGGCACGCGGGGCAGGGTGAAGCCGGAGGTGAGGATCCGGGCCCGGGGCGTCCGGGAATACTCGAGCTCGATGCGGCAGCGGTGGCGGGACATCCGCACGGCAAGCTCGTGACCGGTGATTTCCGCGGTTTCCAGGTTTTCCGCTTTGATCCCCCAGGCATAGGCCGGGTCCGTCGTGGCGACGGTTCCGATGAGATTGTCGGCGCGCGTCCGGTAGCTTCGCAGTTCGACGGCGCCGTCGGTGCCTGCCCGCTGGGTGAGCGCGAGCGAGAGGGTGCGGCCCGTTTCGGGGGCCAGCCGTTCGTCGCCGTAGTTCGGGTAGAACCGCTCATTGAGAGCCGGGCGCCGGAAGGAGGTTCCCCAGGCGGCTTCCAGGCTGCGTCGGCCGAACTCCCGGGAGAGGGCTATCTTGCCAGTCGCGGCCGTGTCTCCGGGGTTTGTATAGCGATCGATACGCCCGATCGACCGGAGCTTCCAGCCGGCGGCCGGGCTCCAGGAAACCCCGCCCCGAAGCGCATCATTCGTCTCATCCCGTTCGAGGATGCCGTCATTCGAAGCTTTCGTCTCCTGGTGCGAAACGCCCAGGTCGATCTCGCCGCGCGACAGATACCAGAACCGGTCGAGTGCCTGCTGGTGGGTGAGCGAGCGCATGTCATACCCGTTCCAGGGGTCCGTCGGATCGTATCCGGCAAGAACCGCGTCCCGGCGGCCGGCCGTGAACTGCCATTCCCCATCCGGAAGGGGCCGCGCGGTATGCAGGCTCATCGTCGATTCCGACCGGTGCTGGGTGAAGTCGGGATCGTCGACGGGGGCCGAGGTGACCGGGGAAAACGTGTCCAGCGCCGTGTCCGACGAGCGCCAACCAAGGAGGAAACGGACGGAGGTGCCGTTGGCCGATCGGCTCTGGATCCCGATGTGCAGGCGCTCCTGCTCGAACGGGTCCGTTTCGGCGTTGCCTTGCCGCCCGTCAGCGGCCGACCAGCCCTGGGTCCGGAAGGTCATGCCGGAAACCCCCAGCGTGGCATTCGGAAGCGCCAACGCCGCGTTCAACTCGCGGCCGTTTCCCCCGACACCGTCCGAAAACAGGCGGAGGCTCGAAGTGGCCGGGATGGCGGTCCGGAGATGGAGGACCCCGCCGATGGCGTTGCTGCCCCACCAGGAGGCACCGGAGCCTCGATACACCTCGACGGAATCGAGGAGCCCCGGATCGATATCCCCCAGGTCGGGATTTCCGGTGAAGGGGTCGTTGACCGGCATGTCGTCACGCAGGACGAGCACGCGGGCGCCGGTGAAGCCTCCCAGCATCGGGCTGGCGAGCCGCCCCGGCCCGCCCTGGGGCGGGGTCACGAGCACGCCGCCACCCAGGGATTCGGGGCCGGTTGTCGGCAGAAACCTGCCGATCTTCTCCGCCCCTGCACGGGAGACGGCATTGCCTATGAGCTCGGAAGGGGGCTTCCAGGCCGGTGCTGTCACCGTGACCGTCGGAAGCTGCAGGACGGTCTCGGAGGCTGTCCCGGCGGGCAGGCTGACGGTTGGGAAAACCACGAGAGCCAGAACCGGCAGCAGAAAACGGGAAAAACGGAAACCAAAACGATCAGAAACGAGCATGGGGCCGCGCCACCTCTGAAAAAAATGCCGCGCTCCCCGGGCCGGAGACGCCATGCGTCGTCTGTTCGGCACGATCTCCCGATCCGCGAGGAGTCGCGTGCTCATCCGTCAGGTATTCCGGCTCCCGGATCATCCTCCCGCCGGCCCTTCCCACCCTTGCGGGTAGTGGCTTGCCGGCGTTTGTCCCCGATTACGGCGACGGGCTCGCGCAGGTTTTTCACCTGCTTCCCTGCTGGCCTGCGGTCAGGCCATGGCGATGAGGCCCTCTGGATACCACAATCGGCCCATCCGTGCAAGAACCCGTTCTGTGCTGCCGGGCCTCTGTGGTAGGATGAACCGGTCGGAAGGGAGAGGAACCGTGAGCGGCCAGGCGGATGACCCCATGCAGGCGGGGACGGTGATGCCTGTTCTGAGCGATGCCCTGTTGCCCGAGGTGCGGCGTGAGATCAATGCCACCCTGCGGCCGGCATTCCTGGTCGGGGCGCTGTTCGGCATCTTCGCCGGAACCTTCATGCTGCTCATCCATTGGGTCGGCCTCATGCCCGATATGGCCATTCCGGCGTTGTGGGCGTTCGTGTGCGGGATCTCGGTGCTGGGTCTGTATGTTATGGCCAGGCGGGACGCCATTCCTGCCGTCAGGCCGTGGATCGTGGTGCTGCCGCTGGTTTCCCTGCCGACGCTCATTTTCGTGGTCTCCTGGTGGATCCTCCCGGGAGGGGCCGCAACCTACCTGACGGGGCCGCCGTCCTATCTGTATTTCTTCCTCGTCGTGCTGACGGGGTTCTGGATGCAGGCACGCGTTTCCATCGGGGCGAGTATCTTTGCCGCCGCACAGTTCATCGTCGCCTATCAGGTTGCCCGAGAGCATCTGCAGCATATCTCCGGCCCCGATGCGCTGTTCCTGCAGGATCTGAAGGATCCCGTCCTGTGGGGCTTCAAGGCCGTCATGCTGGTGCTGACCGGGATCGCGGTCGGCGTGCTGTCGCGATCGGCGCGCCGGCTGATCGGCCGGATGATCGACAAGGAGCGGGAGCGGGCTTCGCTCGACCGGCTGTTCGGCCAGTATGTCAGCCCGGCCGTGCGCGACCGGCTGATGGCCTCGGATGCCGTCCGGGGTGAGATGCGGGATGTCGTGGTCCTGTTCTGCGACATCCGCTCGTTCACGACGATGTGCGAGGGCATGTCGCCGGCCGCCGTCGTCGAGCATCTCAACCGGTATCTCGACGAGATGGTCGCCTGCATCCAGGCCGAGGGGGGCGTCATCGACAAGTTCATCGGGGATGCGATCATGGCCACCTTCGGCGGGGTCGCACCGCTCGAAACACCGGCCGCATCGGCGGTGAAGGCCGCCCTGAAGATGCAACAGGAGCTGGCCATCCTCCGCTCCGACTGGACCCTCCAGAATCTCCCGCTCCTCCGGTCGGGAATCGGCATCCATTACGGCCCGGTTCTGCTCGGCCCGATCGGCAGCGAGCAGCGCCGCGAGTTCACGGTCATCGGGGACACGGTGAACGTTGCCGCGCGGCTCGAGGCCCTGACGAAGGACCACGCCTGCGGGATCATCATTTCGGATGCCGTCCAGCATGCCCTGCCGGCCGAGCTGAAAGAGGCGTTCGCCGGGCTCGGCTCGACGACGGTCAAAGGGAAGACCCTGCCGGTGGAGATCTTCGGCAACACGTAAGTAAATAGTAAACAATATATTATTATGACGATACGAAAGCGAGGAAAAAGTCTATGGCGCGGATCATGAAGCGGAAGCCCGGCAGAACGGTGACGAACGATCGTTCGCCGGGGATCGTGGAGCTTCTGCGCGACCTCGAGGCGATTCCTTCCCCGTCGGGATTCACCGAGGAGATCGCGCAGCATCTCATCCGGACGGCCGAAAAAGCCGGCATTACCGGTCGGCTGACGAACAAGGGCGGCGTGCTGATCGGCAACCATCCTGCGCCGACGCTGCTGGTGTCCGGTCATGTCGACACCCTGGGCGCGATGGTATCGCATATCAACGGCGATGGAACGCTGGCGATCACGAAGATCGGCGGCCCCCTCCTTCCCTCGTTCGAGGGAAACTATCTCACCGTCTGCACCGACGCCGGAATGCGGTATCGAGGCACTCTGCTGCTCAACAACCCGGCCGCGCATGTCAATCGCGCGGCCGAGTCGACCGAGAGAAAGCCCGAGAGCATGCACGTGCGGCTCGACGCGGAAGTGCGGCGCGCGGCCGACGTGGAGAAACTCGGGATCGGCGTGGGCGACTTCGTCTGTTTCGACGCCCGGTTCGAGCATACCGACACCGGCTTCGTGAAGGCGCACTTCCTCGACGACAAGGCCGGCTCGGCCGTGATGCTGGCCACGCTTCTCGAACTCGGTGCGGCGCGGCTGAAGAAGCTTCCCGTCTGCTTCTTCTTCACCACCTATGAAGAGGTCGGCCACGGGGCCTGTGCCGGTATTCCAGAAAGCGTCCGGGAGATGCTGGTCGTCGACATGGGCGTCGTCGGCGACCGGGTGGCGGGCGACGAGTATTCCGTCTCGATCTGCGCCAAGGACTCGTCGGGCCCGTATGATCTGGGGATGCGCCGGAAGCTGGTCGGGCTGGCCCGCAACAATGGGATTCCGCACAAGGTCGACGTGTTTCCCTTCTACGGCTCCGACGGCTCGGCCGCCCTGCGCGCCGGCCATGATCTGCGTGTCGGCCTCATCGGGCCCGGCGTATCCGCCTCGCACGGGTGCGAGCGCACGCATGAGACCGGGCTGCGCGCCACCCGCGATCTCCTTGTGGCATATTTGAAACAATAATAAAAAACAATGAAAACGGGGCGGCGCTCAAGGCGTCGCCCCGTTTTGCATGCGTATGCAGACTGGCGGAGGGGATCCCCGTCAGTCGTTTTTGCGGGAGATGACTGTTGCGAGGCCCTCGGGGTGGGTCGAGGCTTCCAACTCACGCACGATGGCGCTGTCGCCGTTGATCTTCCCCTTCAGCACCGGCAGGTGTGTCTCCCCGTCGCGGGTGACGCGCAGCGTGAAGTCGGGCTCGCAGGGAAGAGGCTTCACCCCGTCGAGATCGAGGCGGAACGGCCGGATCAGCTCGTTGCGCCGCGAGATCAGCCGCTCGACGGCGACCTTCTGGGCGAACGACGGCCAGCCGCTTTCCGAGAAACACCGCTCGAGATCGGCGCGGCTGAGCTTCGCGATGCGCAGGGCCATCCAGCGGGCATCGGCCCAGGAGCAATCCTTCCATGCCCGCGGCACATACAGGGGCCGCATGAGGAAGTTGATGGTTCCGAGCCGGGCGCGCACGAACGAGGGTTCGAACGAGTTCAGCTCACCGGACGGCTTCAGCCCGCCGAGGGTGCAGCCGAGATCGCTCTGGAACTCGACGGTGCGGTCGAACTGGCGGGTTTTGAGGTTGTAGACGAGGCCGACGCGGGAGTTGTCGTCCTTCATGTCCTTGTTCTTGATCCAGGCGTTGAACACGATCGAGCCGCGGGTGACCCGGTCGCTCTCGGCGCCGGCCGTGCTGAGCGCCGCGCCGCCAAGCCGCTTGATCGCAGGGTTGTACAGCGAAAGCTGGCACTCCTTGAACTTCACGAAGGTCGCCCCGACATACTTCGGGTCGATCGATTCCCGTTCGGCCATCTGCTTGTCGACGATGCCATGCCCCAGGATCGTGTTGCCGTTCTTTACAAGCTTGTCGTCGAGCAGATACCGGTCGGCATGAAACTGGAACTTCGAGTTCAGCAGCATTTCGGACAGGCGGCTGAACGAGTGGACGGCATCCGACCCGGTCTTCGCAGGCGGAGTGAAGATCAGCAGCGACTCGCCGGGGCCCGAGTAAAACTTCAGATCCTCGAACGAGGCGCCCAGGTCGATGGCGAGGCGGGTCATTGCGACGTCGCTGTGCACCTCGTCGCCCCACTTCAGCTTCCAGGTCAGGCCATACCGGTCCTTCACCGTGATCTTCGGCGAGGTGGCATCCTCCTTGAGCTCGTCATAGAACAGGACGCGCCGGGCATACCCGATGTCGAACCGGGCGAGCTTCTTCTCGCAGGCCCGGATCAGCGACACCTGTTCGTTCACGAAGTCCTGGAAATGGTTGCCGGGCGCTTTCCCGCTCAGGGCCGGGTGGTCCGGCGCGGGCTGCAGGCGGGAGATCTCGACGGGGGAGAGCCGGGAAAGCTCCTCGCGCGAGACGGGAACGCGGCTGCCGCTCTTGAACAGCCGCGCCGCCTCGCGCTTCGCTCCGAGCGGGCCGATCGGCTGCTCGGGGGCGATTCCCTCGGGAACGGACATGGCCAGGCTGCCGCCGACCACGTTGCTGAGCATGCGGAACCGCCTGCCGAGCTTGCCGAGCGCCGACTCCTCGGGGGCTTGCGCCATGTCGGCCAGCAGGGCGTAATGGAGCCGCTGGAGGCGCACGAACTCGTGCGCCGCATCCCCCTCATCCTGCGAGGTTTTCGTGGCGGCGAGAAGCGCCTGCGCATCGGCCACCAGCTTCGCGTAGGCGACGGCAGAGGCGTTCTTCGCCTGCTTTTCGGGCTTGTCCGGGTATTTCGCGCGGAGCGCCTTCATCACGTCCGCGTGTTCTTCCTCGACGCGGTCGGCGAACGCCTTCACGTTCGCTGCCGAGAAGGACAGGACGGGGTAATCCTTCACGGCATCCTGCGCGGCCCGGGCCGGCAGGGGGATGGTCGTCGGAACGGCACACGCGAGTGCCAGGGCGAGGAAAAACGAAGATCGACGCGTCATAGGTCCTCCATCAATAATACATTGTATATAATCAAAGGTAGATCAAGGCTTCATGGTCAAATCGGCGCCGTCGGAGCGGAACACGATGTTTCCGTTCTCGTCGGTTCGCAGGACGGTCGTGCCCAGCTTGCGCAGGGCGGCAATCAGAGGCGTTTCCGGGACATCCCCGTCGGGTTCGTCGCAGGTGATGACGGCATACCGGGGGCGAACGGCGGAGAAGAAGGTCTCGGTGACATCGGCGAGGCCGGTTCCGTGATGGGGCACCTTCAGCACATCTGCCCGGAGACGGTCTTTGCGCGTGCAGAGGTCGGCCTGGCCGTCGGCGAGGGCATCTGCCGCGAACAGGAACGAGACGGCGCCGAAGGTGAGCTTCAGAACCAGCGATGCGTCATTCTTCTCGGGGTGGGCCTTCGAAGGCCCGAGGGCCGTCAGGCTGTACCGGCTGCCTTCGAGCAGGACGTCGCCGGGATGGACAAGAAGCGTCCGGGCGGGGTCGCGCGGATCGATCGGGCGGATGGTTCTGCCGATGGGAAGGGCCTTCACCACGGCCGGATAGCCGCCGGCGTGATCCTTGTGCTCATGCGTGACGACGACCAGGTCGAGAGAGCGGATGCCCCGCTTCTCCAGGTTCCGCAGAAGGTCGGCCGAGGTTTTCTCATACCCGGTGTCGATCAGGCAGGTTTTCCCGTCGGGAAGCCGGATGATCGCGGCATCCCCCTTGCCGACATCGATGAACGCGACTTCGAGCCAGCCGTCGGGAAGAGGTTTTTTCTGACCGGAAGCCGCCTTTCCCTGCGCCGAAGCCATCCCCGGCAGCAGGCAGCCGTGCAGCAGCACCAGACAGATCAGCAGGAACAGGGATTGTCGAGCCCGGAGTCGAAACATACGAAATGCTATTCCTTCCTCGAAAAATCGCCGGCGAGCGGGACCCGGCTATTCATTATACCGGAATGGCCGGGGGGCGTGGGTCATTCGATCGTGATATGGACCTGTGCCGCCTCTTCCCCCGGCGTCAGCGCCGTGATGGCGTGGGCTCCGGGCTGCATGGGCCAGAACGCCTCGTACGGCGGACCGACGCGGGCGACCTCGACGCCGTCGACCAGCCAGACGATTTCGGAAAGCGGCTCTTCCGGGATCGCCCGGAGCCGCACGAGGTTCTCCTCGTCGGGGGAGCGGACGAACCGGTCCCCGGTATGGGGGGAGACGATCGTGATGCGGCCCCAGCCGATGCCATCGGCGTCCTGCCGGGTGATGCGCAGTCTCCCGGCAGGCGGAAGGGCGGGCGGGGGAAGGGGCGGAGTCTGGGAGGCCACAGGGGAAGTCCCCTTCAGGTGCACGCCCGGCCCTTCCGGGTGTGCGCCCGGGAGCGGGGCGTAGGGGTCGCCGACCTCGATGCCCCCCTCGAGGATGAAGGGGTCGGCGCCCCGGCTCATGCCGCGGGAGCGCAGCCAGCCGGCATACTCGGGGGGGAGTTCGTGGAACCGGCCCTGGCGGGCATGGAAGGGACAGGAATCGGAGGGCTCCGAGCCGCGTGCGAAGAGCTCCATCGCCTGCATCGGGCAGAACGGGGTCGGCCGTTTCCCGGAAATGCCGCAGACGGGGGCGGCGATGACCGAGGAGGGCTGGGGAAACCAGTCGCTCCGGCCGCCTGCATCGAGGCCGAGGAGAAGGTCGTGGGCGATTGGTCCGCAGGCGACGGCGCCGGAGAGGCCGTATGTGGGCGATCCGTCGAAGTTTCCTACCCACAGGCCCACCAGGTGCCGGGGGGTCAGGCAGAACAGCCAGCAGTCGCGATAGTTCGTGCTCGTGCCGGTCTTCAGGGCGACCGGGAAGGGAAACGCGAAAAACTGCGGGTTGCCGAAGGTCAGCAGCCGTGCCGAAGGATCGGCCAGCATTTCGAGGATGATCCAGGCCGTGGCGGGCGTGACGAGCGCCCGCGAGGCCGAAGCGGGGCCGGGGGTGACCCGCAGCGAGACGCGCCGCCCGCCGTGGGCCAGCATGCCATACGCTGCCGCGAGGGAGGTCATGGTCAGCTCGGGGTTGCCGATCGCGAGGCCGAGGCCGAAGCCGTCGGCCAGGTTCTCGTCGGGCGGCAGCAGGCCGAGGGCTGCGAGAAACCGATAGAAGGGTTTGATCCCCAACGCGTTCAGCATCTTGACGGCCGAGATGTTCAGGGAGTTGCCGAGAGCGCTTCGGATCGTGATCGGGCCGTAGGAGCGCCGGTCGGCGTTCGCCGGAAGGTAGTCGCCCTGCGGAGTGCGGAAGGTCTGGAGGGTGTCGGACAGAACCGACGAGGCCGCGTAGCCGTTCTCGAGCGCGAGGGCATACAGAAACGGCTTGAGAATCGAGCCCCCCGACCGTTTCGCGGTGCAGCCGTTGTTGAACCCGTCGCCTTGCGGGCCCCAGCCCTGCGAGCCGGCCATCGCCACGACCTCCATTGTCGGGGTGTCGACGACGATACCCGCCGCCTGGCGCGCTCCGGACCGCGCGAGCCGGCCGCGATGCGCGGCGAGCGTCGATTCGAGGCTGCGCTGGATGTCGGGATCGAGGCTCGTGAGAAGCCGGCCGGTTGGGGTGCCGATCTCGGCGTAGACCCACTCGGCGAAGTGGGGCGCATCGAGAGGCAGACGCCAGGGCCGCACGCCGAGAGGCCGCCGGGCCGCCGCCGCGCAGGCGTCGGGCGAGGCGAGGCCGAGCTTTGCCATCCGGCCCAGCACCCAGTTGCGCCGGGCCTTCAACCGTTGCGCCCCGCCCCGGACATGCGGGTGGAGGCGCGAAGGCGACTGGGGCAGCGCCGCCAGCGTGGCTGCCTCGGCGAGGTCGAGGCCGGCCGGCTCTTTGCCGAACAGCAGAAAAGCTCCGGCCCAGACCCCCCGGAGATTCCCCGCCATCGGGGCGAGATTCAGGTAGGCCTCGAGGATCTCGTTCTTGCTCATCTGCTGCTCGAGCCGGGCCGCGAGCAGCAACTCCGACAGTTTCACCGCGAGCGACCGGGGTCGCGGCCGGGAAATGCGGATCAACTGCTGGGTGATCGTACTGGCCCCCGAGACGATGCGGCGCTGCAGCAGGTTGTCCCACGCCGCACGGGCGATCGCGACGGGATCGAACCCGCCGTGGTCGAAGAACGAGCGGTCTTCGGCCGCCAGAAGCGCATCGACCAGAACCCTCGGCACGCTCGCGAGCGGCACGCTCAGCCTCAGGTCCCCGGATGGGCTCGGAAACAGGCGCAGCAGGCTTCCGTCCCGCGCGAACAGCGCCCCGCCGTCCGCAGCCAGCGCCTCCCGCACCGGACCGTCCGCCGCCGGAACGAGCAGCCGCACCCCCGGCCGCCGGCAGAGCCAGGCGACGAGGCCGGCAACGCAGACGGCGGCGGCGAGCCGGGCGATCCGCTTCGGGGATGCCATCATAAAATACCTTGTATATAATGCATGCAATATAGATCTTGCAGGAAACGGCCGGCCGCCTTGCGGCGGCCGGCCATGGGATTCATGGGACCTTCAGCCTCACTTCGGGGCGGGCTCGATGCGGATCGTCTCGCCGACGGTCATGCCGAAATATTCGGGCTTGTACATCAGCGACACGCGCGTGGGACGCATGCGGAACGTGCCCTCGCACACGGCCCGGGCGAAGTAGGTGAACCGGAACCGGTTGCTCCAGAGATTGTTGGCGAAGGCCAGCACCTTGTCGTTGCGCATCTCGAAGAAGTCCGGGCGGAACTTGTAGCACCCGTCCTCCCAGTCGGCATACCACTCGGGATCGTCGTCGCCTTCCTCGGCATCGTCGTCATCGTCGGTGGGCCGCCTCGCCCCTTCGGTGCGCAGCGCCGTGTTGATCGCGATGAAGCCGGCCGGCAGCGGGTCTTCCAGGGCGACGTAGTTGAACCGCCCCCATTTGCCCGACCGGTGCAGGTCATCCTCGAACTCGACGACCACCTTCACGATGTCGCCGATCCGGATCGTCTCGGTTCCGGCCATGTTGATCAGGGTCTTCGTGACGCGATACCCGTTGTCGAGGTCGTCCTCGCGGGTGAGCGGGTCGGGGTGTTCGAACCGGAAGGCCCAGTGCACGAGCCCCTTCGCGGGGCCCTCGATGACGAGTTCGGGATTCGCCAGAAGGGCTTCGGCGTCGAGCTCGATCTCGGCGCCTTCCTTGTCCAGGGTCTGTTCGACCGGGGGTTTGCCGGCGTGCCGGACGGTCACCTTCAGCTCCCCGTCGACGGCCACGTTTTTCACCTCGAAATACTGGCCGAGAGCGAACAGGCACCAGCCCGTGTCGGCCGTCGAGTTCCACCGGCCGTCGGTGCGGATCGAGCGCAGCAGCATCCCGGCGAGGTTGTCGGCTTTCTTCGACGCCCCGTCGATGACGAGCGTTGCCAGCAGCGTCGCGGCCACTTCCCGGACGCTCGAGTCATACCAGTCGGTCCTCGCCTCGTCGATCTCGGGGTTGAGCTCCTTCAGCTGGCTCTTGAGTTGCGCCGGCTGCCGGGCGTTCAGGAGCGAGGCGGCCCAGAGCAGCAGCGCCTTCGACTCGTCGGAGCGGTTTCCGTAGTCGGACATCAGCTTGTCGAACTCCGAAGCGGTCATGGCGTCGTTCTTGGCCAGGTTGACGGCGGCCAGGTCGTGGATGCCGTATTCCCGCCGGCCCGACTCCTTCTGTATGAACAGGACGTCGTGGACCACCTTCAGGGCCTTGGCTATCCGTTCCCTGGGAACGTCGCAGCCCACGTGGTGGGCGATCGTGAGCGCGAACACGGCGTAGTGCGTGCCCCACCAGCTTCCGGTGCGTTCTCCGGGCCAGTAGGAGAACAGGCCGCCCGGCGTCTGCATTTTCAGCAGCCGCGCGATGCCCGCGTTCAGATACTTGTCGACTTCCTCGAGGGTGATGCCGGGCAGCATCCCCTGCTTGACGAGGCCGCGCAGGGCCGCGAGCGGGATGATGCCCGAACTGGTCTGCTCGACGCAGCCGTAGGGGTATTTCAGCAGATACCGCAGCCCGGGCGCGAGCCGCGCGAGCTGGGTCGTGGACAGGGTGAGCACCGCTTTGAGCGTTCCCTTGCGGTCGATCGCCGGCATCGAGGCCACGCCTGCCGGGGGTTCGAACGCGATCTCCTGCCTGCCGGTGCCCGAGCCCTGTTTGATGCGGGTGATCGGCACGGTTCGCGGAACGACCGGCAGCGGAAGCTGGATCGCATCCTTGAACTCGCCGAACCGGCCCGTCAGCGTGAGCATGCCTTCCCCGGGCCCGTTGTCGGCCGCCAGGCGCGTGCGCACCACCGTGTTGGTCAGCGGCGTCAGATCCGCCTCGGGCTGCTCGATCGTGGCCGACAGATTCGTGGCTTCGGCGACGGCCAGGGTCGCGCGGCCGGCGGTCTCGGTCTTGTTGCAGGCCGACAGCGGGAACACCGCCTCGTCGCCGGCGGTCAGGAACCGGGGCAGGCCGGGCTGCACGAAGAACTCCTTCGTCACGACCATCTTCCGCTCGGCCGTGCAGAACGCGGTGCCGGTGCCGAGCGCGACGACGTAGACGCGATAGGCGGTCGTCGTGTCGGGCAGCGTGAACTCGATCGCCGCGTTTCCGGCATCGTCGGTGTAGAGCGCCGGGTTCCAGTAGGCGACCGGCCGGAAATCCTTGCGCAGCGCCATGTCCGACGCGAGCGCGCCGCTGCCGAGATCGCCGCCCGTGAGCGGGTTCGTGGCGAACAGCCGATACAGCTCCTGGGTCAGCACCGACAACCGCAGGTCGCCGGAAAACACCGAGAGCGGAAGCGAGAAATTCAGAAGACTATATAATTTAGGTGTTATATATCCAGTGAGTGCCAATACCGCCTCGTCGACGACGCAGACGGCCATCTCGCACCTGGTGCCGGCCTTCTGTGCATCGGTGACGTGGAACGTCAGCCGGCGCGGCTCGCCCGGCCGGCCCCGCAGATCGCCCTTGCCCTCCGTCTCGTCGGGCGCGATCGCCACGTCGAGGCCGGCGACGCTGTCCCGCACGTCGACGCGGGCGACCCCGTAGAACGTGCGCGGTGAGCCGATGTCGAGCTGGCTGCGGTAGGTGGTCAGGCTCGTCCGGCCGCATGGAACGGTCAGCGTGACGAACGCATTCGGCCGGCAGGCGGCGCCCAGCTTCGCCTCGAACGTGCCGCGCCGGCCCGCCAGCGGCATCACGCGCCACTCGAACAGCCGGTCGCGCTCGGTCGTGACGAGCGCGTGGGTCGCGGCGCGGGGGAGCGAGAAGTCGACCCGCACGGAGCCGTCGGTCTGGACGGCCGAGGCGCTGACGGACAGCACCAGCTCGCTGTCGCTGCGGCGGTTGGTGCGGCTGTCCTCGTCATCCTCGCCGCTTTCATACACGTAGCCGACATCGGCCTCCATGAAGCTTCGGAACTCGCCGTCGGTGTCGGTGTACACAGCTTCGAACCGGTACTCGCCCGAATCGTCGAAGCAGAGATCGAACGTCGCCTTACCGCCGCTCACCGGCTGCGTGGACGTGAGCGTCCGCGTCCAGCCCTGATCCCAGCGGTAGTAGATCCCGCCGTCGGCGTCGCGCTTCTGGGTGTAGAACCAGCGCTTGCGCAGGATGTCGAGCCGCACGCTGCCGCTCTCGCGGCGTTTCCCATCGGCCCCGACCGCGATCACGTCGACGGCCGCTTCGTCCCCCGAGCTCAGCTCGGGAAGCTGCGTCATCCCGACATGCACGGCCGCTTTCGGCTCCCAGGTCTCGATGCCCGTTGCCGGCCGCGCATCGACATCCATCACCGTCGCGCTGATCTCGATCCCGTTGGGGCCGTTCATCAGCGCCCGGTCGATCGGCAGGGAAACGGCCAGCGAGCCGTCCTTGTCGAGAACCGCTTCCCCCGACTCGATCAGCGTCGCATCGTCCCCCACACCGCCGAAATGATAGCCCGAGAAGCCCTCGACGTCGGGCTGGATCGTCACCAGCCGCGCGGACCACCGGACTTTCGCATGGCGCAGCACGCCGCCGGTGTAATACTTCCCGGCGATGTGCGCTTCCAGATACTCCTCCGTCTCGCGGCGGCCGGGAACGCGCTCGATTTCGCGAGATTTCGTCTCGGTCCTGATCTCGACGAAGTGGCGCGGCGGTTCGAACTGCTGCACCTGGAACCCGACCGAGCTGACCTCTTCCAGCCGGGGTTTGCCGTCATCCTTCTCTTCCTGCTTTGAGCTGCGGCCGAACAGGAGGTCCCAGACGGAGCCGACCACCAGGGCGGCGGTGGGCGTCGCGGCCGGGGTGATATGCGTGACTTTCAGCGTGTACTGGCCGAGCGGGGCGAACTCCTTCAGCCGGAGGCTGCCGGAGCAGGTGCCATACTCGTTCAGCGTGAACTCCTGATCGAGGATCTTCTCCTCGCGCGAGTTCTCGACCGTGATCTGAACGCGCTCCCCCTGCGGGGCGACGATCGCGTCGTTGCGATACGCGCGCAGCGTGGCCTTGAAATGCACCGTCTCGCCCGGCCGATAGATGCCGCGCTCGGTGAACGCGTGGCCGTTGCGGGACTTGATGCTGACATTGCCCGGAGGGACCTGGCTGACGCCGTAGGGGCGGAACCGGTTCGTGTCGAGCTGGAGGAACGCCGCGTCATCCGCGGTGGCCGCGATCGCGATCGCCGCGTCGGCGATCTTCAGCGTCGCCGAGGAGAGCTGCGCCGTTTCGCTCGCCAGGTCGATCACGGGGAAGGAGGTGCCGGCTTCGGCGACCAGCAGGCCGTCGCGGTCCGTCGAGCCGAGGAACATGCGCTTGTCGTCGCGGGTGAACAGCATGATCGCGGTATCCGCAACCGGTTTGCCGGTTTCGAGCGAGGTGATCCAGAACAGCAGCTGGGTCGCGCTGAACTTGTAGGTGATCGACAGGTCGGTGATCTGGAACAGCCGGGTTGCATGGCGCATCTGCGGCCGCTCGGGGTCCAGCATCTGGACGAGGAAGGCCCCGCCTTTGGCCGACTCTTTGCGGAACGTCAGCGGCAAAGACAACCGGACGGCCTTGTCGGCCTCGCCGCCGGCGAAGAAGGGTTCGGCCGCCTGGGCGAACTCCCCGAGGAACCAGCTTTTGTTCGTGTTGCCGGAAGGGGAGGGCAGGGCGTCGATCTCGGCCAGCCGCTTCACGCCCTCGATCAGCTTCTGTTCGGCGAACTCGGCGGCCGAGGCGATGCCGGTCTCGGTCTCCTCCGAGGCGTGCATGCCCGTGCTCGTGCGGGGTCGCCGGGTGTCGTTGGCGGCGAGGACGGTCAGATCGGCAAACTCGGGGGCGAACAGGGGCGGAATGCGGGTGACCTGGCATCGCACGCCGGCCAGATTCGTCACATTCACCGGCACCAGCTGCCGGCTGCGCAGCTCGACGACGGACCGGTCGGCGGCGAACTGCACCGAGGCCTCGGGGCCTTTTCCGATGAAATCGAACGTCGCGGGCTTGAACAGAAAACTCTCGTCAGGGATCTCGCCGCCGCGGATTTCGGCTTTGTAGGATTTGCCGGTCTCGATGGAACCGGTCACGCGGTACAGGTGGGACGTGACGACATCGGTCTTGACGACCTTGATGCGGCCGATCGGCGGGAGGATGCGCAGCTTCTTCTTGAGAGCCGAAGGCTCGACCTCTTCCGAGAGCGTCACGTCGATGCCGCGGCCGGTTTCTGCGTTGTAATAGGTGTGCAGATCGAGGACCTCGACCTGCCGCCGGGTTTCGAACGAAAGCTTCGTCGAGGAGGCGAGCGGCTCTCCGCCGGCAGCCGTCAGGCCTTTCGCGATCTCGATCTCACAGGCGGCCAGCGGCTTCGCCGGATTCTTCGGCTCGAGGACGAACCGGGTCCGTTCGCTGGGAAGCGGCTGCGGAAGCGGGGTGCCGGTCGTGTCCGTGGCGTTGATCACCGTGAATGCGGCTTTCTTGCCGTTTTCGGTGTAGACGATCTTCTTCGAAAGATCGAGAACCGGAACGGGCCGGGAGAATTCGATGGCGATCCGCCACTGGAGAGCCTGATACTCCCCTTCAACAGCGGGGATGAGCGTCGCTTCCAGCGGAGCGGCCGCGCCGGGGAGCGCGGGGACGAAAAGCAGGCCGAGCAACACGAGAACGGCCAGCATCGAACGGGAAAGGATGGTCATCGGAAGATCCTCCTTCTGCAGCCACGGTATCCGCTTTTGCGCGGATTGCAGGGCAAGTATACCAGATTCCCGGAGCATGACGACAAACGCCTGAAGCTGCCGCCGGATTTCCCGCCCGGGCGGAGGGGCGGAATCGGCCATGGGAATCTGGTTCCGGGGTCCGGGGAGGCTGCGCGGGGAGGGTAAGGGGATGGGTGGCGCCAGATCGGCCGGCGGGATATCATGAAACGATGTCCGAGAACACCCCCCTCCGGATCGGCGGCCTGCTGCTTCCCGCAGCGGTTTTTGCGGTGGCGCACGCGGCCACGGCGCTCATTCAGGCCGTTCCCCGGGCTGCTGTCGCGTGGGCGGAACATGTTCTCGACCGGCCTGCCGGATGGCTTGCCTTCGCCGTTTTCGCCGTGCTGTCGATCGTTGCGACTCTCGGAACATCCCCGCTGGAGCGTGTGCGGCAGCTCCGGGGAAAATTGGCAGACCGTCTCGGTCTCGGCATGTGGCCTGCTATGCTGGTTTGCGCTGCCCTTCTCATCCCTCAGCGGCTGATGGACAGCAACAGCGGGTATGTGCTGATTCCCGCCGATTCACCGCTTCTGCTCTGGATGACGCTGTGTGACGCGGCGCGAGGGCTCGCCTCGTGTGCGATGGCCGCCTGGTTTCTGGCGCGGTCAGCCGGACCCGGACCCGGACCCGGACCCGAACCCCCTGATGATCGGACCGATGCCTTCTGGCGGCGGCTCCGTTCCGGCGTCGGACTCCTGGCGGTCACGCTCGCCCTGGTGATCCAGTTCGGGGTGCTCGAGAACAGGCCCCATGTCGATGACGAGATCATCCAGGACTGGCAGGCCCGTCTTCTCGCCTCGGGCCGTGTCCGCGCCCCGGATCTCCCCGACGGGGAAGCGTTCGCGTACGACGTGAAACTCGGATACAACGGCCGACACCTGTTCTCCACCTATCAGCCCGCGCTGGCGTTCCTCTGGGCATATGGGACGGGGCCGGCTGCCGCAGGCCTCGTGAATCCGGCGCTGCTGCTTCTGGCCCTCATCCTGTGCCGCCGTGCCGTTGCCGAAACGACCGGCAGCCGCCGGGCCGATCTGACGGTGCTGTTGCTCGGCCTTTCGCCGTTCGCGATCCTCATGGCGGGGGGGCGGATGAATCACCTGCTTGCCCTGACCCTGACGGTCGCCGTCTGGCGGTCGCTGCCGCTTGCCCTGTGCGGAAAGCGCCTGTTCGACCGGATCGCCGGCGGACTGCTGGGCGGTCTCGCCGCGGGATTCGCGCTCATGACGCGCCGGCCGGATGCGCTCGCCCTGATCGTCGCCATGCTCGGCACCTGTCTTTCGTCACCCGTCGTCGCCCGTCGCCGGGGAAAGTATACATTTATTACTATTATAATAATAAGTATATCGTTTTATCTCCAGGCCGGGTTCGTCCGGGCGCATGTCGGGGATGTCTCCCAACTCGTCTGGCAGGTGCGGGACGCGGTGTCCGGGGCCTTCGATCTCGGTCCGGGGCAGTTGCTCGGAAACGTTACGGACAACCTGCTCGGGTTTTCCGCGTTCGCCTGGGGAGGCGGTCTGGCCGGATGGGCCGGCCTCGCCTTCCTTGCCGCGCGCGTCTGGATGGGCGTCGGCCACCAGCGGCGCCAGCCCGCTCCCGCGGTCGAAACGGCCCGGCAGGCTGTTTCCGAGCGGTTTCTCGCCGTGCACGCCCTGCTGACGACGGTCGGGTATGCCTTCTACTATTTCCAGGACTTCTGTTACGGACCCCGATATCTGTTCTGCCTCCTGCCCGCGGCGGCCTACGGCTGGGCATGTCTGTTCGAGCGGATGATCCGGGCCGGCGGAGAGCGGACCGTCCGGTCATGGGGGATGGTTGCGGCCGCCCTGGCGCTGGCCACGGTCACGACCCAGACGTTGACGGCGATCGGACCGTCCTTCTGGCACATCGACACTCGGTTCGAGCGGTTCGTTGCCGCCCTGGGCGGCGGGCCGAAGCTTCTCCTGCTTCGCCACCCCGCCCGGGTCCGGCTCGAGGTCGCCCGGCGGCTTTCCACGCGCGGGTTCGACCGGGAAGCGATCGCGGCAGCCGTTTCGCGTGACACCGTCGATTATGACGGCCTGCGTGACCGGCTCGACACCCTGCCGGCCGGAGCCCCGCGTCCGGTGGTCGAAACGGTGTTGGCCGGTTTCCTGGGGGCTGCCGCAGAGCGGTCCCCGGAGCAGTTTGCCGTGAATCCCTGGGAAGCGGTGCGGCTGAATGGCCACGATTCTCGTTCCCAGCGCATCGTGATTGCCATCGACCGGGGAGACGCCGTTGTGGAGCGCCTGATGAAACGTCTGCCGGACCACGAACCCCTGCTCGCCGTTTCCCGGCCCGAAGGATTCGGTCTTGCGTCGTACACCCCTTCCGGCGTGGCCTGGTTCGACCGGGAACCCCCGATGCCCGGGCGTGGTATCATGCCGAAAATGGAATGACTCCGTGCTGACTCGAAAGGGAATGATCATGCCAAGAACGATGCGCCTTGTCCTGTGTTTCTGCCTTCTCCTTCTCGCCGGCAGCCTCTACGGCCAGGATCCGATCAAGGATGTCACGCCGCAGCAGGCGCGGCCGGCGGACCTTATCACGCCGATCAATCCTGATCCGATCACGATCGACGAGGCGATCCGGCGCCGGGTCGGCATCATCGGGAAGCCCGCCCGCAAGGTGATCCTGTTCATCTGCGACGGCATGAGCGCCCCGATGCTCACCCTGGGCCGTGCCGCCATCGCCGGCCGGGACGGCATGCTCACGGTCGACAAGCTGCCCGTCGTCGGCCGGATGATCGGGTATCCGAAGGGCGGCCAGGTCAACGATTCGGCCGCCGCCGCGTCCCAGTTCTCGACGGGCCGCGAGACGATCAACGGCCGCATCGCGGTGGATGATGCGTTCAAGCCGGTTCCGACCCTGTTCGAGGAGGCCCGGAAGCTGGGATACCGGCTCGGAGTCGTTTCCGACACGCGCCTTTCCCATGCCACGCCGGCAGCCTTCTCGTCCCATCAGAACGACCGGGACGAAGAAGAGGCGATCGCGGCGCAGCAGGTGCGCAGCGACTTCGAAGTGCTGCTGAGCGGCGGCCGGAAAAAGTTCGCCGGTCAGCTCGATGAGGCGGTCAAACGCGGATACCGGGTCGTGAACACCCGGCAGGAACTGCTGAACGCGGTCGCTTCCCGCTCGGCCAAGCTGCTGGGACTGTTCGCCGATTCGTATCTGCCCTACACGTTCGAACGCGAGGGAGCCGATGTTCCCCTGCTTGCCGAGATGGCCGCGGCCGCCGTTTCCCTGCTCGATCGCGGCGACAAGGGGTTCCTGCTGATGGTCGAGGCGGGAAAAATAGATGCCACGATGCATGCGCACGACGCGGCCGAGGGGGTCGCCCAGATGCGTGCCATGGATGAGGCGTTGCGCAAGATGGTCGAGTTCGTCAAGACGAATCCGGATGCCCTGCTCGTCGTCGTGTCGGATCACGCGACCGGCGGGATGCAGGTGACCGAGCGGTTCGATCCGGCCAGATTCGCCGCCGCCGCCACCTCGACGATCGCCCTCGCCGCGGCTCTCCGCGGAAGCGGCGATGCCCTGCCCGAGCGGGTCAGAGCCGCCCTGCCCGGTGTCGAGTTCACCGCCGCCGAGCTGCAGCAGCTTGCCGCGGCCCGGGAGGCGAAGAACTTCGAAATGCAGCTCGGATCGCTCGTCTTCTCGAAGCTGGGCATCACCTTCCATGCCCTCGAAACCGAAGATCACCTGACCGACACCCATGGTCACACGGGAGAGGATCTGTTCATCCATGCAATGGGGGCGCATCAGAGCCTGTTCGGCGGCGTTCTGCGCACCTGGGAGATTCCGCGCCGCGTGGGCGTGGCGCTGGGAATCCGGTTTCCGTAACCGCGGCGGGAACCGCCGTCGGACGCAGGAGAGGATGTCATGTCGCTGCGATGCCTTGTCACGTTCGGAGCCGCGACCGGGAAGGACCCGGCGATCTACGAGCTCAAGACCCTGCCGGACCTGCTGAAGGTCCATCAGGAGGGGCTTTCCCGATCTCCGTTCTGGTTCGAGGAGGATGATGCCGAACTCGTTGCAAGAGGAATAGCTTCAAAAATATTACCGCTTGCCGGGCCGTTCACGGCAACCCATGCGATCCGGCGTGCGGCTGATCTCCTCCTCGACGAGTGCGCTTGCGACGGGATGAGCATCCAGCTCGAGTCGGCCGGAAAACGCCTCCCTGAGCTTCCGGCCAGGCCCGAGCTCGAGGCGCTGCTGCGGGATGAGCGGACGCTTATCCTCGTGGACGGGAAGCCCTACAAGCCGTCGGGAGAGGTGCTCGGCTTCCAGAACGTCTATGACGACACGGTGCGCTTCATCGACGGGCTGAAGAAGCTCGGCGTGCCGCAGGATGCGATGTTCATGACGGCCACCCCCGAGGAGATCACCGTCGAGGTGCACCCGGACGTGTTCGGCGCCCCGACGGAGCCGAGTCTGCCCGAACGGTACCGGCAGTTGCTGATCACGCTGGGCGGCATCCGGGCCGGAGCCGGCCGGTTGGTGCGGACGACGGACCGTACGCTGCTGCTCACCACGGCGACGTTCGGGGTGCCCCTCCTGGTGCCCGGGGCCGTCCATCCGGCTCTGCACCGGCCGAAGGTGGGGGTCGGGGCGTCGCACTTCGCTTATGGAACGGCGGCATTCTCGGATTTCTGCGGAAAGAAACGGACCCTCGACGAGTGCGTGCGCGAAGTGAGGACCTGGCTGAAGTTCCTCGAGGCGAAGCCGGCCCTCGTTCCCGCAGCGAAGCAGGCTCTGGAGTCCGCCCGCGGCGGGGCGGCTGCCGCCGGCGCGGTTCCGACTCCGGCGACCCCTGCCGCGACGGCGGTGCCTGCAGGGGCGGGCGGCGGATTCGCTGCAGGCCTCGAGGCCGGCCTGGGAATCGAATCCCGCGCTCCGGCCCCTGCCGGCCGCCGGCCGGACGAGTTCCGGCCCTTCCGGGCCGAGGCGGCCGAACGCGCCGGGAAGATCGGGGCAGCCGACGAAACCGTGCTGCCCACCCCCTGGACCGAGCTGAACCGGCACCTGGGGGGCGGCTGGCAGCAGAACCGCCTCCACCTCATCGTCGGCGGCCGGGAGGAGGGCAAGGCGGCCTTCCTGCTCCAGCAGGCGATGCACCTCTCGACAAAATATGGAGTATTATATATTTCATCCGAACATACCGCCGACGAGCTGATGGTGCGTGTCGCGGCCTGGCTGGGTCGGATTCCCGCCGGGGAACTCGCGGCGCGGGCCGCCCTGCGCGGCCCCGAGGGGGACGCAGCGCGGCCGAAGCTGAAGAACCTGTATGAGGCCGTGGCGAACGCGGTGCGGGATGGATTGTATCTGCGCGGCTCGGACAGCGCGATTCCGCCCTTCGATGCCGATGCCCTGGCCGAGCTGATGAAGATGGTGCCCGCTGCCGCCGGCCGGGTTCTGATCGTCGAATCCCTCCGCTCGGAAGACCTTGGACGCGTCCTGCCGTTTCTAAGCCGGTTGCGCCAGATCGCGGCGGATCAGGGGTTCACGGTTCTCGCCTCCCTGCACCTGGCCGCCGGCGCATTCCCCCGGCCCCACTTCGTCGACGGGCCGGATGTCGAGCTGCTGGAGCGCTGGCAGGCGGGGACGGATTCCCTGCTGCACCTCACGAGCGAACGGGTGAACCTGCGCAAATTCCTGGCGATGTCCCAGGGCAAGGTCGATCCGGCCGTGGCCGACAGCCTCGAAAAGCGGCTGTATCAGGCGGCCACCGGCACCCGGCAACGCAACGACACGTTCAGTCTGCTGCGCCTGCTGCACACCCGCGCGGGGAATCGTGCCGCCGTGCTCTTCCTGTATCAGCGCGATCTGATGCGCTCCTGGGAGGGACCGTCCATCCCGCTGGGAAGGCCCTGAGGTGGCGGCCGAGCGGCTCCGGCGGGTCCGCGGCTTCGTGCACGGCTTCGTGCAGGGGGTGGGATTCCGTTCGTTCGCACGCCGGCAGGCGGCCGCCTGCGGCGTGACGGGGTGGGTGATGAACCGGCGGGACGGGGCCGTCGAGTTCTGCGCCGAAGGAACGCTCGCGGCCGTCGACGCCTATCTCGAGGTGCTCGGCAAGGGGCCGCTCTTCGCCTCGGTCGAGCGGCTCGAGATCATCGACGAAACCTGGCTGGAACTTCCCACATCGAAAAGCTTCGAGATCCGGTTTTCCTGAGCCGGCTCCGGCTCACTTCATGAACGTCTGCTTGTTGATCCGCTTCACCTGCTCGAGTACGGTGTTGCGCACGGCGAAATCCGGATCGTCCTCGTGAAGCTGGAGGATGCGCAGGGCATTGGGCGTGCCGCGCTCACCGAGTTTGAGGGCCGCTTCCTTCCGCACGTCCGGATCCTTCGATTGCATCTGGTCTTCGAGCTTGCCCTCTTCGGAACAGCCGGCCGTGGCCAGTGCCAGCAGGAACGACAGGAACAGGGCTCCGAGTTTCCTTCTCATCATCCGCCTCCATATTATATGTAAAACTATTTCCTTCCCGGCCCTTCGGTGTTAGCGCGTCTGGTCCAGGATCTGCCAGGAGGCGCGGTCGGCGCCGGCTTCGGTCCGCAACAGCTCGCAGAACCGTTCGAGGAAGGAGCCGAACTCCTCGTCGGGGGAAAGATTGCGGGTGGTGTAGACAACGCCGACCACCCGGCGCGTCGTCTCGAACACTTTCGTTGCCTGGGAGTCCTTGACGGGGCTCCCGACCGCCTGCAGATCGTCTTCGGCGCGGGCGACGACGAGCAGATTCTTGAGCGCGAGCTCCTGTCCCTCGCGATTGAAGACGTAGCTTTCGTTCTCCATGCCGAGGCGCATGGAAAGCTTCTCCCCCGTTTTGTCCAGGTCGAGGATGCTGATCGGGAGATGCGAGATCAGCGACAGGTGGTTGTTGATGTCGACCACGACGTTGATCGGATTGAACGTTCCGCGGACCTGGATATCCTTCACGAGAAATTCCGAGGCAGGCCGGTTGCGGCCCGAGGGGTGGAACCCCCAGGTTTTCAGCAGGCTCCGGATGCCTTTCTGGAGAGGATCCGGGTAGACGTAATCCGGGGAAATCCGGCTCCGGACTTCCTCTTCGATGCGACGCAGATACTCCGGCCGCGACGGTCCGACACGCACCCCATCGGCCTCGACGAGACCTATCCGCAGCGGACCGGGGGGCAGGGCGAACAGCAGGGAGAGGGGCATGGCCGTTCCTTTCGTCTCGGGTTCGCTGTCATTGAAGACAGTCGAGGATGCGGCGACAGATCGTGTTCACGTCGCGGGCACCCATCACCAATACCATATCACCCTCCCGCGCCTCGCGCACGATCTCGGTGACGATCATGTCCCGACTTCCGTGGTAGTAGGCGTTCGAAAAGCCCCGGCGCACCTCGTCGATGATCTCCTTCGAGGAGATGTCCTTCTCGACCGTGCCGCCGCCGTAAAAAATGTCGTCCAGATACAAAAACTCGTCGCTCGTGAGATCGGTGAACACCCGCACCAGATCATCCCGCGTGAACCGGGTTGGTCCGAACCCGTGGGGCTGGTAGACGATGAACCGCCGCCGCGAAGCCTGGCGGGCCGTTCGGATCGCCGCGGCGATCTCGGCGGGATTGTGGGCGAAGTCATCGATGACCGTGACGCCGCGTGCCGTGCCGACATGCTCGAACCGGCGCTTCATCCCGGGAAAGGCCTTCATCGCCTCGGCCGTCCGCTCGTCGGAAATCCCGAGAAACCGCGCGACCGCGATCGTCGCCAGCGCGTTGAGGACGTTGTGGTTCCCTGGCAGACGGATCTCGAAGGGCATCCCCTCGACGGAGAACCGGACATGATCCGCTCCGATCACCACATGTTCGGCCCGCAGATCGTTTTCCGCTCCGAAGCCGTACCGGATCACCCTGCCCCCGGCGCGGACGGCAAGGGCCGGCAGATGCGGGTCGTCACCGCAGACGATGCAGGCTCCGGAGGGGGAGGTGTGGCCGAGGAACTGCCCGAACAGCTCCTTCAGCTCGTCGAGCGACTTGTGATCCCGGGAGATGTTCGTGATGAGGGAGATGAACGGGGTGTATTTCACGATCGAGCCGTCCGACTCATCGGCTTCGATCACGAAATGCGGCCCGGCGCCCCGGAAGGCGTTCGTTTCGAGGCCGGTCATGATGCCGCCCACGGCGCAGGAGGGGTCGAGGCCCGCGAATTTGAGCACCCAGGCGATGAGCCCGGTCGTCGTCGTCTTGCCGGCCGTGCCGCCCACGGCGATGCCGCGGGTCGTGTTGAACATGTCGGCGAGCAGGTCGGAACGCATGATCTCGCGGATGCCCAGTTCCCGGGCCGTGCCGATATCGGGAACCTTGTCCTCGACGGCGGTGGATTTGACGATGACCACGTCTTCGGCGCGCAACCCCGTTTCCACGAGGAACCGGCGGGGACCGTCCCCATCCTGTGGATAGATCGCGATGCCGAGCTCCCGCAGCCGGCGGCAGTAATCCCCGTCGAGTGCCCGGTCCGAGCCCGCAACCCGGTTTCCTGCCGTGTGAAGGATCTTTGCGAGGCCGCTCATGCCCATGCCGCCGATGCCGACGAAGAAAGCGTTCATACCCGTATCTGCCTCCGGAATGGATTCTTCTCCTAGTATCGGCCGATCCGGCCTCCCCTCTGAGCCAGGCGGGCGAAAACGGCTCGGGGGGCGGATGCCCCGGCCGGTGACGCGGGGGAATCGTCAGGGTAGAATGAACGATCATGATCTCGACGGCTCACGGGCATTCGATGCGGGCGGGCATTCTGCTCGTCACGGTCTGTTTTCTCCTGCTCGCCGAATGGACCATCCGTGACGCCCGCCGGAAAGATGCTGATGAGGCGGCGGTGAAGCTGGTGGAAGCGGCCCGGCGGCTGGGCGAGGCGACCGACGAACAGCGATTTTTCGTCGGCCTGGCGCAGGATCCCGAGTTCGGGCGGAAAGCGACGCTGCACCATGCCCTCGAGATCGCCCTGGGCCGGAAGGTGCCGCCCGGCACGGACGCACGGGTTTCCGGCGCGCATCTGTGGGAGTTCGACGGCGATGGCCGGCTGCTCACGCCGGGGTATCCTGCGTCCCAGGCGGCGGATCTCGAGGCCATCTGGAACGGGGTCATCCTGAAAACCTGGCAGAATCACCGGCAGACGATGACCGATGCCGAGAACGAGGCGATGTGGGCGGCGTTGAAAACGGCCCAGCGACTCTTTTCCCCGTTCATCGACCTTCCCGACATCTGGCACGCCTCGACGTTCGCTCTGCGGGTCACCGACGGTGCCGGCCGGGGGCTGCGCATCGGCCTGCTGCGAAAGGACATCGAGTGGAGCCGGAATCGGGGCGGCTGGCTGGGCTGTTTCCCGACCGACGCTCTGGATCCGCTGTTCCAGGAACGCCGCATCGCGGCCGTGCTCGGCTATACCGGAATCGACTTCTGCGCGATCCAGCAAGGGGGGCGCCTGACCATCCCCCGGTCGCACCTCCTGCAGGGACGATCCTGGCGAAGTCTTGGCCTGAATCCCGATGCGGCCCGGATCCGGACGGTGCGGGAGGGGCATTTCATGGCGTTCCGTCTCCCCGCGGGGCGGACGCTCGGTATCGGCTGCAGAACAGGCTGGGCGTATGCCCTGCCCGGCTGGCTGCGCTGGGGCGCGGCTCTCGCCTGCCTGGTCTTCGCCTGGAAGGGCGGCACGTCACTGGCCATCGCCCTGACGGCCAGCCAGGATACGGGACTCGGCCTGCGGGCCCTGGTGCTCGCGATGTTCTTCCTTGCCTCTCTCGTTCCTCTCGGGGCCATCCTGGGTTTCGTGCTGGCGGCGATGACCGAGGCAGGGATTTCCGCCCGCCGGTTCTGGGGTTCCGTTCTCGAACGGCGCGTCGAGTCGGCCGACCGGAATCTGCGCAACCATGTCGAATCGATGCAGATCGAGATGGCGAGTATGTCCCGTTCCCTCGCCGCGGCTGCCGTCGAAGACGACAGGACAAGACTTCAGGAGCTGTTGAATATCGAGCAGCATGGATTCTTCGGAATCTGTTTCACGGCGGATGGAAAGGCCTGGCAGAAACAGGTTGGCCGGCATGTGACGAAACAGTTCGTCGATGGAGTCCGCAAGATCGGCAACCTCGTGTTCCTCCGGATCGTCGAAGAAGCACGAGGAGATGCTGAGGGAGTGGAGGCTTCGGGAACCCGGGCCATCCGGCTGGATGCCACGGATGTCATCGGCAACGGGCATCCCATGCTGCACATGCTCCAGATGCCCGGCATGATTGTCCAGGGCGACTTGTATGGCCGGACTTCCCTGATCTACTGGTCCCTGTTGCGCGATCGGCCGGGGAAAACGGTCGGAGCGAGCTTCGTCAATCTGCTCATCGATGACGAGATCGTGCGGTTCGGAAAACGGCTCGCGGCGATGGCGGAGCCTGGGGATGTGATATTGCGACTGATGTATAATTCGATGCTCTGCCCCGACAACTCCGGGAACTCGGAGGGGCTGGTCCGTCTGAGTATCGATGCGTTGCGATCCCAGGGGGACAGCGAAGGGGTGGTCGATGTCGGTGGCGTGCCGATGCTGACGGTTGCGAACCCGTCATCGATCGTTCCAGGCGCCTGCCTGTTGAGCTGGATTCCGTTCGAACGGGTCAGGACCAGCCTGCGCCACCAGTCCTGGAGCATTCTCGGAAGCCTTCTTGCGGCGCTGGTTCCTGTGGCGGGCGTCGCCCTGATCCTGAACCGCCGGATTGCTGGGCCGATCGATGCCCTTACCCGGGCCGGGCGCCGCGTCACGGCGGGATGCGATCCCGCGCTTCTGCCGGTCGAGGGGCCGACCGAGCTGGCCGAGCTGGCTGCATCGTTCAACGAGATGGCGGAAGGATTGCGCCAGCGCGAGCGGATGCGGCGGTATCTGTCGTCAGCCGCATGGGAGGCTGCATTCGGGGGGCGTTCCGCCGACCGGATCACCGTCGCCGTGCTTTCGAGCGATATCCGAGGCTTCACGAGTCTTTCCGAACGGTATGCGGCGGGCGAGATCGTGGCGATGCTCAACGACTACTTCACCTGCATGGAACGGGTCATCCGACGGCACGGCGGGGATGTCGACCGGTTCGTCGGGGATGCCGTGACCGCGGTGTTTCGCCCCGCCCCGGGCGAGGTGGAAGCGGAGGGGTGCCGTCGCGCCCTGCGGGCCGCAGCCGAGATGCGCGCGGCTCTCGCCGGTTTCAATGCGGCCCGTGCGGCGGCAGGGTGGTTCACGATCGAGAATGGCATCGGGATCGACGTCGGCCCGGCCGTCTGCGGACTGGTCGGCGCGGCCGATGGCCGGCGCGACGTGACGGTCGTGGGGCCCGTCGTCGCGAGAGCCGCCGAGTGCGAGGCGGCGAGCCGGTTCGGCACGGCCACCCGGATCGTGGCGACGGAGAGGGTGGTCCGGATCATGGGGCCGGAGTTTCGCTGGCACCGCCTGAGCCTTCCCGGCTCCCCCGCGGGTGCCTGTCACGAATGGGAGGGTCCCGCTTGAAGACGAACCGGCTGCGGGTGCTCCTCGCGTTCATGGCGATGCTGCCGGTATTCGTCATGATCGGCTGGCTTTTGCTGCACCGGGAGGAAGCCCGTATCCGCGACCTGGAGGATGCCCGGCAGATCCTGGGCATGCTCCTCGACCGCATCGAGACGACGATCGAGCCGACGGCCCCCCTGACCTCGGTTCTTACCGAGGAGCTCCGCACGGCACCGCCGAACGACGCGGCCGCCTTCGAGAAGCGGCTGCGTCAGGCCCTTTCCCAGGTGGTGCCGGATGCCTGGAACCCCTCCGTGGTGCGGATCAACGTGTTCGATCACGACGTGAAGCCCCTTTTGTGGCCCCGTGACGAGGATCTCGAAACGACGTGCGTGATCTGGCGGGGGATCATGGAGGAAAAGCGACGCAATGCCGGCCGCGAGGGGTTGTCGGAGGGCCGGGCGATCATCGCGAACGCGAATGCCGCCCTGAAACACTGGGTTGCGGCGGGAACGACGCTGGTCGATCTGACGGCCGCCCCGTTTTTCGGGCCGGTCATCCAGAGCGCCTCCCAGACGCCTCTCGCCCTCGCCGTCTTCCGGCACAACCCCGATCCCGAAAAACATGACCCGGTGTTCGGCGTCGTCATCCGAATCCCCCTGGAGGCCATCCCGCCGGCCTCGTATCACGCATGGCTGGCCGCCGCCCGACTGTCGGGGGAGGAGGCTGCGGGGCTGGGGATTCTGTCATCCGACGGCAGCCGCTGGCTCGTGCGGGCCGGGCAGCTTCCGGATGAGGTTCTGGCCCGGCCTCCCGATGCGGTGGATCGCGTCGTTCGCGTGCCGGGCGGCTTCGTCACGGCGCGGCCGCTTCCCGCACATGCGGCGGGAACGTTGATATTATATCGAAAAGAATCATTCGGCCTGTTCCGGAACCCCCTCGGCCTGGCGGGGTTGGGAGCTCTGATTATGGCCGCGGCGGGCTGCGCCTGGCTGCTCGCCGGAATCCTGTCCGGCATCGGCACCGGGTCGCTGCGGCGGCGCATCGCCCTCGCGTTCCTGTTCGCCGGGATCGTGCCGATCGGTTTCTCGGGCATCCAGGGCGGCATGCGGGTTCTCAGCTTCGACGCGGTGAAACGGGTCGAGTGGGAGACCGAGGCGGCGCGGACCATGACCTTCCTCGACCGCGGATTCCGGGACGTGCTCGAGCGGTATCAGGAGCGTTTCGCCCGCATGATCCAAGGGATCGCGCGGGATCGCGACGGAGACATCGGCGAGGTTTCCGGACGTCTTGCCAGTTTCACCGAAGCCGTCGCCATCGAGATGCGTCACTCCTCTCCAGGGGGGCGGCGGGAGTGTCGGGCCCGGACGACGGATGATCAGGGCGAGCGCCGGCTGATCATCACCTCGCCGGTCATCGCGAAAATCATGAAGGATGTGTTCCTCGAGATGCGCGCCGCCGCCGGCAAGGCCGACGGACCGTCGGCGCCCGGCGCGAAGGAGCGACTGGCCCTGCCCGTTCACGAGATGATCGGCGACGCCGTTCCCCTCAAGGAGTTGTTCGGCCGGCTCGGACACATCACCTATGTCATGTTGACGACCAAGACCGCCCTCCTGTTCTGCCAGACCTACCGGGTCGACGGGGACTCCCTCGGCGGGCTGTTCGTGGGCGGCACGACCATGGGAGACGATTCGGCTGAATATATAGATGATTATATATCAACGGTGACGGCGAAGAACAGGCCGTGGGGCTTGTTCCGCATCAACCGGGCCGTCGTCAACCCCGAACTGCCGTCCATCCCCCGGGATTTCCTCCGGCTCACGGTTCGAACGCAGCAGACGGGCTCCCCGTGCAGCGATCGTGTCGAGTTCCATGACGGCCCGCATCTCGTGCTGACGAGCCGGCCGAGCTATCTCCAGCTCGGCGTCCTGGCAGCCCGGATGCCTCTCGCCCACCAGAGCCGCGAACGGGGCCGGCTGACCGCTTTGGCCGCCGGCGGCCTGCTGCTGGCGTTTGGTCTGGCGATCGGCGTGGCCGTGGTTCTCTCCCGCAGGCTGCTCGGGCCGATCCGGATGCTGCAGAAGGCGGCCGTCGAGATCGGGGAAGGCGCGCTCGACGTCCGCCTTTCGACCGACGGCCGGGACGAGCTGGCCGCGCTGGGCACCTCGTTCGGGGCGATGGCCGAAGGCCTCCGGCAGCGCGAACGGATGCGGCGATTTCTCTCCGAATCGGCCTGGCAGGGAACCGCCGCCGCGCAGGGGGCCGGCAGGGGGAAGGGAGCCTTCATCGAGGCCGCTGTGCTCTGTTCGGACATCCGGGGGTTCACCACGTTGTCGGAACGCGAAGCGCCGGCCGAGGTGACGGCCATGCTCAACGAGTATTTCACCGCGATGGATGCCGTCATCCGGGAATCCGGCGGGGAGATCGACAAGCTGATCGGGGATGCGATCCAGGCCGTGTTCAGACCGCTGGATGGGGCTGCCCACCCGGCAATCCGGGCCGTCGAAGCCGGTCTGGAAATGCGCCGCGCGCTTGCCCGGCTGAACGAAACACGAAAACGCCGCGGCGCCTTTCCCGTCGAAAACGGGGTCGGCATCCATTTCGGGAAGATGATTTCGGGAAGCGTCGGAGCCGCCGGCGGCCGCCAGGATTTCACCGTGATCGGCCCCGCCGTCGGATTCGCCGCCAGGCTCGAAGCGGCGAGCAAGGATGGAACGCAGACGAAAGTCATGGTGTCGGGGCGTGTCGCGGAAATCGTCGGAGAGCGGTTCGCCGTGGTCGAGAGGCCGTCGGCCGACGCGGCGCAGGAACGGGTCTATGAGATCCTCCGCGATCGGCGAAACGCGTATAATGGCCACGACCATGACTGACATGACCGCAACCGTTCCGACCCGGAAGCGACCCGGCCTGTTTCTCGCCTGTGTTCTGCTCGTTCTCGCCGCTCTGTTCGTGTTTCGCGGCGCGTTCAACCTGTATCTCGAGCGTTCGATCGGCGAATCCCGGGACGATATGTCCGTCGCCCTCACCTCGACCGTGCTCGACATCGCCGAGCGGTTCAACCGCGTGCGCTGGATGCGGCAGCGCGCCGAACCGTTGTTGCGAGCCGCGCAGAGGCGCACCTGGAACGCCCGTACCGCCACGGCTGCCGGAAAAGCCCTGCATCGCCTCTTCCCCGCTGCCGACGTGTTCGCTTTCGACGCCGCCGGGCGGCTGGCCTGGCAATCCGGCAACGAGCCGTCCCGGACGCGAGAGATGCTGTGGGCCGAGCTTTCGGCGCTCGCAGCATCCGACGCTTCCCAGGCCGACACGTCCGGTGCGGCCCGGTCGGATCGCGCCCAGCGCATCTGCCGCAGTCTTTACGGAGCCTTCACCGCGCCCGCCGACCTGGCCGGCATCGACGGGCTGCCCCAGTATTTCCTCGACCGATACCGCCTGCGCCTGTCCTGGGTCGTGCCGGCAGAGACGGGCCCGGCCGCCGGTCTCTGGCTGATCGTCGATCCCCAGCGTCTTCCCTCGCGCATCATCGCGCGCGACTCGATCTTCCGCCTTGCGTTCCGGCCGGATCAGGCCCTCGTTCTCCGGAAAACCCCGGCCGGTCTTCGGAAAGAGGCCCAGACCGGCGATCTGCAGCCGCCCGAGCAGGTTCTGTCGCGGCTGCTCTGGAACCAGACCGAGATCGAGACCCCGGACGGCCTCTGGATGGCCCGCTACATTCCCCATGAGAACGGCCGCTACGCCCTCGTCGGCCTTTCCCGGGAACGGCTCGACGGGAGGCTGGCTGCCTGGGCCGACAGGATCCGAGCCGCCGTGCTCCTTGCCGCTCTCGCCCTCATCGGCCTCGGCTGGCGCGTCTGGATGCGGAATGAGCCCCTGGCCCTTTCGCTGCGGGCTCAGGTGGTCATCCTGTTCCTCATCACGGCCGTTCTGCCCGTCGTCATGCTGTGCGGATTCGGCCTGGAGCGGTCCAGTGAAACGGCCCGCCTCGAGCGGAGCCGCTGGGAAAGCCTGCTCCGGGGAACCCTGACGGCCGTCGACACCTCGTATCGCGAGTTCCGCGAACAGCGCCGCCGGGAAGGCGAGACGTTCGAGCGCGCGCTCGTCGAAACCATCGCGGCGAAAGGCTCGGTCGAGGCAGGTCTGGCCTCGTTCTCGGCCGGATTGCGCCGGTATGATCTGTTCGTCATCACGGCCGACGGCGCCGAAACGCGCCGCGGAAGCGGCATTCCCTCGATTCACAAAGGGGGGGATTATCCCGTGATGCTGCGCCTGCTGCTCGCCCGCATGCTCGAAGTGCAAGGGAAGCCCGTGCCCGCCGCTCTGGTCCGGACGCAGCCGCTGATCCAGGGTGAGGATCTCGAGCGAGCCCTGACGAATGCCGCCCGGACCAACGGCGCGTTCAACCGGATACGCATCGGCAAACGCAACATGGTCTCCCGGTATGCCTACCTCCGGGATGCCGCGGGCGAGATGCGCGGCCTGATCGGCTACGCTTTCGATGAGACCGAGTTCGCCAGAGAGTTCGTCGACCGGATCATCGCCCGCTCGACCGCCGGAGAATACGGCGCCGTCCGGATCGCGGCGCTCGGCAACGACGGCCGGCTGCACCCCTCGGGGATGAAGCGCGACGCGGACATCATCGACCTGTTCCATCGTGTCCAGTCGTTCCGGGCGCATGAAACGGCGGTGTGCACCATGGATGGCGGCCAGGCGCTCGTTACCGGCTTTTTCCCCGAGCAGCTCGGCGGGTATCTGCTGATGGGGTGGATCGACGCGGCGCTGCTCGGGGAAGGCCGCCGGACGATCCTCCAGTTCCTGGCCTTGATGCTGGCCTGGAGCTTGATCTGGATGGTCGGTTGCGCGATGTTTCTGTCGCGGCGCCTGGTCGATCAGGTCGGGGCGCTGACGGTGTTCGTCGGCGAGATCGCGCGCGGTGACTACGATGCCAGAACCCCCGTGACCTCTGACGACGAGCTGGGCCGGCTTGCCGTCACGTTCAACGAGATGGCCGAAAAACTGGGCCACCGCGAGCGCATGCGCCACCTGGTTTCCGACCAGGTCTGGGACGAAGTGCGCAGAGATGACACGACGGGCATCGAGCTTGGCGGCGAGCGGCGCGAGGTGGCGATCCTTTTCTCGCATCTGCACGGGTTCGACCGGCTTCTCGAGTCGGGCACGCCCGAGGCCGTCATCGACCTCCTCAACGGGTATTTCTCGCGGCTCGATCCCGAGATCCGCCGGCACGGGGGAAGCATCGACAAGCTGATCGGCGACGCGATCATGGCCGTCTTCTTCGCGGCCGCCGACGCCCCGCACCCTGCGCAACGGGCGGTGGATGCCGCCGTCGCGATGATGGAGGCCCAGGATGCCCTCAACGCGGAGCGCGTTGCGGCCGGCCAGCGGCCGTTGAGAACCGATATCGGCATCCATTTCGGCCCGGCCATCTCCGGCAAGGTCGGCTCACGGGAGGGCCGCATCGACTACACCGTCATCGGCGACTCGGTGAGCACCGCCGCCCGGCTCTGCACCGCCGCTGCCAGCCGGCCCACGGCTTCGATCATCATCTCCACCGCCGTCGCGGAGCATCTGCCGGACTGTCACGCCCTCGAAGCCCTCGAGCCGATCGCCCTGAAGGGAAAGGCCGAACCGCTCCGCCTCTTCGCCGTCCGGTAGACCGCCACGCCCGCGGCTCTCACAGCACATATTTTGCATCGCAAAAAATGGTTGTGTTTCGAAGCCCGCCGGGCTACGATGGAACCATGGATGTAACGCAGTTTCTCGGATCGATGCCCATTGCCGGCCTCCGTGGCCTGGTGCCCCTCGTGGTTCCCGGGTTCGACGGAATGTCGGATGGGGAGCGGACTAGTGCGTTGCAAAATATCCTCGAGGCGTCGGATCTCGAGGCGCGGCGCGGCCCGGTCATCGACCAACTGCTGACCGAATGCGGTGTCGGTGAAGTCGTTCCCGGGGCGTATGCGCGGTTCAGGAGCCTCGTGCTCGATGCCGTGCGCTTCATGCTGCTGCGGCTCGACCGGCGCCGCCTGATCCCGGTCCTGGTCGGTCAGTTCCTGCTCCCGGCCGACGTGCCGACGGGAAAACGCCTCGCCGAACTGGCCCGCGCGCTTCCTGTGCTGCACAAACTCGGTCAGATGATCGCGCGGAACGAGCATCTCGAGCCCGGTTTCCGGAACGCCCTGCGCGAACTCGAGTTCCGCCCCGGTGGGTATGACGCGGTCGGCCTCGTTGACTTCGCCGCCGCCGAGCTGGCACGGGCTCCGATCGGTGCCGAGATCTGCTGGAACGGGGAAATCCTTGCCGAGGCCAGTGTCGGAGCGGTCCTGCCCTTCGAATGGGTCGGCCTCGGCGGCGGTCCGGGCCGCCGGGGTGTCGCGAAGCTGGTGAAGCCCGAGGCGAAATCCCGTCTCGACCAGGATCTGCCGGCGCTCGATGCCCTCGCGACATGGCTCGACGGCCGCCGGAGCTTGTATGGCGATCTCGGCATCGATTACATCGGCGTGCTGCGCGAAGTGCGCGACGCCCTGGCCGCCGAAACCGATCCCACCTGCGAACAGCGTCACCTCCGCGAAGCCCGGGCCCAGTATGTCGGACTCCATGGCGTCCGCATCCCGAACGTGTTCCCGTTTTCCACGCCGACGCTGACGGCCATGGAGCGCCTCGAGGGCGTTCCTCTCCCGGAAATTGAGGCCCCTGGCCCCATCCGGCGCGACCTCGCCGCGCGGACCTTCGGCGCGATCGTCCTGCACCCCCTCCTGTCGGATGCAGCGACGACGCTGATCCACGGCGACCCGCACGCAGGGAATCTGCTCGCGATTCCGGGGCGAACCCCCGGCGCATGGGAGATCGGCCTC
This sequence comes from Candidatus Rifleibacteriota bacterium, assembly GCA_029565415.1. Next base: position 64,654 of record JAKQOH010000007.1, on the reverse strand, counting down.
ATCGACTGGAGTCAGGCGGGCCGCCTGGATCGCCGTCAGAGAGCCGGCCTGAGAACCCTGATGCTCGGCTTCATGCTGGGGGAGCGCGGCGTCGTGCGCGGGGCATTGCGGGCGCTTCTCGCCGCGGCTGGCCCGGGGGCGGCGCTCGAAGCCCATCTGCGGACGGCGGTCGGCTCCCGGCCGATCGGCCCGGGAGCGGCCTTCGAAGCGGCCCTCGATCTCATCGACCGGCTCGTGATCGACGGCTTCCGGTTTCCCCGAAGCCTGCTCCTGTTCAGGAAAGCCTGGTTCGCCCTGCGCGGTGTTCTGAAACAGCTCGACCCCGGCTTCGATCCGGGGATTTGTCTTGTCACGGCGATGGGCCGACGCCTCATCGGCGATCTTCCCCGGCGCCTGGTGCGAGGCTCACCGCTCGGCTGGATGGCACCCGCCGATGCGCCGTATATCTCGGATGCGGACCTGCTCCGGCTCGTTCTGAGCGCGCCGGCCGCCTGATCTCAGGGCTGGGTGTCGGGAGCGGGGGCCGTCGTGAACGCGTAATCCTTCGACAGCGTTCCGGTCGTCTCGAGGCCGTGACGGCTCGCGACGATCCGGAAATGATACGTGGTGTCGGGCCGCAGGTCATACAACTGCATCCGGTGCCGGATCTTGAGCTCGGTGTCCGTATAGGTGGAAAACCCGTACCGCGTGTCGGTGCCATACTCGATCCGCCCGTCCGCCTCGATGTCGCTCAGCCATTCCACCGTCGCCGTGTCGTGGTCGACGAGGGGCACGGATACCGAAACGACCTGAGGAAGCGGCACGAGGCGGATGTCGAGCAGGCTCACCGTCATGTTGTCCTCGATGCTCACCGACCGGGAAATCAGGCTCAGGTTCCCGTCCGCCGTCTTCAACAGCACGCTGTAAGCTCCGGGCTTCACCGATGCCGCATACCGCCCCTCGGCATCGACGGCTGCTTCCTGCGTCGAACCGTCGGCACCCCGGATCAGGACGACGCTTCCCAGGGAAGCGGGCACGGTACCGGTCAACAGGCCGGCGGCGGTTCTCGCGTCCCCGCTTCCGCTCGTGCCTCCGCAGCCGGAGATGAGCGCCGTCAGGCCGATCAGCACCGCAACCTGGATGAACACGCGTCTGAAGATATCCATGCGCACCTCGGACGTCTAATACCGCTGGCCGGTCGGGGCGATCTCGACCCGTGTGGCCGTCAGCGTCCCATACCCGTTCTTCGAAATTTCCATGTCATATGTTCCGGCTGGTATATTATATATGATATATTCACCCATGCCGTCCGTCACGGTCTTCACTCCGCGCTGCCGGATTTTCACCGTCGCTCCGACGATGGGCGCTCCGCTCCGTTCGTCCGTCACCCGGCCGCGCAGGATACCCAACCGAAGATCGACCGCGACCTTCAGCCGCTGGAAGAACAGCCCCTTCGCCTTCGACCGGATCCGCCACTCGCCGTCCTCGAAGGCCAGCGTCATCAGCTCCGAGCCGGTGTCCTCGTACCGCCAGCGCCAGTTCCCCGTCAGGGCCGAGAGCCGGTAGTTCATGTTCACCAGCACCTGCTCCCCCTTGAACTTGAACGTGTGGGGATGCAGGATCAGCCGGATGTCGCGGTAGTCCCGCAGCGAGTCGTCGAACATCTTCACGAAGTCGAACCAGGTGTTGCCGAACCAGTCCTTGTACTCCCGGGAAATATGGTCGCGCAGATAGATGTTGTCCCGTCTTGCCATCGCCATCGACAGCCGCTGCAGAAACGCCCGGATCTCGTCGATTTTGCGATGCCGGTTGTAGATGACGAACCGCTCGTGGAAGATCCGGTCGCGCCGGCCGATCGAGTCGATGGCATGGATCGTCGCGAACAGCTCCGGGAATGTCGGGGTCGGGATCTTCACCTCGAAGAAGCCGTCGCGGCCCTCGCGCAGCGCGTAGACGAGGTCCTTGTTGATATACAGCTCGAACCGGTCGGTGGGCCGGGGGTAGGGGGTCAGCTTGAGTTTCAGGTGAAGCTGCCTGGGAGCCGCATCCGCGCCCGGATCGATGATCCGGTACCCGTCCTGATCCGTTTCCATCGTGCCCACGAACCGGTCGTTGATCAGCACCGAGTCCACCCGGTAGCCGATCTCGGTCGACAGCCGCCGATGGAGGGTGTCGAAGTTTCGGAGCCAGGTGTTGAACCGGCGCCAGTCGTCATACTCGCGACGGACATCATACGCGGTCAGGGGGGTGACGACTCCCTGGGCATCCACGTCGACGCCGTATCCTTCGGGGATATCGGTCGCTGTGTTCGCCCCGGTCGGCCGGAACGGGGCTTTCCCCTTCAGCGCCCGCACGATATCGCGTTTCTCGTTCGACAGGTATACGGCTTCGCCGGTCGTCACCGCGAGATTGCCGTGCCGGCCCTCGATCTCGACGCTCTGGGAGTCCCGTGCCGCGACGAACAGGGCCGCCTCGTGCACCCGGACGGCAAGTCGCGGCACCGAGCCGGCAGGCCGGATCGAGAACCGCACGCCCGAGCCTGGCTTGATCAGCAGCAGGTTGTCCGTCGACCAGGCCACCACCGCGTAACCGCGCGGGCCGGTCCGGATCCCGTCCCCGTCGATGAACACCTGGCGCTGCGCGACCCGCTTCCAGTCGGCCTGATCGGCATGGCTGAAGTAGACGGGGCCGTCGCTGAACACCAGGACGAGCTGGTCCCGCACATACCCGTCCGTGCTCACCGACGCCGCCAGATCGGGGTTCTCCGCCGCGAGAGCCGCCGGCACCTGGCCGGACAGCGCCGCCAGGACGACCGCGAGCAGCACCGTGAGCCGGGCGGCAACGCGGCCGTTCCGACCTGTTCCCTGCGACAAAAAATGGTTGAATATAGTAAGCAAAATATTCATCAGAACGACCTCAGATACCGCAACCGCGCCGAGTAGTCGGCATACTCCAGGCCCGCCGTCCCGAACGTGTTGTTCGAGCCCTCGAAACTGAGGATCAGCCGGGCCATGTTGTTGTACTCCTTCGTCAGCGCGAGATTGACGCGGTCGTGCGTCGAATCCACCGCCGAACGGCCGGGGTCGAGCCGCTCGTGCGTGTAATCGAGGTTCATCGAGACGTCCTCGTGGAACTGGGACCGGCCGCCCAGGCCATACACCTGCGTCACATCGCTGCCGCCGAGCCGCTTGTAGTCGAGCTGCTCCCGGCTGACCAGCCCGTACAGCTGGCGCATCGCGTCGTATTCCCAGGTGAGCCGGACGTCGTATTTGTTGATGTCGCGATCGTTCGCGTTCGCGATCTTGTCCTTGTCGATCGTCGAGCTGAGGGCCGCGAAGTAGCGCAGCGCGCCGGCTTTGTGGTTCAGCTCCAGCCACAGCAGGTCCCGGTACCGGTCGACGAAGGAGCCGTTGTCGGAATACTCGCGCAGCGGCTGGAAATACAGGTCCACGCGCAGATCCCGGTAGTAGTCGCTCGGCTTGAGCGTGATCTGGAACTCGGGCTGGTCGCGCACCAGCGTCGCGCGCTTGTAATTGGCGAGGTTGTCCCGCGAGGAGCGGCTGCCGAACCGGGTCGAGACATACCGGTTCAGCTCGTAGAACACCCGTCCGTAGTAGGCCCGCTCGTCCCGCGGCCCCTCGCCGATCGCGCTCAGAAAATCGGTGTCGCCGGCCTCGACCCTGTAGTTTTCGCGGCCGTACGAAGCCGAGGCGCGATACGCCTCGCCCTTCTGGTTGCCGGCCTCGTCACGCCGGTCGTAATCCGTGTTGCTGCCGGCATACTCGCCGCTCACGTAGATGTTCTCGGTCGGCCGCAGACCGACGTCGAACGAGTAGACGCGGTTCGCCATCGTCGGCAGATCCTGATCCGATCCCGGGCTCTCGTGCACGTCTTTCGTCGAGACGGCGTTGAGACCGAACACGGCCGACTCGTCGGAGCTGTGCTCGAGCCGCACGCCGCCGATGAACCGCGGGTTCTTCAGGTCATCCTTCTCGACGGCCCGGTACCCCGTGAAGCCGCGCACCTCGGTGTTGTCGAACTTCTGCACGCCGTAAAAGCCCATCACCTGCTGCGTCATCGAGTAGTTCGAGAACTCGGGATACGAGTGGCCGAACGCGAGCAGCGAGCGAGGCGTGCGCGATTCGAGCGTCAGTTGGTTCAGCGTGAACCCGTCCCGGTAAGCCCGCTTGTCGTTCGTATGCGTCGTGTCGGCCACCAGCGACAGCGAGTCGCCGTTGTGCCGCGTGGTGAACAGCTCATACCGCAGGTTCTGCTCGTAGAACGTTCCCCGGTCGAGACTCGAGTTGAACTTGGCCTTGTCGACCGCGTTGGCGTAGAAACTCGTATCGGTATACAGGTTGGAGTGGAAGACGAGCTGGTCCTCGCGCTCGTTCAGATCCGTGTAGCCGGGCGGCAGCCGGTCGATCACGGGAAGGCTCGTTCCCGTTTCGGGGGGCCGGACGGTCGAGGCCGGGAAGAACGGCAGCCGGTGCGAGCCGTACAGCGCATCGCCGCGTCCGTCGGCCGGCATCGGCGGCAGATCGTTCGCGGCCGTTTCCGGCAGGGAACGGCCCTGCTGGAGTTCGGGAATGTTGCGCGGGTTGAAGTTCGTGAACACGCCCGGCAGCACCGACGGGGCCGACAGCGGCTCCTTGACGAGCGTGTCGTCGCGTCGCCAGGTGTCGATGCTGCTTCCCGAGAAGCCCGAGCCCAGGAAAAAGACGGACACCGCCAGAGCGCCCAGGAGCGTTCTGGCGATGAGCGGATTTCGCGGGGGGGTGTGTCCCGGTCGTGTCGGCGGTGGGCGTTGCATTTCGGCTCGAGCGGCGGCTCGCCCTCCCTTGGTCAGCGCCCGAAGATCATGGGCGACGGATTGATCGTGCGGCCGTTGCGGCGAACCTCGAAATGCAGGTGGTTGCCCGTGGCTACGCCCGTGGCACCGACCCCGGCGATCGTCTGGCCGGTCCGGACCGTCTGGCCGCGCTTCACGCGGATCGAGCTGCAGTGGCCGTAGCGGGTCGAGAGGCCGTTCGGATGGCGGATCACGACGAGCTTGCCGTAGCCCGAGAGCCAGCCGGCATACACGACCGTGCCGCCCATGGCCGCCGAGATCGCGGTGCCGCGCGGGGCCGAGATGTCGACGCCGGCGTGGAACAGCCGCTTGCGATAGACGGGATGTTTGCGCCAGCCGTAGCTGTCCGACAGGCGGCCGCGCACCGGCAGGACCATCCGGGTGCTGACGTCGGCCTTGCGGGAAGTGACCTGCATGACGCGGTAATACTTCTTGTTCACCGGCACGTTCACCTGCTGCCCGACCTTGAGATTCGAGCTGCTCTGCGGGTTCTGCTGGAGAATGTCGGAGATCGAGGTCTTGTACTGGCGGGCGATCGTCGAGAGGTTTTCCCCGTTCTTCACCGTGTGGGCGACGAGGCGGGTGTCGGCATCGAGGGCCGGCTTCTGGGGCTTGGGGGCTTCCTGAACCACCGGCTTCGCCGCCTGGGCGACCTGGATCGTCGGGGTTTCGGGAACCGCGGCGGTCTTGGGGGTGAGGGCCGGAGCGATTGGCTTCGCGGCCGGCGCCATCGCGACGACGGGGCGGATCATCGAGTTCTGCTGGGCCGCGGCTTTCGCTTCGATCGCCTTGGCGATGGAAGGCAGAAGCTCGATGGCGGGAGCCTGGGGAGCGGCTTTGGGGGCGGCAGCCCTGGGAGCGGTGGGAGCTGCCTGGATGGCTGCTGCCGGAGCCGGCTTGGCGGCCGCGTCGCTCTGGACGATCGTCAGATTCGGCTTGTCAGGGGTGGCGGCCGCGATCTGCAGAGTGGGGCCCTTCACCAGGGCGAGATTCGCGGTCGGCTTGTCGATCTTGATCAGGGGCGGCGCGATCACGGGCTCGACGGTGGAGCGGGCGATCGTCAGTTCCTGCTTGGGCTTCATCGGGATGTAGATCTTCTGGTCCTCGATCAGGACATGGTTCTTCAGGTTGTTCTCGCGGATGATCTCGGGAATCGAAGAGTTGAAGCGGCTCGCGATCTTGTTGAGGGAGTCGCCGGCCCGGACCTTGTAGGCCAGGCGGTTGTCCATCATCGGGACGCGCAGCTTCTGACCGACCTTGATGTTGCCGGTCGTGAGACCGTTGCCCTGGGCCAGGACCGCGGATTTCGTGTCGAACATCTCGGCGATGGCTTTCAGGGAGTCGCCCTTCTTCACCGTATACTCGATCCACGTGTCGAAGGCCGGAACCGCCTTGCTTGCCGGAGCCGGAACGCCGGCAACGGGCTTGACTCCCCGGGCGGCGGCAGCACGCAGCTCGGCCGTCTGGGCGATCTGGGCCACTTGGGACAGGGTGGCGGGAACGGCGCCGTGCCGGGCTTCGGCCTGCTGGAAGCGGGAAACGAACGCGTTGTTGCGGAAACGGCCTTCGACCTCGAAAGCGACGTCGTCACCCTTGCTCAGATACCGGTCGATCGCGATGGCCGAGGTCTCCAGCGTGACGATCGAGAGCAGGACGAGGATCGAGTAGTGTCGAGCTCTGAGTTTATTCCACACGGGGCGCGCTCCTTGCTTTGGTTTCCCGCGACGCCGCCGGTATTCCGGCCCTTCCTTCCATCTCCGACGTCCCTGTCGGCTCTGGAACGAAGAAAATCGCTGTCGCTGTATTTTCATCGGCAGAGATGCGCCGGTTCTTGAGGATGATTTTCGGAAGGCGGGTGTTGATCCCGTGAAAAAACGAGCCCGCCCATGCGTGATGGGCGGGCGTGAACCTCGTGGAGGGAGGGAATCAGGGGGTCATTGAATCAGATCGAACCGCGCGAAGACCACCTTGCTCGTGTGCAGCGGCGACAGGTTCAGCCACGCGGACCGGTCGGCGACCACCCCCGCGCGTTGCGCGAACAGCAGCCCGCCCGGCGTGGGAATCGTCTCGAACGGCGTGACCCGCCCGTCCGCCTCGATCGCAAACAGCATCCGGGCCAGGGGCTCGCGCGAGGCATACCCGCAGGCCACGGCTCTGCCGTCCGGCAGGAACCCGAGCAGACGCGCCCCGTCCAGGGCCGGGCCGGAAGCGATCAGTTCGGTGACCCGGCCGTTCCGGTCGATTCGGGTGAAGCGGCTGTAGCAGTCCGCGTCGTCGAGCCCGAGAAAACAGACATTGCCGTTGGCATCGGCGGCAATACCCAGGGAGGTCGGCCACGTGGCGTTCTTCAGGGGGGTGCCGTCGAAGCCATACCAGTACAGGCGCGATGTGGCGTAGTCCGCCACGACCAGGCTGTCCTCGAGGGCGATCAGACCGTCGATCTGAATGGGATGCCCATCCTGGGGAGGCAGCCGGAACTGCTCCTCGACAGCTTCTCCGATGATGATCGAGGCCGTGCGGGTGTTCGATTCGATCGTCCAGAGCCGCCCGTCGGGCAGCGCGGCAAGATCCGTGTAGCTGCCGGCCGGAAGACCGACGGTCGCCGTCACCTTGCCCTCGGTATCCAGTTTGACGATGCGCGCGTTGACGCTGTCGAGAACCGCCAGGCCGCCGGGAATGGCCTGGAGCGAGGCTGGTCCGACGACCGGGCCGTCCGAGGCGATCCGGGCCGAGACGCCGAACTCCGCTTCCCCCGTTCCCTCCTGGAACTCCGCGATCTGGGCCGGTTCGGCCAGTCCCGTGCCGGCAAACGCCAGAAATGCCGCGATGCCCGTGAGGATGCCGGATCTCCGGAGAAAACGCGTCATCATGCCTCGACCTCCCGATGGATTCAGGGTGATGATACAACCTCCGGCCATGCGGATCAAAGCCGCCCGGCTCCCAGGGCCTCGAACCCGGCGAGGACGTCGAAGAGTTCCTCTGAGATCGCGGCCTGGCGCTGCTCATGATACTCCCGGCCGAGGGTTTCGAGCAGATCGCCAATGTTGCGCTCGGCCCGCTGCATCGCGGCAAGGCGGACCGCATGCTCGGCCGTTCCCGACCGGACGCAGGCCCGGAACAGGCAGGCGAACAGATGCTCGCGCAGCAGCGCCTCGAGGGTGGGGGAGAGCCCCTGGAGCGCTTCGGGAATGCGTCGCGAGGGCCATTTCCGCTCGCGCAGCCCCTCGAGACGGTGGGGGTCGAGGGGGAGAAGCGCATCCAAGGCGGGTTCACAGCCGACGCCCCAGACCGGGGTCTGGAAGAAGACGAGCAGCGGCCCGATGAAGCCCTGCCTCCGCCGGCTGTCGATGTCGTGGAGGAGGCAGCTCAGCAGTCCCGGAATGCTGTCGACCGACTCGGGGGCACGCAGGGGGGGCTCCATGGGCATGCCGCAGCCTTCGAGCCGCCCGGCGACGAGTTCGCCGACGGGCCAGATCCGCGCCCCGGCTGGGTGGAGGCGCAGGCGTGCCTCGGTGAACCGGGCCAGCCGTTCATTGAAATCCGCGGCCATCCCGTGATCCGAGCCGAACACGATCGCCCCGGCCGGTCCGGGAAGCTCCCGGCACAGTTCTTCCGGAACGGCGGTTCCGGCCGTTGCGAGAGCCGCCCGAAAACCGATGTCAACCGTGGTTTCATACTCTTCGAGCGTCGTCAGGGCCCGCTCGAACGGGCCGAAACTGACCAGCGCGAGGGTCTTCATCGTCTTCACCACGGATTTCAGGCTCTCGGCGCTCCGGATGTGGTGCCGGATCTCGATGACCGTCCGGCTCATGGCGTATCTCCGGCGGCTGTGAGAGCCTCCCGAAGAAGGGCGAGCAGGGTCGTCTCGTCATCCCCCGAAAACGGGGTGCGCCCGGTCAGCCGGCCCCGCAGCTCCGGGGGAAGCCGTTGCGCCGCGTCCGAGATCACCCGCTGGGCCTCGACCATCCGTTCGGGGGGGACGGCTTCGAGCAGGCCGCGCGTGAGAGCCAGCAGCAGCAGGATCTGACCGGTCACTTCGCACAACTCGAGGGGACCCTGTTTCAGGCACGCCCGGATCCGGCGCCCATGCTCGATCACGCGCCGCGTCGGCTCGTCCAGCCGGGTGCCGAACCGCGCGAACGTCTCGAGCTCCTCGAACTGGGAGAAGCGCAGCTTCACCTCGGCCGCCGCCGCATGATACGCTGGGAGCTGTGCCTTGCCGCCGACCCGCGAGACGGAGCGGCCGATATCGATAGCTGGTAATATTCCTTTCTGAAACAGGGTCGGCGAAAGATACAACTGGCCGTCGGTGATCGAGATCAGGTTCGTCGGTATATAGGCAGAGATATTCTGTGCCTCGGTTTCGACGATCGGGAGGGCCGTCAGCGAGCCTCCCCCCCGTTCCCGGTTCAGGTGCGTCGATCGTTCGAGGAGGCGGGAGTGGATGTAGAACACGTCGCCGGGAAACGCCTCGCGGCCGGGCGGGCGGCGCATCAGGAGCGAGAGTTCCCGCCAGGCGCGCGCATGGCTGCCGAGATCGTCGTAGACGACGAGGACGTCGCGGCCCCGTTCCATGAACCATTCGGCGATGCTCGTCGCGGCGTAGGGAGCCAGGTATTCCAGACCCGGTCCTTCGGCCGGCTCGGCCACGACGACGACGCACCGCGGCAGGGCGCCCGATGCGCGCAGCTCGCCGATCACCTTCGCCACGCTCGCGCCGCGCTGGCCGATGGCGCAGTAGACCGAGATCACGCCGGTGTCGCGCTGGTTGACCATGGCGGCCAGCGCGATCGAGGATTTCCCGGTCTGGCGGTCGCCGAGGATCAACTGGCGCTGGCCGCGGCCGATCGGGATCAGCGCGTCGATCACCTTGATGCCGGTCTGGAGGGGCACCGTCACGGGCTCCCGGTCGGTGATCGCGGGGGCCGGCCGCTCGACCGGCAGCCGCTCGTGACGGCCGAGGGGACCTGCCCCGTCGAGGGGGTGGCCCAGCGGGTCGATGATGCGCCCCAGAAGCGACTCGCCGACCGGCACATCCATCACCCGGCCGAGCCGCTGCACCGGCGTGCCTGCCGACAGGCCGTCGCCGCGGCCGAACAGGATGCAGCCGACATGGTCGGTGTCGAGATGCACGGCGGCACCGATGCACCCGTTTCCGAACCGGACCAGCTCGTCGAGGCGCACGTCGGGCAGGCCGCGCACGATGGCCACGCCCGTGGAGATGCGTTCCAGGAACCCCGTTTCCCGGATGGCGAGGTCGGGAGGAGCGGCCTGGAGAGCTTTCCCATAGGCCTGAACGGCGCGTGCCAGGATCGGCCGCAGCCCTTCGGGGGGCCCGGGTGAGCGGGCCACTTCCCGGATGCCGAGATGATCCGAGGTGCTCTGCAGCGCCTCTTCCAGGGTTCTGGCGGCTTCTTGCGCCAGGTGGCCGGGCCGGCCCGCGAACCGGTCGCGCTCGGGGGGCGTCTTCTTCATGGGGTGCGCTCTGCGAGAAGATCGTGCATGCGCGTTTCGAGCGCCGCGAGATACTCGGCACAGGACCAGGTGATGCGCCGGTCGGCAAACCACACCTCGATGCCCCCGAGCAGCTCGGATGCCGTTTCGAAGCGGCAGACGGGGGAGGCGGGAGTTCCGGCGGCATCCTCGGTCAGGAGGCGGGTGAGATCGTTCTGGAGTTTCTCCGGGAGTCCGGACGAGGTGCGGACGAGGATCTCTCCCGCTCCGCTTCGCAGCAGTCCGGCTCGGCGTTGACGCTCGTCGTCGGGCGTTTCCCGCCAGCGGCGAATGAAGGCGCGCACCATCGCTTCCTCCAGCTCGGTGTCGCTCAAATCGCGGATCAGGCGCCGCGTCACGGCGACCAGTTCGTCGCCGGCCAGTTCGGCGAACATCCGCCCGGCCTCGGCCTTTTCCTGCTCGATGCGCTGTTTCCAGCTTTCGTTCAGCTCCTCGAGCTCCCGGCGGGTCTCGTCGGTCAGGCGGGCGCGCTCCGTCTCGATCTCTTCTTCGAGCCTGCGATGGAGCTCGGCTTTCCGCTGTGCGAAAGCCTCCCGCTCGCCGGCGAGGGCGTTCCGGTCTTTTTCCGCCGCTTCCTTGGCCGCCGCGGCATCGGCGACGGTCGCCTCGACCGCCCTGCGCCGCGCGTCGAGCGCCTCGAGGATCGGCCGGTACAAAACGTGCCGGAGGATCACGACCAGCACGAAGAAGTTCACGATCTGGGCGGCGAAAGTGAACCAGTCGATCTTCATGATCAGTGGGCCGCTTTCGCGATGAAGTGGGTCCAGAACGGGTTCGCCAGGAGCAGGATCATCGCGATGACGAAACAATAGATCGCCATCGACTCGATCATGGCGAGGCCGACGAACAGGGTGCGCGTGATCGGGCCGGCCTCGTCCGGCTGTTTGCTCAGGGCTTCCAGGGCCGCGATGATCGCGCGCATTTCGCATATCGCAGGCGCTATAGTTCCGAGGCACATCAGGATGCCGGCCATGAGCATCGACACGACGGCGACGAGAGATAACGGGTCCATGTCAGTTCCTTTCACCAGCTTCGTTGGACGGGGTTTCGGACGTGGCGGCGGCCAGAAACACCGCCGCGAGAAGGGAGAAGATGCAGGCCTGCACGAAGCCGGTCAGAAGTCCGAACAGCTTCATGACGACGGGCACGAAGAACGGGGCCAGGGATAGCAGCAGCCCGCCGACGAGATTCTCGCTCATGACGTTGCCGAAGAGGCGGATGGCCAGAGCGATAGTGCGGGAAATATCACCCATGATATGCAATGGGGCGAGGAGGGGGTTGGGGTGGCACAATGCGGCCAGCCAGCCCCGAAGCCCCTTCTGGGCGATCGTGCAGACGGGGGTGAAGACGAACACGCAGAGGGCGAGCGCCGCCGTCGTCGAGAACGAGGCGGTTGGCGGCTCGTAGAAGGGCAGGACGATCAGCAGGTTCGCCGTCGCGATGAACAGAAACAGCGTTCCGAGGAAGGGCAGATGCCGGTCGGGTTCGGAAAAGCCGATCTCGCGCAGCTGGCCGCGCAGCAGCTCGACGATCGTTTCGAGCAGGTTCTGCCACCACGAGGCCTTCGGACCCGTGGTCAGACGCCGGGTCACGAGCTTCGAGACGAGGATCAGGAGAAGCATGATCCCCCAGGTCGCGACGAGGGTCAAATTGATCGTGACGAAGCCGGACTGCCAGAAAACGATTGCGTCAGGGCCGTGGATCATCGGTTCCGCCTCCTTTCGTCAGGTGTTCCAGATCGCGGTGCTCGCGGGAAAGCCAGGACCAGAGCGAGGCAAAGCCGAATGCCGTTCCGCAGGCCAGGCCGACGACGGACCAGGGGATGCCCGAGGGCCATCGGCCGTCGATCCACAGCCCCACCGCCAGGCCGATCAGGCCGGGGACGACGACCGACCAGCCGGCCTGGCCCAGGACGCGAAGTCCCGACCAGAACCCGGCAACCCAGGCCTCGTCCCGCCGCTTTCGCCGCTCCTCACGCTCGGCGATCCGCCGCTCCAGCTCTTCCAGGGGATGCTCCCCCCGCTTCCGCTCATCCATGGCCACGCACCTGGGACGATTCTTTCAGGAACCGGCTTTCGAGGCTGGCCAGTGCCGCCCGAAGATCCGCTTCCGTGTTCCGGATCCGCGCCAGTTCTTCGCGCAACGCCTGCCGCAGCAACGCCTTTCCTCGGGCCGGGATGACGTGCCGGACCGCGATCGTGACGGCACAGCCGGCTTTCACGAGAATGCCCTCGTCGACGGCCGCCGCGGTCTGTTCCCCGGTCGCAGCAGTCAGAGTGAGGATCCCGGGGGAGAGGGGATCGACGCCGTCGAGATGCCGCGGTTCGAGCGTCCGGCAACCGTCGGGTGTTTCATACCGGACAGAATGGATTCCCGTGACGTCCAGCACGAGCCGTGTCGGGGTCCGGACCTGGACCGTCATCGTCGGAACAGCCTCGCTCATTTTCGCTGTGTCTCCTTCCGGCCGGCTTTCGCGAATGCCTCGTCGATCGTGCCGATCATGTACAGGTCGCCTTCGGGTACCTCGTTCAGCTCGTCTGCGAGAATCCGCTCGCATCCGTCGAGCGCATCCGGAAGGGAAACCAGCCGGCCGCGGACCCCGGTGAAGTGCTCCGTCGTGCGGAAGGGCTGGGTCAGGAATCGCTCCAGCCGCCGTGCCCGGAAGACGATCCGGCGGTCTTCGGCCGAAAGTTGTTCGATGCCGAGCATCGCGAGGATATCCTTGATCTCGTCATACTGGGCCAGGGTCTCGCGCACCCGCCGCGCGATCCGGTCGTGGCGCTCGCCGACGATGTGCGGGGCCAGCAGTCGCGAGTTCGACTGGAGCGGGTCGACCGCCGGAAAGAAGCCCTCTGACGCCCGCCGCCGTGACAGCACGATCGTCGAGGAGAGATGCGAGAAGGTGTGGACGGCGGCCGGGTCGGTCAGATCGTCGGCGGGAACGTAGACGGCCTCGATCGCCGTGATGCCCGCGCTCTCGGTGCTGGCGATCCGCTCCTGGAGCTGCGCAAGCTCCGTCGCGAGCGTCGCCTGATACCCGAGCCGCGATGGCACGTTCCCCATCAGCCCCGAAACCTCGGAGCCAGCCTGTATAAAGCGAAATATATTATCGATCAGGAGGAGCACGTCGCGGCGGCGCTCGTCCCGGAACCACTCGGCCATGGTCAGGGCGGCGTGGCCGATCCGGAACCGGCAGCCGGGCAGTTCGTTCATCTGGCCGAACAGCAGCACCGTGTCGGGGAGGACGCCGGCGGCCTTCATCTCCCGATACAGCTCCTCCCCTTCGCGGCACCGTTCCCCGATGCCGCAGAAAATGCTCACGCCCCGGTGACGCTGCACCATACTGCCGATCATCTCGGTCAGCAGCACGGTCTTCCCGACACCCGCGCCGCCGAACAGGCCGCTCTTGCCGCCCCGCTCGAGCGGCATCAGCACATCGACGATCTTGATCCCCGTCTCGAAAAGCCCCGATGCCGTGTTGCGCCGGGCGAGCGCCGGCGGCTGGCCCAGGATCGGTTTCCAGGTGACATCGGATACCGGGCCGAGCCGGTCGATCGGGTGGCCGAACACGTCGAACATGCGCGAAAGCGTTCCGTTCCCGACGGGGGCCCGGAGCGGCGAGCCGGTGTCCCGGATCGAAACGCCCCGGGCGAGCCCCTGCGGCGGGGTGAGGGCGATGCCCCGCGCCGTCCGAGCGTCGGCGTGGGCCAGAACCTCCATCAGGAAGGGCGTCTCGCTCTCCGTCGACAGAACGGTCCCGATCGGCGGCAGTTCATCGTCAAACCGCACGTCGACGACAGAGCCGCGCACGGCGGCGATGATGCCCGCGCGCGACCGGTCGTTCCGGATCGTCTCCTGCATGCGCCCTCTCCGTCCGGCCGCCGTGTGTCGCGGCTTGCCGTCGTTCCTCGATCCCTCTGCCCTTCATGGTATCACACCTGCCCGCGCGCCGCTCTTTCCGGATGAACGGAACTTGTGCTATCCTCGCCACGACCCGGGAAAGACAACCCGGGCCGTATCCCGTATCCGGAGGTGTCAGATCCCGTGTCGAAGCAAATGCCGGAGCTGACCTGGCAGGACAAAGCAATCCTGGTGACGATTCCCGTCGTGGTTCTCGCCATCTTCGTGTTCGCGAACTATATCGGACAGGATACAACCATCAGCGACGCCTTCCAGCAGAAAATGCCGAAGGTGGTCGTGCGCGACGCCGGCCTGATCACGGCGCTGATCCCGCCCGACCCGGTCGCGACGGACACGCAGAAGTGCCGCCTCCGCTCGCGTGACGGCCAGACCGAGTTCACCTTCGTCCATCACGTCCAGGGCAGCGCCACCATGCCCCTCGCGATCGGCCGCCAGGTCCAGTTCTACGGCGAATACCGGTATGACCCCCAGGGCGGCTTCGTCGACGTGCCCTTCAAGGGAAAAAGCGGCCGGCTTTCCGGCTGGGCCGTCTACGAGAACAAGCGCTACTTCTCCACCGAGGACGATCCGCTGTAACCCCCGCCGGGTGACACCCGAACCGACGGTTTCCCCACAATGCGCCTCCGTTGAACGGACCCTCGGGTTCCGGAACGCATCCGAAGCGTCATCTGCATCATCTGCGGATCGGTTGCGGATTGGTTTTTGCTGCGCAGCGTTTTTATTCATACGATCTCTGTGGCTCGGTGTCTCCGTGGTGAACCGTTCTTTCTCTCTGGAGGTGGTCCCTTCCGGGGCCGGGCGTTCGTTGACAAACTCGGCAGCCGTGCGTATGATGACCTGAAAGATTCCGTCGGAAATCGTTTCCCAGAGGAGGAATACGCGTGACCCAGCGTAAGAACTATTTCATCGCGAAGGGGATGCAGAGCAAATTTGCAGGGACCATCCTGCTTCTCGTCTTCCTCATCACGGTCATCACCGCGTGCAATATCTACGTGCTCGGCTCGTTTTTCCTGACGACCCAGGCCACCCTCAGCGAAGGCCAGACGGCCGAAAGCATGATGCGCCACTTCGTCACCGAGCTGTGGCCCCGCCTCCTCCTCCTCGTCCTCGTGAACGTGATCATCGTCTTCATCGTGAGCATCATGTACTCGCACCAGTTCGCCGGGCCTGCCTACAAGCTCGAGAAAAGCATCCAGCGCATCGCCAGCGGCGACCTGACCTTCGAGATCCATCTCCGCCGCAACGACAGCCTCAAGGAGCTCGCGACGGCCATCAACTCGATGCTGTCCCGGTTCCGCGATACGCTCGCTCAGGCCCGCGCCCTCAGCGACGACGTGGCCGACAAGCTCGGCACCGTCGGCAAGGACGAGAAGTTCGCTTCCCTCGCCCGGAGCGCCGCAGAGCTGCGCCTGATGATCAACCAGTTCAAACTGGTTCGCGAAGGCGAGCCGATCGAAGCCGTTACCGAAAGCAAGACGCCCTCCGACCAGGCCTGACGGCCTGCCGAAGAGGAGAAACGGGCCCCCGGAGTCCTGGACTTCGGGGGCCCGTTTCTCCGGGTGAAACTTTTTCCCGGATTCCGGGTGTCAAAGAGCGTGGATGTCTGAAATAACCGATACGATCATCGAACGGGCCCGCTCCGGAGACCGCGCGGCGTTCGCGGAGATCTACCGCGCCCATGCCGGCATGGTCTACGGCGTCGCCCTGCGCATGTCTGCCAGCCCCGAAACGGCTTCCGAGATCGCCCAGGACGTCTTCGTCGCGGTATTCCGCAAACTCGACCAGTTCCACGGCCGCTCCTCCCTCAAGACCTGGATCTACCGGATCACCGTGAACACCGCACTCAATGCCCGCAAGAAGACCGCCGTCGAGCGTGGACATATCGAAGAGTATATGATGGAGCAGCGGGTGATGGGAAAAACGACCACGCCATGCCCCGAGGAACGGTTCGATGACCGGGTTCAGGAGCTGCTTGGCTGGCTGCCCGAGGAGCAGCGGGTCTGTCTCCTGCTCCGGAGTGTCGAACAACTGAGCTACCAGGAAATCGCCGATGTTCTCGAGATCAATCTCAACACCGTCCGCACCAGGTTGCGGCGGGCGCGTGAAACGCTGTTCGCGAAACTGAGGGGAGGCCCGCATGAACTGTGAACGAGCCAGGGAACTCATCCTGACCGATGCCCTCGACGACCAGATCCATCCGGACGACAAGCGGGAGCTGCTGAAACATCTCGTCGCCTGCGAACCGTGCCGTCTCCTGATGGACCGCGCCAGGGAGGATCTGGTCGGCCCGTTCGAGCAGGCCGCGCGGCCCGTTCCCCCGGCCGATCTGTGGGAGCGCATCGAAAGCCGGCTCGAGGGCGAGGCGCCTTCCGGGATCTTCGAGCGCATCCGCGCCTTCCTGCGCCGGCAGAGCGTCGTGCTGACGACGGCCGCGGCCCTCGCTGTTCTGGTGCTGTTCGTCGAGGTCGTCCGCAGGGACTCGCCGGAGCGCGCCGTGAAGCGGCTTGCCCCGACGACAGCCGTGCTGATGGAGATCTACGGGGGTGACGGGGCGTTCGAGAAGGCGCTGATGCAGACGGTCAATATCGACACGCCGATCGAGGATCTTTTTTTCCGGTGAAACTTTTCGGGACGTTCGGAATGTCTCATGATTCAGGAGGTTGAAACGACATGCGCCTGGGTATCGCGACACTGATCTGTGTCTGCCTCGTCGTCCATTCGCTGAGCGGCCAGGTCCCCTCCGCCCCCGACCGGCAGGGTGCGGACGAGGCCGCCCGCGAGAAGATCATCTCCGGGCTCGGTCTGACGGCGGAGCAGAAGGCGGCCATCGAGGAGCGGAAAGCCAAGCGTGAAGCCGCCCTGTCCGGACTGTTCGCAACAATCGAGGCGTTGCGGCAGAGCATCCAGGAGGAGTTCCGGAAGCCGGTGCTCGATCGGGAGCGCGTTCGCGAACTCAACCGCGAGTCGAAGGAGCTGGTCGGGAAGGCGATGGATATCCGGCTCGAGAGTCTGCTCGAGGTGCGTGAGATCCTCACCCCTGCCCAGCACGCGAAAATGATCGAGTTGTCCGGGGCGACCGGAACAAGGGAGACACGTTGACCTCGTTGTGACCGAGAACCGACGACAGGAGGATATTCCATGAGTATCAGCGGCATTCAGAGCTCTGGCATCGATTCCCTGCGTGACAGGTTCCAGCAGTTTCAGGCCGGCCGGGCGAATCTGCAGAAGGCGGATCTCGCCGAGCTGAAGGACCGGCTGACCGCGAAGGGCGAGCCGGCCGCATCCGGTGTCGATTCGCTCATCCAGGCCTTCGACAAGATCGACGCCAATCGCGACGGCATCAGCGCCGACGAGCTCGAGGCCTACGCCGGGCAGAGCGGTTCCCCCGCCCCGTCCGGAGAGAGCGCTCCCCCTTCAAGAAGTATAACGATAAATATATCTCCTCTCGCGCTCGACGGCAACGCCGGTTCGAACCCGTCGGCCCAGGCCGCGGGGGGCAGCGCCCCGGCCGGACAGCCGGGAGAGGGGGGGCAGGCGTCTTCCGGCGTCACCATGGGGCTGCTCGTCAACATCAAGGTTCAGATGCAGAACAGCGGTCAGCAGGTCCCCTCCCAGATCTCGGATGCCATTTCGGCGTTTGGGAGTCTCGACCAGGACCAGGACGGGAAGATCTCCCTCGACGAGCTGATGAGCGCATTCGGCAAGAAAGACGCCGCAGCGGGCGCCGGCGAAGCCTCTTCGGAGGGCGTCGATCTGAAAAAGCTTCTCGAGGAGGCCATCGCCGCCCTCGGGAAGGACCAGGCATCCGCCGGCCCGGCCGGCACCGATGGAAAGGAACCGGCGCAGGCGCCAGGGCAGGCCGTCACGGATGAGGCTGCCGCAAGACCCACGGCCACGGATGGCGCTTCGGGTGGGGCTTCTGGTGCGGCGAAGAAGGGGGCCGCCCGGTATGCCGCCGTGGCATCCATGAGCTTCGAGTATCGGGAAAGCAGTCTCTCGCTCCAGTATGCCTGAGCCGGACCGAAGAAAAACGTGTGAAAGGAGTGGTTCCTTTCACACGTTTTTTGTAAACGGATGACTATTCTTCGACCAGTGAGTCTCGAAGCCTGGCCAGCCGGCCGCGCAGCCGCAGGATCGCCTTCGTGTGGAGCTGGGAAACGCGCGAGTCGGAGACGCCGAGGATCTTCCCGATCTCCTTCGAGGTCAGATCCTCGTAGTAATACAGGGTGATGACCATGCGTTCGCGTTCCGACAGCTTCGAGATCGCGTCGGTCAGAATGCGCTTGGCCTCGGCCTCTTCGATCTTGCGCTGCGGGTTGTCGCTCTTCTGGTCTTCGACGAAATCGAAGCGGGACGAGCCCTCCTCGTCGTCGTAGAAGATCTCGTCGAGCGAGAGCAGGAGAGACTTCTTCGTCTCGTCGAACAGCTTGTGCAGCTCGGAGATGTCGATCTTGAGGAACTCGGCGATCTCCTCGTCGGTCGCGTCGCGGCCGAGCTTCCCCTCGAGCTTCGCATAGGCCTTTTCGAGCTTGCGGGCCTTCTGCCGGATCGAGCGGGGCGTCCAGTCGAGCTGGCGCAGCTCGTCGAAAATGGCGCCCCGGATGCGGGTCTTGGCGTAGGTCTTGAACTTGGTATTGCGGCCGGTATCGTATTTGTCGATGGCGTCGATCAGGCCGAGAATCCCATAGCTGACCAGATCGTCAAACTCGACGTTGCTGGGCAGGTTCACGGCGATGCGGCCCGCGACATACTTGACGAACGACGCATACTTCATGATCAGCGAATCCTTGATCCGCTGGTCACGGCTTGTCTTGTACTGCTGCCAGAGCTTCTGGTCTTCTTCGTCCTGGGCGCGCGCGGCGGCTTTGCGCGCTTCGGTCGCCTCGCGTTCCTTCTCTTCTCTGGCTGATCTGGCCAACTGCGATTCGTGGTTCACATCTCTCCTCCGCGTCTAACCGCCTCAGGATACCACAACGGAATCACCCCGCGAAACTGCTTTGCCATTTTCGTCGGAATAGCGGGGAAAAACGGCCGGCTGGAACTCTGCCGCGGCCTGCGCCGGAGCGGCTGTCCCGGAAGGGGCCGGGGGGGGCTCGGGTTCCGCTTCCGTCAGCAGATCGCCGAGCTCGGCCTCGACCTGCTGATCGTTCGTTTCGAGTTCGGTCCGGAGTTTCTCGCTCTCCGTCTTCGTGGTGGCGGGCATCAGAAGCACTTCGAGAACCGAACCGGTGAGGGCGCCGAGCAGACCGAACACGAAAAACGAGACCAGCGTCCGGAACAGCAGCGTCGCCAGGGTTACCTTCGCCAGCAGGGACAGAACGGCGATCAGGCCTGACATCGCCAGGGCCAGGAACAGTCCCATCATCAGCGGCAGCCTGGCCATCACAGCTCCTTGGCCGATTCACCGAGAACCGTCAGGTGAATCTTGCCCGAAGCGAGCTTCAGCTCGAGGGAACGGCCGGTCCGGCCGCCGATATCCTGCGCCGCGATCGGGATGCTGAGCTTCTCGAGCGCCTTCAACGCCGCTGCCGTGTTCATCGACCCGATGTTGTTCTTCAGATCCTCGTTCGGAGGGAACATCTCGGCACCGCCCACGACCTTCGCGACCAGGCTCGTCTTGAAACAGCCGGCATGGGATAACGTTTGATATAAAAGCGGAACGGCGGTGTCGGCGAACTTGCGCGGATTCAGCCGCTCCTGGGAGATCCCCGTCGAGTCGGGAAGCATGATGTGCGCCATTCCCCCGATCTTCGACTTCGGATCGTACAGCGCGACGATGACGCACGAGCCGATCCCGTAGGCGGCAAGGATGTCCGGATCGCGCGCTATGCGCATCTCGGCCATGCCTACCGGGTAGATTTCGGGCATCTCACTTGACTCCGAGCTGATCCAGAAGGTGGCCCAGAGAATCGATGTCAGGCATCAGGAAAATGTGAATCTTCAGATTCTCGTCACTCTCGATGAACGAGGTTTCGATCATCAGCACGTGGTCGCTGACCGCGGCCATGTCGGCGATCACGCTGTCGATCAGGGCGCCCGCCATGTCGAACGCCATCGACGGCAGCGAGTTGAGCATGGGCGTCCGGGTCAGCACCGACAGGGCGTTGAGAAACGCCCCGGCCAGGATGTTGCCGACCTCGCGCATGCAGGAAACCTCGAGATCGTTCATCGCCGAGGCTTTCATGACGGTGGAGCCGGGGATCAACGTCTTCATCAGCTTGACACCGGTCGATTCCGGGATCAGCAGGAGAAACCGGCCGGAGATGTTCCCCATGACCTTGAGGAAGATGCCGATCACCATCTCTTCGGGGCCGCCGATCAGCATCGACA
Source organism: Candidatus Rifleibacteriota bacterium (assembly GCA_029565415.1). The sequence continues at coordinate 44,058 of JAKQOH010000007.1, read as the reverse complement.
TCTCGTTCAACGGAAGGATCTTCGCCTGGGGAACATCCATGTCGATCTTGCGGTTGAGAAACTGCGCAAGCGCCGTACAGGCATTCCCCGAGCCGATATTGCCGACTTCCCGCAATGCGTCGAGCTGATCCTTACGAAGTTCGCTGATGTCCTGCATCGATGAGACACTCCCCCCTTGTGCTGATCTGGGCCATCATAACAGAGCCCATCAACGATTGCAACCGAGGGGATGTACAATCAGGAACGGGGTGGTTCCCGGTCCGGCGGCGATTCGGGTTCGGCGTACCACTTCGCGTTGAACCTGTTCATCGCCCGGCCGCCCATCCCGATCAGCCACATCGTGGCCAGTTCGGGAAGATCGCCCATGATGCGGGTGAGTATCGCTTCCTCGTCGGGGGTGAAGGGGCCCAGGACATGATTGACCAGGCCGTTTCCCGTGCCCTCCGGCAGACCCACGCCGATCCGCAGCCGCCAGAACTGCTGGCCGATTCTGCCGATGATCGATTTCAACCCGTTGTGCCCGCCGTCGGCGCCGGAGTTCCTGAGACGGATCCGACCGGCGGGGAGGTGGATGTCGTCCACGATGACGAGGGTCGTTTCGGGCGTCAGTTGCTCGGCCGCGATACAGGCGGCAACGGACTCCCCGGATAAGTTCATGTACGTCTGCGGCTTGAGCAGCAGATGGGACTCACCCTTGAAGCTGAAGGCCGCTTCCTGGGCATGGTGCCTGGACCGGTCGAACCGCGTTCGGAAACGCTCCGCAAGAGCATCGGCGGCACGAAACCCGATGTTGTGCCGCGTGTGCTCGTATTCCGCTCCGGGATTGCCCAGTCCGACGATCAGCATGGTTCCGATTCTAGGGGCTGTCCAGCCGCCTGTCAACCGGCGATCGTCATGGGCGGCCCGGTTGCCGGGTGGAATTGACACCCGCCGGCATGGTGGGTATAATCCGCGCCATCGAATCACCGGCGCGTTGCCGGCCCAAGGAAGTCACACCCATGGATGCACAGCCCAAACTCCTTCTCGTTATCATGGATGGCTTCGGCATGTCGGACCGCGCCGAAGGAAACGCCATTCACGCCGCCGCACCGGAGTTCATCGATCGCCTGTTCCGGGAACGGCCCCTGACCACCCTGGCCGCCTCCGGCCTCGATGTCGGTCTCCCCGAAGGCCAGATGGGCAACTCCGAGGTCGGCCATCTCAACATCGGCGCCGGCCGGGTCGTCTACCAGGATATCACCCGCATCGACCGCGCGATCGCCGACGGCTCCTTCTTCGAGAATCCGGTCCTGACGGGGCTGTGCGATGACGTGAAACGGGCCGGAACGGCTCTGCACCTGTATGGCCTCCTTTCCGACGGCGGCGTTCACAGCCGGAACGACCAACTGTACGCCTGCCTGAAACTCGCCAAAAAGCGCGGCCTGACCCGGGTGTTCATCCATGCCTTCATGGACGGCCGCGACACCTCGCCCACGAGCGGCGTGAAATTCATGCGCGAGCTGACCGAGCAGATGAAGCAGATCGGCGTTGGTCGCGTCGCCACGGTCGGCGGCCGGTACTACGCCATGGACCGCGATTCCCGCTGGGATCGCGTCGAGAAGGCCTGGCAGGCACTCGTGAACGGGGTCGGGAACCGCGCCGCGGATCCCGTGACCGCCGTCGAGGCATCGTATGCGGCCGGCGTGACCGACGAGTTCATCGTTCCCGTCGTCATCGAGGAAAACGGAAAGCCGGTCGCCACCATCTCCGACGGCGACGGCATCCTCGCCTTCAACTTCCGGGCCGATCGCATGCGGCAGTTGACCCGCGTTTTCACCGAAGAGGGGTTCGCCGAGTTCCCCGTGAAGCCGATGAAGGTGCGCTACGCCAGCTTCACCCAGTATGCCGAGAAGTTTTCCGTGCCGGTCGCCTTCCCTCCGCAGCGCCTTCCCGAAACGCTCGGCGAGGTTCTCTCCCAGAAGGGAATTCCTCAACTCCGGATCGCCGAAACGGAAAAATACGCCCACGTCACCTACTTCTTCAACGGTGGCGTCGAACAGCCGCTTCCCCACGAGGAGCGCCAGTTGATCGCCTCCCCGAAGGTGAAGACCTATGATCTGAAGCCTGAGATGTCGGCGTTCGAGGTCGGGGATGCCCTGCTCGAGAAGCTGCGCAGCCGCCGTTACCCCTTCGTCGTCGTCAACTTCGCCAACTGCGATATGGTCGGCCATACCGGGGTCATGGAAGCGGCGATGAAAGCCGTGAGCACCGTCGACTCGGTTCTCTCCAAGATCGTCCCCGTCGCATATGATCTCGGCTACGACTGCATTCTGACGGCTGACCACGGCAATGCCGAGCAGCTCATCGATATGCAGACGGGCGGGCCGTTCACGGAGCACACGACGAACCCCGTTCCCTTCTGCCTGCTGACGCGTCACTCGGTCGATCTTCGCGCCGGTGGCCGCCTGTGTGATATAGCGCCGACGATTCTCGAGCTCCTGGGCATACCCCAGCCCGCCGCGATGGATGGCAAGTCCCTCCTCATCCGGAAAAAATGATGGAGAACGATACCGGCCGCCCCCGCGGCATGCTGTTCGTGATTTCCGGCCCGTCGGGCGTCGGCAAGACCGTCCTGTGCAACCACATGATCGAACGGTTCGCCCCCGACATGGTCTACTCGATTTCCGCGACGTCCCGAGCGCCCCGAGGCGGGGAAACGGACGGGCAGGAATACTTCTTCTACACGCCCGAGCGGTTCGAAGCCGAGATCCGGGACGAGCGGTTCGCCGAGTGGGCCGTCGTACATGGCAACTACTATGGAACTCCGCGGGAGTTCGTCGACCGCCAGAGGGACGAAGGCCGCCATGTGCTCCTGAACATCGACGTCCAGGGCGCGTTCAAGATCCAGTGCGTGTACCCCGAGTCGGTGCTGATCTTCATCATGCCGCCGTCGATCGAGTGCCTGGAAGAGCGTATCCGCAAACGGAACATGGATACCGAGGAGGTCCTCCAGCAGCGCCTCCGGAATGCCCGCGAGGAAATGGCCTGCCGTGACCGGTATCACCATATCATCGTCAATGACGACCTGGCCGCCGCCGCGGACGGCCTCGAGAAGGTTCTCAAAAGCTGCATCGCCTCTGTCGACCGGTGATGCCCCCCCGGTGGCCGCAGCGGTTGCTGCCCCGGCAGGGTGAGAACCCGGTGTTTGGCTTCTGAAGCGGCTTGACACGCCCCCGGCATCGGGACGTATAATTTACAGCGAACATCTATCTTCTGGAGGCTGGTATGGACTATCGGAGAATGTTGTGCTTCCTCGCGGCATTTGTCGCCATCATGACGTGTGCTTCCTGGGCTGCCGAACAGCAGGTGCAGCCTCTCGACGTGAAACTGAACATCATCGGCGGCCAGGTGAAGCTGACCCGCGTCGGAAAAGTACTCTCGGATGTCCTCAACGCCGGCTCGCCGTTGTTTGCCGGTGATCTGATCGAGACGCTGCGTGAATCCAAAGCCGAACTCGTGTACGGCGATGGCACCCGCATGCGCATCAAGCCCCTGACGATGGTCGAACTCCAGCCGACCGCCCTCAAGGTGTTCAAGGGCCAGACCTGGTTCAAGTTCGTCAAGCGCGGCTCCGAGTTCCTGATCGAAACCCCGAGCCTCGTTGCCGGAATCCGCGGCACCGTTTTCGACGTGGCCGTGAATTCGCGCGGCAAGTCCGTTCTCTCCGTCGTCGAGGGTGCCGTCGCTGTCCGCGGCCGGAACGGCGCCGATGAGCAGCTTGTCGCAACCGGCAAGGCGACCCATTGTCTGAGCGGTGAAGACCCGGTGGCCCCCTATACCTTCAATGTCGAAAAGAAGAACGCCGAATGGCTCGACACCGATTGGACTTCCTCCGCCGACGGCGATGTGAACGCGCTCTACATCGAGTATGCCAACCTCAAGGGCCAGTATGGTCCCGAAGATGCCCGCACCCGCGAAGCCTACAAGCGCTTCGAACAGGCCCAGAAAGCCAAGGCCCAGAAGAAGGCCAAGTAACCCGAATCCGCTCTCACCCAGATCGGGGGCTCCGCAAGGAGCCCCCGATTTTTATCTGTTTCGCTTTGTGCAACAATGCCGCGAGAATGTTCCAGAGACCGCTTCACCACAGAGATACTCCGTTGAAATTTCCCTCGGATTCAAGAACGCATCCGCAGATGGAGGGCAGATGAACGCAGATGAGAAACCAGAGAGGAACGAACGCCTGGCTCCCCTTGTTTCCCGGATGCGACGCAACCTCCATCGTTGAAGACGCTCAGGATTTCATCTGCGTCATCTGTGCCATCTGCGGATCGGTTGTTTTGACGAAACCCACATACCAGACACAGAGGCACAGAGCCCGAACGAGATTTCATCCGTCGCCTGTCGGAGCGGGTTTCAAACCCGCCCGAGGCCCGCCCATCGAATGAATACCCCCGCTACGAAGGTCGTCTCCCCACCGTGATGCTCCGCTGAGATGCCCCCGGTTTTCAGGAAACACATTCACAGATGGAGGGCAGATGAACGCAGATGAACACCAGACGGGAGCGAACACCTGGGTATTTGAATGCACCGAAAACTCCCTTGAGAGAAGATTTCTGGATGTCATCTGTGCCATCTGTGTCATCTGCGGATCGGTTCTTACGGTTTTCACCCATCATCTTGTGCCCGGAAACGAAACCGCCCCTTCCGGAGAAGGGGCGGCGTTGGGCAGGAAATGAATTACAGCCGGGCTTTGAGGGGGTATTCCGAACCGTAGATCTTCGCGGCTTCGGCGGCGAACTTCGCTTTCTGATCGGCGGTGAGCAGCTTGTCGGCGGCATCCTGGAGGAAGCCGAGGAACCGCAGGTTCTCGGTCCGGATGTCGGTGGGGTAATCGGGCAGGGCGAAGCAGCCCCAACCCCAGTCGACCGCCTTCCGCTTGTATTTGTTCACATCCGCGGCGAAGAACCGGTACATATTTGCCTTCACGGCCGCGACGACGATCTTGTCGGTCGCTTCGGTGCCGATCGCGAGCTTGAGCTTCCAGACGAACGAGCGGGTCGGGTTCAGCGAGTTGTGCCCTTCCTCCAGCATCGACCGCATGCGCGGGCTGCTGTAAGCATCCTTCATGAACTCGGCCAGGGTGCGCTCCCGGCTGAAATACCGCTTGAACTCGTCGGGCAGCTTCCCGTAGTTATGTATCGAGATCGCTATATTATAGCCGCACGAGACGGCGGTGTAATCGGCGAAGAACTCGTTCACCGCGAGCATGCTCTTCGCGAGGGCGCAGATCTGCAGGCGGGTCCACCGCTTCTTGGGGTTGGTCTTGTGCAGCACGCCGTCGAGCATCTGGTAGAAACAGTGATGCCCGAACTCGTGGACGATCGTGTCGAGATCACGGTGCAGCGCGCCCGGCTTGCGAACGGGCACCCAGATCACGCCGAGCGGGAAGCTGAACGCCGCATCCTCGAACACCTGATAGTCGCGGAGGTTTTCGCCGACGGGCATCGTCAGGCTTTTGCCGAGCCGCACGCGCTGCTCCTTGATCATCGCGAGCACCTGGTCGAGCAGCTCGCCCGTGATCTTCTTCGGCTGGGCCGCATACTTCTTCCGCAGCGTCAGCGGATTGACGAAGAACCACGTGTCGTTGAGCAGATCCGTCTGGTGGGCCATCTCATACCCGCTCACCGTCGCATACAGCAGGGAATTGTCGTCAGAAAACTTGTCGAGCGACGCATCGTTCGGGGTCAGACCGGCGGCGACCCAGATGTTGCTGCACGGGAAGCCGGTATCGGTGTACAGCATGATCCGCACCTTCCGGTTCAGCGGGATGCCCCAGCCGGAGACCTTCTTTTCGGCGTCGCGAAGGCTATCCGTCAGTTTCTTGAACGAGCGCATCTCATCGCCGGTCGCGGCACGGCTGCCGAACAGGGCGAGGTTGAACGCCTTCCCGAAGACCGGTTTGATGCCGTTGTCGAGGGCGTCCTCGGCACCGGCGGGAAGCTGCGTGAAGAGGGCCAGCAGCGCGATCAGAAGAAGGGGTAGCAGATGTCGTGGAGCGTTTGATGATCTGATCATGACGAACCTCGCCGAAGGGATGATCGAACGACGCCCGATGAATGGCGACACTTCATTATACCTTCCGTACCCGGGGGGCGGGGAAGGCAAAGCGTCATTCTTCCCCGGAACTTCGCCGGCGTTTTTTGTCGGAGTGCGCTTTTTTGGAATCCAGCCGGCGCATCTGAGAGGCGCGCGTCGGTTTCGTCGGCCGGCGCTTCTTGGGAGGTACGAGCGCTTTGAGGATCAGGCCGCGCAGTTTTCGGAGCGCCTCGTCGAGATTGTATCGCTGGTCCCGGCTTTCCTGGCAGGTGATCAGGATCCGGCCTTCCGCATCGAGCCGGTTTCCGGCAAGAAGCCGGAGCCGGCCCTTCACCTCGCCGGAAAGCACCGTCGTTCCCTCCAGATCGAATCGCAGTTCGACCTTGGAGGCCACCTTGTTCACGTTCTGTCCGCCGGGGCCCGAACCGCGCGCGGCCGCCCACGAGAGATCCGAGGCGGGGATCGTCAGCCGTTCCGTGATGATGAGGGCCTCGATCATGCGGCAGGTTCCACGGATACAGCGCTGGAGTGACCGCAGAGAATCCCGACGGCGACTCCGGTATCCAGCTTCGACATGGCATCCGGCGTCACGCCCGCTTCTTCAGGGGGCATCAGGACATGGGTACGCAGCCCCAGCGGCCCCCAGCGGAACGGGGTCATCGAGGCGCGCCGGGGAAAGAACGCCACGGTCGTGAGGCCGAGAACGGCGGCCAGATGCATCGGCCCGGTCGAGCCGCCCGCAAATCCGCGGCCCAGGCTGAGCAGTCCCGCGAGATGGGCGATGTCCGGCGCGTCCGGGATGACTGCGGTGACCCCGGGCCGGATCGGACCGAAGGCGGCTTCCAGGTGCCGCTCGGCCGGGCCGAGCGTGATCACGACGGGCAGTCCGGCGGCCGTCAGCCGGGAGACGAGCTCGACATACCGCTCGAGCGGCAGGTTGTCGGCGGAACCCCCGTGACCGGGATGGACGAACACGGGGGATGTCGAAATGCCGGTCGCGGCAAGACGGCCGGTTGCCCAGGATTTGGCGTTGTCATTGATATATATCGATGGAAGTTCCTGTCGGTCGGCGTCGACGCCGAGAGGCGCCAGAAGATCGAGATTGTAGGCCGCTTCATGCTTTTCGTTCCGGGAACGGTGCTGCACGATCCGATGGGTCAGTAGAAACTGCCAGACGTTCGAGGCCCGGCCGGACGTGACCGGCACGCGGGCGAGCCAGCAGGCCGCGATGGCGCGCCCGGAAGGATGGACGAGGACCGCCGCATCCGGCCGCAGCGCGCGGATCCGGCGCACGAGATCGAGGAAGGCGAGAGGGCGGCCGTCGGGATCGTCCACGAGAAGCTCGTCGACATGGGGGTGCCCGTCGAGGAGGGGAGCGGTATACGAACGCACGTGGCCGATGAGATGAGCCTGCGGCGCCTGCTTACGGAGAGCCGTAAACACCGGCAGCGTCAGCACGACGTCGCCGACCCGGTCGGTGCGCGAGACGAGGATGCGCCGCTTCCCTTCGATCATCCCTGACTGCTCTCCAGGTTCAGCCGCAGATCGAGCGCGGCATCGCTCCCGATTCCGTAGACGTCGGCAAACGTCTTCATGATCAGCCCGGCGAGCCAGTCCCGGTCGCCCGCGTCATGGACCTGGCAGTCGATGAAATGGTTCGGACAGTCCCGGATCGGATCCGACCAGCCGAGCTGACGGAGACGGGCGTGCTGCTCGGGGGACAGCCATCGGGTGACGTCGAGATACTCGTTGCCGACCGCCTCGAGATGCAGTTGGGCCGAGCCGTTGCTGCCGGCGATCTGGATGTAATACCCCGTCGCCGGCTCCTCGATGACCAGGAAATTGCCGTCGCCCCCCTCGGTCTGAAGTCGCGCAAGAACGGTCGGAAGCGGAAGAGGCCGGTTCGTCATGGAATGCTCCTTTCTCGTGGGAATGCCGGGGCCGACAGCCGGCGCTCGGCTGCCGCGATGACGGCGTCGGAAGTGACGCTTTCGAGACACCGACGATGACCATGCCGGCAGTTCTTGCGGCGGCAGGGCACGCCGTCGGGGCAGGGGGCCCCGGTGACGATGATGGCATCCGGGCTCATCGGCCCGGTTCGCCGCATGTCGGTGGGGCCAACCGGAACGACGAGCGGGGTGCCGAGGGCGGCTCCGAGGTGCATCGTCCCCGAGTCGTTGCAGACGAGAAGGCGTGCGCCGGACAGGAGGTGAAACAGCTCATCGAGAGACGTTCGTCCCGCAAGATCGATCGCGCCGTTTCCTATGTCAAGTGCTATAGAGCTCGTGAGCGGGGCTTCGCCTGCAGAGCCCGAGAGAACGACCGGGAGTCCGTGATGGCTGAGCAGATGCCTCCCGAGGGCTGCGAACCTCTCGGCCGGCCACCGCTTGATCTCCCCGAATGCCGCACCTGGAGCGAAAACGACATACCCGCCGGCCGGTGGAAGGCCCAGTCGCTGCCGTGTCCGCTCGGCTGCATCAGCCTCCGGAGGGGCCAGGCGAGGGAGGGGGGCATACGGAGCCGCGGGAGGATCTCCGAGCGTTGTGTCATCGACCAGGCCGAGATGCAGAAAGCTCTCGTGAACCCTTTCGGCCCAGGACGGAACGGGAACGGCCTCGTGCAGGAACGCGCTGCGCCACTCCCCGGCATACCCGCGCCGCCGGCCGCCGCAGAGGAACGCCTGGAACGCGGTCCGGAACGACCGGGGGAGCACGATCACCCGCGCGCAGGACCGTTTCCGAATGGCGACAAGCGCCGGCAGCAGGCTCCAGAACGGTTGCCGGGTGTCGATCGCGTGAACGGTGCCTGCAGCAGGAATAAGCTTGTAGAGAGGGGCGAGACCTGGCCGGGTGACGATCTCGACCGGTTCGCCGGCGATCTCGGCCGCACGGGTCAGGGCCGGAAACGACATGATCACGTCCCCGACCCAGTTCAGACCGAACAGGCAGCTTCTCATGCCTTCGACCTGGACGAGGGGGGAAGTGGTCCGGCGGCGTCCGGATGGCGCGGCGACGAGCCGGGCGCATCGCGATGCGCCTCTGCACGGTGTTGAATCGGCACCGATATCGTAGGGGCGGATCGTGATCCGCCCGGATCCGGCCCAAGAAAACCGGCGAGGTCGTCCGCCAGGGCCTCCCAGTCGAATGCACGGCAGGCCCAGGTGCCCTCGGGGCACGGCTGGCGTTTTCCGTGAAGGCTGCACGGCTTGCAGGGAAGCGGCTTCGAGACGATCTTCACGCGCCGGCCCTGAACCGGGGCGAAGCCCAGACACGGATCCGTCTGGAAGAAGAGCCCGGCGACCGGCGTCCCGACAGCCCGGCCCAGATGCATCGGCCCCGAGTCGGTGCTCACGAGACCATGTGCGTGGTGCAATATATATGGGAGTAAACGTAATTCGGTCCGGCCCCGCAGGTCGATGACCCCGTCGCCGGCGACGATCGTGCCGTCGGTGTCGCCGATCAGGGCAAGGGGGCGAGGCAGCCGCTCCAGCATCGTGACGATCCCCTCCTGAGGGATGCGCTTGCCGGGATGGGCGGCGGACGGATGGAACAGGGTGAACCGGCCCGGCTCGAGGCCGGCTTCGGCGGCGAGCCACGCGGCGGCTTCCCGCAGGCCGGGCTCGGCGAGCTCCAGCAGAGCGCCCTCGGGCCGCGCCTCGACCCCGGCAACCCGGGCATATCGCAGCCAGACCGGCATCGGATCCGCCGGGCGAATGGGATACGCACCGCGGGCGGCGGCGATCTGCTCTCGCCAGGGCCGCTTGCCATACCGGCTGACAGGTGCTCCGATCAGGGCCGAAAGGGCGAGGGAGGCGGGCTTGCCCTGGAGGTCGATGACGGCTTCGGGCTCGAGTCTCCTCAACCGCCGCGCGAGCGGCAGCAGTTCGGCCGCGGACCCGAGCAGATGCACCCGGGCAGCGGGCAGAACGGGGGCCAGGGCGGCCCATCGGCGATGCAGCACCCAGTGCACTTCATGCCCCGCGGCGGCGAGAGCCCGGGCCGTTGGAACCGCCAGGAGCACGTCGCCCATCGCCGTGAGTCGGATCAGAATGGTGGGTTTCATCGGAAGAGTGCCCTATGCCTGGCCATCCGGAAGGAGGCCCAGTTCTGACAGCGCATCCAGGGTCTTGCGGCCTGCACCGGCCATGCGGCGCTGGACCCCGAGCGCCCGCCGGCCCATGGCCGCGAAGGGCTCCCGGTCCGCGATGAAGGCCCGGAACAGCTCCCGGACGGCGGGAATATCGGCTGTAATGCGCATGGCATTCGCCTCGGTGAGGGCGGCGTGTTCCGACGGGAAGTTTCCGAGATGAGGTCCGGTGAAGAGGGGGACGCCCGCGGCTGCGGGTTCCATCAGGTTATGGCCGCCCCGGGGGATCAGGCTGCCGCCGACGAAGGCGAGATCGGCCGTCATATACAGCTTCTGGAGCTCGCCCAGGGTGTCGACGAGCAGGATTCTTCCCGTTTGTTTCGGGTGAGACGACAGCTTGGTCACGTCGAGCTGGCGCGTGCGCAGCAGTGTCTCCACATCGCCGACCCGGTTCATGTGGCGCGGCGCGATGATCAGCGTCGCATGCAGGTCGGTCCAGAGGGGTTCGAGGGCATCCAGCAGGATGGCCTCCTCGCCCTCGTGCGTCGAGCCGGCGACGATGATCCGCCGGCCGGCGGGGATGCCATACTGGGTGCGGAGGGCTTCCCGATCGATCGCGGGAAGTTCGAGGTCATACTTGAACGCCCCGAGCACTCGGGTGCGCTCGGGAGGGAAGCCGAGGGCCCGATACCGACGCTCGTAGACGAGCTCCTGGGGAAAAACGTGAGTGATCCCCTCGAGAGCACCAGAGAACAGGGAGCGGAATAGACGGATGAGACGCACCGTCGACTCGTTTATTCTGGCGTTTATAATAGCAAGAGGAATATCATGTGCCGTCGCCCGAGCTGGCCAGATGGGCCAGATCTCGGTTTCGCTGATGAGAATCAGGCGGGGGCGCATGGTCTCGATGAACGGGTCGATATACTCGGGAAGATCGATGGGAAGCAGGCTGGCGTGACCGCACAGGCCGTCGGCCACGACGCGTCGGTATCCGTCGAGTGTCGTCGTCGTGCAAAGGAGGCGATCGGGGCCGAACTTCCGGTTCAGCAGCCGGAGGAACGGCCGGAGCGTGATGACCTCGCCCAGCGAAGCCCCATGAACCCAGATCGTTCCTTCGGGGGGAATCGGCGACTCGGGTTGGTACAGCCCTTTGCGGAGTTCGATCTCCTCGCGTTCGATGCGCTTCGGCGGAAAGGCTTCGAGACCCCGCACGACGGCACGCAGAAGACCCTGATAGATGGACGGGGCGGTCATCATGGTGCGGCTCCTTCCTTGCCGGCCGGGCGGCTTTTCCACCGTCGATGCAGCCAGAACCACTGGTCGGGGCGTTTGCGGATCCACTCCTCCAGGACATGCGTGAATGCCTGGGTGAGCTCGATACGGCCGGCTTCATCGTCGGTATAGGCATCGGGATCGATGGGAGGGAGGATCTCGAGCAGATGCGGTGGCTGCCGGCGGGGGTGAGCCGCGACGAGCACCAGGGGCGCGCGGCTTTTCAGGGCGATCTGGGCCGGACCGACGACGGTTGAGGCCGGTTCCCCGAGGAAATCGACGAAATACCCGCGGTCACCGGCGTTCTGATCCGACATCAGGCCGAGAAGATCTCCCCGCCGCAGCGTGCGGAGAATCTCGCGCAGGCCGAAGCCCGAATCCGTCGTCTGGGCGCCGAACCGGTGTCGCATGCGCTCGAACCATGCATCCACCGCTGGGTTGCGCTGTCGGCGGACGACGGTCGTCATACGGAACCCGTTCAGGCACAGCCACGGCGGGATGAACTCCCACGGTCCGTAATGGCTGCTGATGATGATGACGCCGTGCCCACGATCCCGGGCTGTCCGGAGGTGGTCGAGACCGACGGCTTCGAACGTGTTCCGAACCTCTTCTTCCGAAAGGAAGGGCAGCGTTGCCATCTCCACGGCATTCGTGAAAAACGAGCGATAGACGTGCCGTGCGGTTTCGACAGAGCTCGTGTCATCCAGTCCGAGGTGGCGCCGCAGCGAATCGGTGACGAAGGTGCGCCGGATGCGCAGAACATCGAAAACCACCCCCGCAAGCAGCATGCCGGCCCGGCGGCGGCCGGCGGTTGTCATACGGGCCGCCGCCGTTGCCGTCAGGTTCAGCAGGTGGCATTGGAGACGCTGTGAATACGTGGGCTGGTCGGGATTCATATTACCATTCGTAGTGATATTCTTCGCCGTCGATGCTCAGATCCCGGCTTGGGGCGATGATCTTCTTGTTCGGGGCGAACACGGTGGGACGCGTCTGGCCTTCCAGGACGGGTTTCTCGAGCTGCACCCCATCGAACCAGACCGAATACGAGGCCGTCGTCGGCGACTGGTTTTGCAGGACGATCCAGGTCGTGCTCGAGACCGTATCGGTGAACGTGTAATCGTAGGTCGCGTAGATGCGATACCACGTGAAGGGGACGTCGTAGGGGGGGGGTAGGGAACTTCGGGTGACGGGCCACCTTGGACTCCAGGATGCCGGCTTCCACGAGACTGCCGAACGGGGTCAGCACGCCGTTCTTGTCGATCATCGCCCCGTCGTAGCCGGCCTTGTTTCCGGCCTCATCGGCCTGGAAAAAGCCGATCGCGGCCGTTCCCGTGCCGGGACAGACCCAGGCCGAAAGGATGAACCGGTTGTTCGGGGCCGTCGCGGCGAACGTCGACGTGGCGACCTCCTGATACGTGCTTCCCGACCCGACGTTGGGGCCGGTGGCGGGAGTGCTAGGGGGATTCACCGTTATCGACAGGAGCACCGAATCGCTCGCTTCCGGTGAGCCGGGGTAGTAGGCCGGGGCGTACAGGAACTGGGAGCCGGTGTAGATGCCGGCCGGTTGTGCCGCATCGATCGGGCCGATCGTGACGGTTGCGATGCCATACTGGCCGGGGGACAAGGTGGTGGGAGCTATCCCCGAGATGGAGAGCAGGGAAGAAGACAGCGGGTTTCCACCGCTCACGAGGTCGGAAGTCGTCCAGGCAAACGCGGAGAACGTCGCATTGCCGGCATTGTAGACGAGAACCTCGACCTTGGTCGACGGATCGCCTGCCGTGATCGATCCCGCGGCGATGGTTGCTGGCACGATCTGAAGTCGGGGATACGCGTCGACCGTCACTTCCACTCGGATACTGGCTGAGGCTTCGAATCCATCGAGGAAGCCATTGAGATTTTCATCCTCGAAGGCTGTCTGCGTGGCGATATACGTACCGGGCGGCTGGATGGAGGGGATGTTCAAGGTAAGGGTACATGCCTTGCTAGAATTCGGACTGATCGTGAAGGGGGTGGGCAGGAAGGAGAGAGACGATGTCGGAAGAATCGCCCCGCCGGCGGAAACGAGGGAAAGGATGGACCAGCGACCCTTCGATATGCCGATCGAGGTGAGATTATAGACGTTGAAGGGAAGCGTCCAGGAGCCGGGCGCTTTTGTGCCGAACAGGATCGGGGTGTCGGCGCCGATTTTCTTTTCGCCGACGGTCAATTTCACCGTGAAGGTTGCCAGGGCTTCGCCGGCATCCCATGAGCCGTTGCCGTTTCCATCGGCATATATTGCCTGGTATCCTTGATAAGGCATCGCGGTCTGGCCCGGAGGAACGGATACGCTGAGCGTGGCGAGACAACTGCCGGAACCGTCCGACAGAAAGGTTGGAGGCGTCGTGATGGTGAACATCGGTGCCGGGATGGGGGATGGCCCTGGGGCGACGGGGGGAATGACCGCGGGCAACGCACGGAGGGTAATGCCCGTCAGGTCGACGTTGCCGACGTTTCGGATCTCGATGCTGCCCGTTCCGGCTTGCCCGGCTGCGATGAAAAACAGATCCAGGGGGTTCTGCATGACGGCGATCTTCTTCGTTGCGGCAACCTGAACGCGGAGTTCACACGTGTCGGAGGCCTCGAAAAGATCGATGGCATTGTTGGCGTTTTCGTCGTTCCACAGTTTCAACTGCCCCGTATACAATCCGCTGGGAAGATTTGCCGGGATCGTCACGCGCCAACTTCCCGTCTTGTTCTGCGTCGGGTTGATGAAGCTGAAAACGATCGGATTGAGAGTGATGGCCGAGGTGGCGATCGCATGTCCGCTGCCGTCGTCCAGATTCCTGGTCAGGGTCGCGACGGGCCGGGCGAGAACCAGGATGCCGTTGTTGTTCACGGTGAATTCGACCGGTGACGTCGTCGTGTAGGGTTCTGCATAGGGAATTTGAGAAATCAGATCGACAATATTCAAGGATTTTGCGCCGATCTTGCAATAAATGGTGAATTTATCCTGTGGATCCGTGGGGTCCTTGCCGTTGACAGGGGTATCATCGAACAACCAGCCATACTGGCCGAAATAATCCCCGTCTGTTTTCGGATTCGGAATGGTGAACGAGAGCGTGGCCGTGAATGTTTCTCCCGGTGTCGCCGTGAAAAAGGATGTCGGGGTGATGTCGTAGGCCGATGAAAGGATCGAGTCGCTGGGGGAAAGCAAATCCGTTTTCGTCCAGGTGAGGGATGTCAGATCGACGCTTCCGACGTTGCGACACAGGAACGTGGAGGTGCCTGGTTCTCCGGGAATGCGGCCGCCCAGGCTGACGGTGGAGTTGATGACGTCGAGGGCCTGATAGGGATTCACCGTGACCTGGACGGGGGTGTCGGCGGTGGCTTCCGTCGGGTCTCCGACATACGTGCCGTCCCCGTCGAGATCCTCGAACAGACGCAGGGTGCCGACATACACACCGGCTGGGCTGCCGGCGGCCACATACAGGGACATCGTCGCATTGACGGTGGCCCCCGGGAGGATGACCGACGGCAGCTCTGGAATCAGATTCTCCCCGGGAATCGTGCCGAGAGGGACACGAACGAGATCCAGAGGGAATATTTTCAGCCGGGTGAGGCTCAATGAGCCGGTGTTTTGAATGGTGAAAGGGACGTTCGAAATGGTATACGTCGGCGTGCCGTTGCCCATGTCGAGCGGGTTCGTGGGGATCGTCAAACTCTGGTTGCCGATACTGAAACGAAGCTGGACCGTGTCATGCGGCTCTCCGGGGGTGAACGTCCCGCTGTCGTCGTTGTCCTCGAACAACGTATATGTTGCAATGTATATTCCGCTGGGGGCTGCTGGATCGATCAGGGCCGAAATGCTGGCGATCAGGATGCCGTCGGTGGCGAGCGTGCCTGGTACCGACGGGGTGAACGAAATCGTCGCCGTAAGGGTTGCCGGGGTTGCCTCGAATTTGAGCTTTTCGAGCTTCACGTTCCCGCCGTTGAAGGCGGAAAACGTCTTCGTGGCGATCTGAGAACCCGCAGGGGCGTTTCCCATGTCGATCAGGGACTCGTTCAGGATCACCAATTCGGTTTCTCCGATCACGACCGTCACGGCGAACTCGTCGAAGGGCTCGGCGACGTCTCGGGCACCGTTGGCGGGAGCGAAGTCGTCCCAGACGTTCAAGACACCCGTATAGGTGCCGGACGCCTGATTGAAGGGCACGGTCAGCGTCAAGGAGGCCAGACGATAGCTCGAGGGAGAGACGGAAAAGCCGTTATCGGGGCTGAACCCGATATTGGCCCGATTGATGGAGTTGGTGGTGCAGTAGAGATGAACCGGTTGCCAGCACACATTCGTCAGACCGACATTGCCGATATTGTCGAGGCGGGTATTGCCGATTCCCTTCGTTTGATTGCAGAACATCGTTCCGAAATCGATCGTCGCCGAGGCAAGGGCGAGGGCTCGCCTGGTGATGACGATCGAGTTCGACAGAATGGTAAGAGTCCCCGTCGCTTCTCCCGTATTCATGTCGAATCCCGATGCAGAGCTGGTCATGCTGAAACTGCCGACCGTTCCCGTATCGTCTGCCGCAAGGAAATGCCAGGTGAAGGTCAGGGGAGTCGATGGGGTGACCATCCCCGAGATCGGATCGGGGCCATCGGTGAAGATCGTGTCGCCCGTACTCGGAGCCGTTTTGGCTGGAAGCGTAGGAGTTGTCGTCGCGATCGTCGAGCCGGCCGTGACCGGATTCGAAACGACAAGCTGGGCCGTGAGGGTGGCGCCCACTTCGACCGGATCGGGTGAAAGTGTCAAGGTTCCCGTAAGACGGCCTTGATGAAACAGGTCGAAATACAGTCGACCGACAGGGGAGGTACCGCTTTTTGCGCCGCCACCGGTGACCAGCCACAGCTCGACCCGCCATGAACCGACGATATCCGTCGTCGTCAGATAATCGAATGTTCTATATTGACCGCTATCCTGTGTGGCCGATTGCGCCCGTTCGTTGCCGGCAGGGTCATAGATGAAGATGCGCATCTTGGTGCCGGAAACCGCGCCGAGATCGAACCGGGCATAGACCCGCTGCCCAAGGGTGTAGCCATACTGCTCGGGAGAATACGAGGGACTTGGGGAGAGCACGCCCGTGTAATCGAGGACGTCCCAGGTGCCGGGGGTGCCGCCGGTGGCCGAAAGACGCGAGGACGGATCGTTCGCGTCGAATGCCGCAAGAGATCCCGTGATCGTGTTCGTTCCAGGGGCCGCGGCCGGATCGACCGAGACGAGGAACGTCAGGGTCGCCGCGGTGTTCCCCGGGAGGAGATACGGCAGCGAGGGCGTCGTGAGCAGATGGGAATGACCGGCAAGAGTGTGGGAAAGCGATGCCGCGTCGATATACGCGCCGGCCTGACCGGAGTTCCGTATGCCGACGTCCACCAACAGATCCGTTTGCCCGGGGGAGACGGACACGTAATTCTCTTTCACCGCAAGAACGGTCAGGACGGGGGGCGTTTGAATCGTGCAGACGTTGCTCGTCTGTGTCGCCGCAATGATGCGGGGGGTCGAGGTGGCGTTCGCATCGAATCCGAACCCAGAGGAGAGAAGCTGGAACTGGCCGGTCGTCAGAGCCTGGAACCGGTAGGTGTACGTGACCGTGCCAGTGGGGCTTATGTCTTGTCGGAGGGGGGCCGGTCCCGTTTGATACGTTGCCGTGCCGGTGTTGCCGGCGGCGATCGTCGCCGTGGCCGGCTCGGCATCCTGGACGAAGGCGCCACCGACATTGGAGATACTCACGGTGGCTATGAACGTCGAGTTCAGACTCACCGTCGTCGGAAGGGACAGAGAGAGAGTCAGGCTGGCGGGGGCGACGACTTCGAAGGTATTTTCGCACAGCGGGACGGTGTCGAAAACGCGGGTGCCGACGACACGCCAGATACCGAGCGGAGAAGTTGGCGTCAGTTCGAACTCCCCTTCGATCGCACCGGTCTCGTCGGTTTGAACCGCCGGATCACTGTATGCAACCTGAACTCCGGATGGGTTATACCAGCGCAGACGATGTTCCTTCAGAGGAGCCAGATTTTCGGCTTTCGAGAATACCGTGTAGTAGCCCTGGTTGAAGCTGCGCATCTTGATCAATCGTGCGGCATCTTTGTACGTGTTCACGAATCCGGCGACGATCGTCCATTGGCCGGGAACCAGGGCGCCGTCAAAATTGCTCGTCGGAACCTGGAGATTGATGTCCCGATAACCGATATGGGCGTCGATTTTTGCCGTTCCGGTCGCCGAGGTGGGATCGACCTCGAGGAGATACCGGACCGTCGATGCCTGAGCCGCATAGATGGTCAGTGGATAAGGGGTCTGGGGTTGGATGTTCAGATACGTTCCAAGATCGAACTGGAGGTCCGTGCTGTCCCAGAGACCGGCGGCGTTTTTATCGCCCATGTTCTCGACCGTCACGTCGATGGGAACCTCCGTCTGACCTAGAAAAACGGTCGATGGCGTGACGACACTCAAAACCCGGAGGGAAGCGGGTGCCCGAATGAGCCAGGATGTCGGGAGCGTGGCTCCGGCATCCCCAATGCTCCGGCCGCTGATAGCGTTCGTCCCGGAGGCCGTCGCGTCGATCGTGTCGATGTCGCAGATGCTGTCATCGAGGACGTCGACAATGAACTCCGCGATGAGGCTGCCGCCTCCGGGGATGATGGTCCCGAGGGCGGGAGACTGGCGTGACCAGGAGTAATGGCCGACGGCGGGGAGTTTGAATGTCAGACTGGCCCCGCCGAACGAGGCGGGGGAGAAGCCGGTATTGGTCAGATACACCTTCACGGACAAGCCGGACTGACCGCGCGTGACCGTGGTTTGGGAGGCTTCGACCTTCGTGATCTCGAGGCGTGCCCGCTTGAACACGGCAAGAGGGGATTTCGGCGACTCCTGGCCGGCGGTATCATAGTCGGTGATACAGTAATAGACTTCGTCCTCGGAAGGGTTTTCCGACCAGGAGGTCGTCGTGCGCGACGTGCTCGAGGCGAGAATCCACCCCGAATCCCAGGGGCCGAGCGGCGTCGTGCTCCGATACATACGATAGGCATGGGTGGCGATGGCGAGCTGAGGAGCCGATGATGGGTTGGTGCTGGCGGGCCAGTCGAGAAACACCTGACCGGAGGGGATTTCGGTGGCTGTAAGGCCGGACGGCGACAGATTCGCCGTGACGCGATCGATCCAAGAGGAAAGCTGAGTACCCGGCGAGTTGTTTCCGGCCTTGTTCGCCCCGAACTTCCAGCGGAACTGCAGACGATAGGAATCACCGGGTGAAAGGGTTTGCCGCCACGTCGCCGTTCTCGACCAACCGGTGTCGACGGTGCTCGTGGTTGAACCGAGATGGGCGGCATCGAGAAAACTCGTTCCGCAGAGGTTGTTGGTGCTGACGAGATAGAGGCCCCCCGTCACCTGCAACTCCCAGTAGGCAAACGATGTGAAATATGCTTGTTCCCGGTGCGATGCGGCGATGGTGATATTGGCCTCGGAGGCAAGAGGCGGCGTCAGGGGGAGCGTCTGAGCCATGTTCGCGTACGCGTAAGCGGAAATCGAGGGGTTCCCGTCTTTCTTGCGCTGTCCAAAAACCTTGAATGAACCGCCGGTATCGCCCGTGCTGCCATCGTACGCTTGCGCGAAATCCGCCGTCGATGAAAAATCCCCGTATGTTTCTTCCGTGATCACCCAGTCGTTCGCAGTCGAGGTGAAACTGGCGTTGCTCATCTGTTCGAGAGCATGGGCGGAGGAGAGCCCGATCAGCAGAGGGAAAACGGCGATCAGGGACAGAATCCGGACGAGCTGACGGCACTTCATTTCGGTGCTCCTCTCTCTCCAGGGCAATGCCGATCGGGGAATGCGTGGATCACCGGTCGATGCGGACCGAGCGACCGGAAAGACCGAGGGTGATGCCAAGTTTGTTTTCCCCAGGGAAATCGTCGATCTCGGTCGTGCCCAGATAGAACCAGTCGCGGGTGAGCGTCGTCTGGGCCTCGATCTGCCAGGAGGCGATCGTTCCCGCCGTGTCCGTGACCTCGAAGCTGGTGTTCTCGGCGATGTTGTCGGCAGCCTTCCAATACACGTCGCCGGTGCCGGTGCCCCACCGATGGCCCGGAACATGCCGATCCATCTGTGTCGGGTCATTCAGGTAGTTGAGCTGTGCCAGACTCGACAGTTCGTTTGCGATGGCGTTCTTGTTCGACAGGTCGGGGTTATACGTGGCGGACGCAGCCGCGCGCATGGCGAATGCCTGGCGGATCTGACCCAGAGCCATTTTCAGCTGAACATTCTTCTGCCGCTGCTCCTGGATCTCGATGCCGGGAATCAGCCGCATGGCCACGATTCCGCCGATCATCAGCGCAACCAGCAGCATCAGGATCACGGTTCCCTGTCGCTTCATGACGGTCCCCTCTCTCTTTGGACAATATAGACCGGGGTGTTTGTTTCTGTCATCAGGCAAAAATTGATCGCGGAACCTCAGGATTTTCTCCCGCGAATCAGTTCCAGATAGATGACTCGTCCCTGCCACCCGAGAAACAGCCCCAGCATGACGATCAGAAGATACTTCCAGAAAGGGATCGGATCGTTGTCGTCCGCCAGGTGAAGGATGGCCCGGTGGCGATGAGCCTGAGCCAGATCGCCGGCGGCCTCTGCCCGGGAAAGATACTGGAGCCGAACGTCTTCATCGGTGGGAAATCTTCGGAGCCAGTCCTCGAGAAGAGGCTTCGCAAGCTCATAGGGCATGGAGGCTGTCCGACGCAGCAGGAACCTGGACGAGAGAATGTCACTCGGATTGCGCAACGTCGGGGGCGGCTGTGTGAGCCAGGCGGGCATGGCGAGGGTGGAATCGATGGAATGGGCCTGATTCCAGAGACGTTTCGCCTCTGGAAGATTTCCGGCCAGATGCGCCGCTTGTGCCCGTTGGAGCAGATTCCGGACGCGAGCCGCGCGAACCGCCTCCGGCATTTCCGACCGAAGCCCCTGCGGACCGCTCTGCAGGGCAGCGGAAACCGGAATGAACGTCGCCAGGGCCGTATATACAATAACAATATATATAATAATAAATACTATTTTCATGAGACCCTTTGCTTTGCCAGGAGCATGTCCCCCTGCCGACCCGGAAAGCTGATTTCCTCTCTGACAAAATTGTACCTTTTCGGAGGGGGGAAGTCCAGAACCGTCATGGAGGAGGCCCGTATCACTCGCTGTCCTGTCCGGCCGAAGGCGACGACGGGGGAAGGAGCGGGAGGGGTTGCCATTGACGGGCTTCGGGACTCGGAAGTCCGGAATCCGGCGGGGTGGGGCCGAAGCCGGGTTGCGGTTCGACCGGGCCGACCGAGACGAAATCCGGGATCGGCGGCGACAGCAGGGGCTGGATCTGACGGGGCCAGGGCATGATCTCGAGATGATCGGTGCGGTCGATGATGAAACACTGGTTCAGATACACGATCTTGGCCAGCATCTGATGGAACGGCACCTGCCGGAACGAGGCGTAAACCGGAAAATGCAGGTCCTTCGGAAACTGCATGGGCGTTTCGCCCCCGAGGGCGATCTGGCGCAGCACCATCTGGATGTCATCCCCGCGCGAAAGCAGCGTTCCGGGCTTCTTCAGACCCTGGAACCGGATCGACAGCTCCTCGGGATTCCGGCTCCGGATCCGCTCCAGGATCTCGGTCCACCGTTCCCCGGCCGCCTCGTACGGAAGCACCAGCAGCACCGGCCCCGTGAGCGCGAACCGGTGGTGACGCGGCATCACCTTCCCCAGCATCTTTTCGAGGGTCATGGCATGGGCAAACGGCACGACTCCGCCACCCGACTGGAAATGCATGACCACGTGATACCCGAACCCGGCTGTCAGCAGCTCGAGAGCCTCCCACAACCCGATCGGCAGGCCCGTGAACGACCAGCCGTGATGAAACGGCGGCTGGCTCGGCATCGGGATCCGCATCTCGACGAAGGTGCGGCTCGATGACCGCCGGAACAGCACGCTTTCCTGGCGCACATCATCGACCTGCCACTCCCCGTCGATCCGCGTGCCGGCAACCGCATGGAACCGCTCCCGGCCATGGCGGATCCAGGCCCGGGCACCGGAGGGCCCGTGCAGGATCGCCTCGACGACGGGCTCGCCCGGCTCGGGACGCCGATACTCCGGCCCCGTATGGCCCTCCGAGGGCGACGCGCCGGCCAGCCAGGCGAACAGGACGAGCAGCAGGAACAGCCCCCCGGCAAGTTGTCGCCCCGGTCGAGCCATCCGCCCGCGAGATCCCCGCATCACGAACCGAACCGCCCCATCGCCATGAGCTGTTCGAAAATCAGCACGCCGTTCGTCGCCGCGCCGCGGCGGAGGTTGTCGGCGACCACCCACAGGTTCAGGCCGTGTTCCACGCTTGAGTCGCGCCGGATGCGGCCGACGAACACCTCGTCCCGATGCTGCGCGAGAAGCGGGGTGGGGTAGATGTTCCGGCCCGGCACGTCCATCACGACGACACCGGGGGCTTTCTCGAGCAGGGAACGGGCTTCATCGGGCGTCATCGCGCCGCTCAATTCGAGGTTCACCGACTCGCTGTGGGCGTAATACACCGGCACGCGAACCGTCGTGGCGCATACGGGAATGGGGGCTTCCAGGATCTTCTGCGTCTCGCGCACCATCTTCTCTTCTTCCCGGCACATTCCCGACTCGAGGAAAATGTCGATGTGCGGGAACAGGTTGAAGCCGATCGGATGCGGATACACGCCCTCGGGAGCCGGCTCGCCGGCAAGGTGCGCCCGACTCTGCACGGTCAGGGTTTCGACGGCCTCGAGGCCGGTTCCCGAAACCGACTGGTAGGTCGAGACGACGATCCGCTTGAGAGGATTCACCCGGTGAATCGGCGCGATCGCGACCACCATCTGGATCGTCGAACAGTTGGGGTTTGCTATAATATTTCGAGGTATAGAATTGAGCGCGTGCGGATTCACTTCGGGAACGACGAGAGGCACGTCGGCTTCCATGCGGAACGCATTGCTGTTGTCGATCACGACCGCGCCCGCCTCGGCCGCCCGGGGGCACCAGGTCCGGCTGATGTCCGTGCCGGCCGAGAAAAACACCGCATCCAGCCCCTTGAAATCGGCTCCATCGAGCGCTTCGACTTCGACCTCGGTGCCCGCGAACCGCATCTTCTGCCCCTTGCTCCGCTCCGAGGCGAACAGCCGAAGCGTGCGGGGCCGGAGATCGTGCTGCTCGAGCACCTGGAGGATGGTGCGGCCGACCGCGCCGGTGGCGCCGACGATACCGAACGAGGGGGTCTGCTTCATGACGGTTGCTCCTTGATCAGCGTCCGGCCGCATCACCGACCGGAGACGTGTCCGACGCAGAGGACCCTGCGGGGGCTTCCGCGTCGTTCGCCCGCCGGGACTCCTGCAGAAACGAGGAATACCCCGTCGGGCGGTAGAATCTCGCGGGAATGTTCGCTTTCGGTGCCTCCTGGCTTGCCGTGCCGATCGCGTTCCGGACGGTGCCGGGCAACAACGCGGCCGCCGAGGCGAGAGTGGGCAGAACCGTGCCCAGGGAGGTTTCCCGGATATCCTGGGTTCCCGAGCCCGTCTGGGTGACGGAGCTGCTCTGCCCCTGCCGACGGAACTTCGAAAAATCCGGCATCGTCGGCGGGGTGAACCGGAATCTTCCGCCTTCGCCCGGCCCCTTCGGTGCTGCGGGGCCCGACCGCGGGTCGGGATCGACGGGACCGGCCGGCTCTGCCACGGGTTGGAGCGGCACCTGGTCCGGGTTTGATTGGTCCGCCGCCGGGCTGCCGGACTCGTTCATCCATGCCGGAAATGCCTGCTGCCGGAAACCAGGACCGGAATCGTCCTGCGCAGATCCGGGCAGGGCGCACATCAACAGCAGTATCAATCCGAGCGGATCGGTTCGTCGCATCGCGGTCATCCTCGGCGGAACTGACGTGCAACGTACCATGAATGTTTGATGATCACAACCGCCTGATGGATTTCCTGAAGGCTTGCCGCATCGAGAATGTTCGGCTAAACTGAAGATGATGAATATATCGCCGAGATCGCCGAAGACGGTGCGTCTCCGGTACAAAAACCCGCGTTACGACCGGGTCGTGAGAGTAAATACCGAGAATATCGCCCGCAGCATGGGCTTCGACGAGGACCAGGTGTTCGATATCACCCTGGCCGTCGAGGAGGCCTACGCGAACGCGATCGAGCACGCCTCGCGCCATGGCCCCGACCTCGAACTCGAAATCATCTACTTTCTGCTCGAAGATCGCATCGAGATCTCGGTCCATGACACCGGTTGCGGGTTCCTCGCCCCGCAGGACGACGGAACCCCGCCCCGCTTCCGGGGAATCGAAAGCTCGCGCGGCCGCGGGATCGCCCTGATCCGCATGCTGTCCGATGCGGCGGATATCCTGTCCGAGCCCGGCATCGGTACCCTGATCCGTATCACGAAGTTCCTGGTCAAGCCCAAGGCTCGACCGGGCGCGGCTCCGGCGAAGAAAAAGGCGGCGTCACCGAAAAAGAAACGCTCACCGGGCGTGGCCGGCAAGCGCTCTTCCAGGTCATCGAACCTGCTCGGGACGGCGGGCCACTGAGGGTCTCGCGGCTCAGTCGGCGCCGATCCGGTGTTTCAACTCGTCGACGCGGCGTTTGATGGCCGCGAGTTCCATCTGCTCGAACTTCGCGGGCAGGAACTTCACGTCGGTGCATTCGAGCACCGCGATGAGATCCATGTATTCGAGCCGTTCCGCATGCGCCATGGGACGGTAGCTCGCAAACGCCTCCCGCACGAAATGGCCGATCGAGCGCTTTTCCGTCCCATCCTCCTGGATCTCGTACAGGCGTGAAGCGCTGATCAGCACCCCTTCCATCTCGTTGCCGCCGATGTCCATCGCCTCCGGGAACTCCGGGATGTCCTCCGGGGAAAGCGCCACCTTGTTCTTCTTCGCCAGCGACAGGAACAGCGCGCGCTTGTCATTCGGCGTCTGGGGGGCGAACAGCGGGATATGGACGTCGAGACGCCCGACGCGCTTCAGATCGACCTCCAGCAGGTCGGGGCGAGAGGTGGCGAAGATCCAGAAGATCCGGCCGCGGTTGCGCGTGTCGGCCATCTCCCGGGCCAGCATGCCGTAGATACGGCCCGACAGGCCGCCGTCGTCCGCCCCACCGCCCCGCTTGCCGGCCATCTGGTCGGCCTCGTCGACGAACACGATCACCTGGCCCATCGCGTGCAGGATCTTGAACACCTGCTCCAGATTCCCTTCCGTCGCGCCGACCCACTTGTCGCGGAAATTCTTCAGCTCGACGCAGGGGACGCCGGCTTCACCCGCAAAACATTCGACAAGATATGTTTTTCCCGTGCCGATGCGGCCATTGATGAGATATCCCATCGGAAGCGCCTTCAGCTTGCCGCGCTTCATCAGCTGGGCGTCCTGGCGCATCCAACGGACGGCTTCGGTGTGGCCGGCCACGTCGTCCAGCGTTCGCGTCGATTCGACGAACTCGATCTTCCCGCTTGCCGACTTCTCGATCATCTCCTTCTTGACGCTGCGCAGATACTCCATCGTGATCCGGCGGTCGTTTTTGATCGCTCGCCGGATGAGATTCTGCAGGTCCAGGCGGGAGAGCCCTTCGAGTTTCGAGGCGAGCGAGCGGCGGTCCACGTCGCAGATCGCGCCGAAATCCGCGAGATCGGCCGTGACGTATTCGATGAACTCGAGCACCTCGGCCGCGTTGGGAAGCTCGATGCGCAGCTTCGCCGAGCGCGGATTCTCGACCACCTGCCGGTTCATGTCGGTGAGATTCTCGGCGATCAGGCAGGTCGCCACGAAAGCGCTGTTGATCGTCGGATCCGCCGCCCAGTCGAGGAGGCGGATCAGCGTTTCGACCGTGTCGGGATTCGTGTAGGCCGGATCCGTTCGCGGCAGCAGGAAGTGCGCGTAGTCGATGATCACGGCCACGCGCACCGGGTCGGGAACGGGCTTCCCGTCAGCGCCGGGCCGGGTGCGGAACAGGCCGTTCCGGATGAAGCGGTCGATCAGCTCGAGAGCCCGTTTCGGCTCCTTGGGAAGCACGTTCCCGAGTTCGAGCAGTTTGCCCGGGTCGCTCGCCGGGGCCGCGGGAGAAGTATAGCTTGTTCTATGAAAATCATCGAACACCTTCAGGAAGGACTGGAACAGATCGCCGCCCTTGAGGAGCCGGATGCCCTTGCCGCGGTCGTAGGCGATCACGGCTTCGAACGGAGCGAACATCACGCGGCTCAGGAAATCGCGCAGGCTGAGGGTCTGGAGCGGCGCGTCCGGGGTGGGGCGCCAGGGCACCCAGTCGTTGATGTTCCCATACAGGATGAACTGGCTGACCGAGCCGCTCTTGAAGATTTCCGCCATCTCCCGGGCCCATGCCGGTGATCCGGCCATGAGATTCGCCGGTTGGGTGGCGGCGGGTGGCTTCGGTGCTTCGCTGCCGGACGGCGGCTGGACGGGGGTGGCCGGAACGGATGGCGCCTGGTCTGTCATGGATGGATTCCTCCCGGAATATTACGGTTTCTCTTCCTGGCCGGGCGGGGGCGGCAGCGGCTCGGACGGCTGTGCTTCCTCCGCGGGCAGTTCCGGCAGGGGAGCTCGGTAGACGGGCTCTTCGGCGGGCAGGATCTGATCGCCACCGATGCGGTTCAGAAACTCGGCATGGGAATCGACCCACTGCTCGGTTTCCCCGAGGGTCGAGCTGATCCGGTCGATGCCGGCCGAAAGCGCCTCGGGCGTGCGGTTGAGGGCCGTCTCCTCGCGGATCAGCTGGACCTGGTTCTCGATGCGATTCAGCTCCATCTCAACGAGTTTCAGGTTCTCCTGGGCCCGGCCGATGTTCTCGAGCCGTTTCTGGCGGATCTCGATATTGCCGCGGACCGATTTTTCGAGCGCCTCGCTCAGCCCCGAGCCCGCGAGTTGTTTTTCGAGATCGCGCAGTTCGCGCCGGATGGCGGCGGCATCGGTGCGTTCGAGGCTCTCGCAGATCATGCGCCGCGTCACCAGCAGCTTGAGAAACAGCACCGGCAGTTGGCCGAGCGTCTTTTCCTTCGTCTCGCGGATGAACTGCATCGTGCCGTCGCTGTTCATGTCCATCAGCCGGCTGATCTGGGCCAGGTTGGCGTTCAGCGCCTCCAACCGCGCGACCGAGGGCTTGTCCAGCGTGCGCACCATCTCGTTGATCCGGACCGCCTTGTCCTGCTCGATGAGGTTCAGCCGCTTCGACTGGATGTATTTCTGGAACCGCGGATCCGTCGAGAGCATCCAGAGATAGCACACCTCCATGCCGGCTCCGAGGAACCAGAAACCGGGGTTCAGCAGGCCCAGCGCAACGGCCCCCGCCAGCCCCATCTTGTTGACCGGCAGCGCGCCGAGGCCTGGCAGCGGGTAGCGCAGATGAAACGCTTCCGACAGGTAATCCCAGAAACCGAGCGATGCGCGGGCCATGTCAGTGGGTTCCTCCGTCCTCGATGGCGAGGAACCGCTCCGTGATCTCGCGCAGCCGGGCCTTGAAGGCCGGGCCTTCCTGGACATCGAGCGGGGACAGCCCCGGGGCCTTGCCGATCTCTTCGGGGCGGATGAATATCTTGTCCGCTATTTTTCCCGGGCCGGGGGTGAACATGAAGACGCGGTCCCCGAGATACACGGCTTCGGCGAGGGAGTGGGTCACGATGAACACGGTCGCCTCGACTTCCTTCCAGAGCTGGGTGATCAGCGCCTGCATGTCGATGCGGGTCGGTTCGTCCAATGCCGAGAACGGCTCATCCATAAGGATGATCCGGGGCCTCAGCACGAGCGTGCGGGCGATCGCGACCCGCTGCTGCTGACCCCCCGAAAGCTGGTAGGGATACTTGCTTTCATGGCCGAGCAGGCCGACTTTCCGGATGATATCCATCGCACGCGCCTTCATCTCGGCGGGCGAGTAGCCCAGCGCATCGCGGTTGATCTCGAGGCCGAACGTCACGTTCTCGAGCACGGTGCGGTTCGGGAACGAGCTGTATTTCTGGAAGATCATCCCGCGGTCCTTGCCCGGCCCCGTGACGGGGCGGTTGCGCACGAGCACCTCGCCGCGCGTGGGCGGCCAGACATCCGGGAAGCCCTGGATCAGGTTCAGAACGGTGGATTTGCCGCAGCCCGAGGGGCCGACCAGGGCGATGAACTCGCCGACGTCGGGCAGGTCCTCGATCTCGAAATCGATGTTTTCGATCGCCTTGTACTCGTGCGGCGTGCCCTCGTTGAAAATCTTCGTCACGTTGCGGAACGTCACGACCGGAGGTTTGGGGCCGGCGGAAGCCTGTGGCCCGGCCCCTTCGGCCGGATCTGTGCCGCCCGTGACGGGGGAGGGCTTCGGGACGCCCGGCTCCTCCGGGAGGTTGGAAAAAGGCCCGATCAGGCGTCTCCAGAACGAGCGGGGGGCCGGGGCAGCCGGCGGCGGGGAATGGGGGGGCGTCGCATGCTGTTTCTGCTGCGTGGCTGGCGCCGTGGCCGGTGCCGGTTTTGCCGCGTCTGGCTTTGGTGGAGTCGATGGCGGCTTATCTCCGTTCGATGGCAGAGGAGCATGGGGGGGCTCTGACGGGATGTGCGCGTCCCGGGCTTCGACCGGGGACGCTGGGGCGGGGGCAGGCTTGGCCGTTTCAGCGGCCGGCGCGGGCGGTGCCGTGACCGGGGCCGTCGGGGACTCACGGGACGGGGCGGAGGAAATACCGCTCAGATCCGGGCCTGCGCTCGTCAGGGGAGGGGCGTTCTTGTCGTTCTCGCTCATCGCTTGAGCCTCCGGTACGGGAACAGCACGTCACCGCCGTATTCCCACAACTTGTCGGTGATGAATGCCAGCACGACGATGACGAGCAGGACGAGGTAGATGTGCTCCTTGGGGCCGATGCGCTGGCTGCCGAGAATCAGGGCGCCGAGACCGCCGCTTCCCATGTCGACCATTTCAGCCAATATAATATAGCCCCATCCGACCCCGAAGCCCATCCGCATCGCGTCGTAGATGTTCGGCATCGCGATCGCCAGCAGCACGTGGCGCACCGTCTGCCACTTGGTGGCCCCGAGGGTGTAGGCGGTGAGCAGGTAGACGTTGTCGACCTCTTCGATGGCGCGCACGATCAGGGGCAGCAGGTAGATGCCGAACGCGAAGGCCAGGAACATCACCTTCTGTAACTCGGTGGTGCCGAACAGGCTCATGAACAGCGGAACCAGCGCCGGGATCGGCAGATATCCGCTGAACACCATGATGGGTGAGAACATCGCCTTGATGCGGGAGAAGCTGCCCATGAGCAGGCCGAGCGGGAAGCCGATCGCCAGGGCCACGCCGAACCCTTCGGCGACGCGCAGAAAACTCGCAAACACGTTGCTCGCGAGCTTGCGCTCGGACCAGAGCGACTTCAGCGATCGCAGCACTTCCATCGGGCTCGGCAGGATCTGGTTGGTCAGCAGCCGCGTCTCGACGTCTTCATACCGGTATTCCAGCACGTGGAGCTGCTTGCCGGCTGCCGGGGGAACCGGAACCCCCCCGCGGCCGATCGCCGTGCCCTGGGGCGCCTCGGCGGCTTCGGCCGGTGCGGGAACCGCCTGACGCGAAA
The DNA here is from genome assembly GCA_029565415.1 of Candidatus Rifleibacteriota bacterium. Next base: position 15,028 of record JAKQOH010000007.1, on the reverse strand, counting down.
TGATCCTGCCGCGCTTGAGCTTGATCTTGAACTCGTCGCCGTAGACGCGGACATACAGATTGTGGAGCGGGAACCGGGCCTGGCCCGAAACCACGAACGTATCGGTCGCCGCCTGCTCCAGCTTCCAGCCGGCCACCTTGAGGCCCGTGCCGTCGGTGATCAACCGGCCGACCTGCGGAACGGCCTCGCCCGTGTCGAGCTCGCCTTCCGGCAGATACACCACGTCCATGCGGCCCCAGGTCGCGGCCGTCCAGATCAGGAGCAGGAGCAGGATGGGAATGACGCCCAATCCCGCGCTCTGGATCATCGGAACCGGTTCCCGGATCCGGAGGAACTCCGACACCGCCCCGCTCCGGGCGGGGGGCTGCTTTCCTGACGTGCCTGGATCTGCCGACATCCCGGAACCTCCGAGGAGTGTGATATTATATCGCTATGAATATTATGCGGGCGGCGGCGCTGCCGCCGCCCGCATGAGTGCGGTTACTGGCTTTCGGGCGAGTAGACGGACACCTCGACGCGGCGGTTGAGCGCATGGTTCTGCGCATCCGCCTGGTCGGCCGGCTCGTCCCAGCCCTTGCCCTCGGCCACGAACTTGTTCGGGTCGAACTTGTACTTGGCGACGAGCGCCTGCTTCACGGCATTGGCGCGCTCGGTGCTCAGCTCCTTCACGACCTCTTCCGGCACCTTGCCCTTCATCGAGCCGTCGGTGTGGCCGACGATCGCGATGACCGCGCGCTCGTAGGCGCCGACCAGCCGGCCGATCCGTTCCATCGTGGCTTCGATGTTCGGGTCGTAGAGCGTGTTCGGCAGCGGCCGGCCGATGTCGTCATGCTGCGGCTCGTACAGGTTCGACGAGTTCGGGTAGAAGCTGATGCGCACCGTCTGGGTGACGATCGGGGCTTCCGCCGAAACCTTCTTGTAGCTGGTCGGCACGAAGCTGCTGACGTACTCGTCCTTGTGGTGCTTGAACGTGCCGTCCTTCTCGATCGCCTGGAGCAGCGTGAAGTCCATGACCTGGTCGAAGGTGATGGGGTTTTCGACCTTGCCGGCGAGCTGGTAGACCGAGGTGATGTTCTTCCAGGTGCGCTCGAAGCTGGTCGGGTTGTTCGCATTCAGGAAGAACGCCATGTTCTCGGCGAAGTTCGTCGAGTGGGCGTCGTTCTGCATGCCCTTCACGTCGTCGACCTTCATGCCGTACCCGTCGGCCATCCACTGGAACGCCTGGGCCTTGAAGGTCGGGTTCTTCAGCAGGTCCATGCCCTCGAAGATGCCGGCCACGAGGCCCTTCACGATCTCGGGCTTGTCCCGCGCGAAGTCGGCGCGCACGGCCCACACGTCGGCGATCAGCTTGTTCGCCTCGCTGGTCGTGGTCAGAATGCGGGTTCCGGCGACCTTCTCGGGGATGTTGTAGATGTCCGGCGCCCAGCTCACGCAGGCGTCGATGCTCTTGTCCGACACGAACGCCGCCGCGGCCTCGAACGCCGTGGCCGTGTATTTCGGGGTGATGTCGCTCAGTTGCAGACCGCCGTTGATCAGCAGGTTGCTGATGAAATACTGGGACGGGCTGTTCTGGGCGAACACGACCGTCTTGCCCTTCAGGTCGGCCACGCTGCGGATGCCCGAGCGCACGACGATGCCGTCGCCGCCGTTCGACCAGTCGATCTGTTGGTAAATGCGCGGCGAGGTGCGGCTGTCCTTCATCAGCTCGGGGGCGAACAGCGCGATCATGTCCAGCGTGCCCCACAGCACGTGGCTGGTGCCGGCCGCATACGCATCGCGGGCCGCAACCGGGTCGTCGATCAGCTTCAGGTTGACCTTGAAGCCGTATTTCTTGAAGAAGACGCTCTCCTCGTTGGGCTTGAAGCCGTTGTTCGCGGCCACGATCGGCAGCCAGCCGATCCAGACGTTGATCGGGAACTCGACGATCTTCTCTTTTTCGTCCCACTTGTAGGCCGAGGTGCCCTTGACCGGCGGCAGCTTCTCCTGCGGAACATACTTGTACTCCTGAACCGTCGTGACACCCTTCGTGTCCGGGGCTTCGACCGACGGTTTCGCCGGTGCCGCGCCGGCGGGGGCCGGGGCTTCCTGGGCGACCGCCGCGCCCGCCTGCAGGGCGAGGGCGATCAGGGCCGCAAGGGCGATTCTCATGATTTTCATATATCCTCCGTTATAATTCTGTGGTGTTGGCGCGACCGGCCGGTCGCGCCAACGGAATGTCGGGAAGATCAGGCCCGGGGGCCGAGTTCCTTCTCGGGAACCGGCGGCGGAGCTTCCGTGACGGGCGCCTCGGGAGCGGTTTCCCCGGTCGCCGAGTCGATCCCGTACACCGAGGCGAACTCGGCCAGAGCCTGCTCGCCGAGGGCGGCCTGCTCGTTCTCCTTGAGCTGGATGCCCGAGGTGTCGATCTGGCCGGAGGAGACGCGCGCGCGGCCGGCGGCCTTGTCACGCCGTTCCTGCACCAGCTCGGAGACGCGGGCGATCGTGTCGCCGGTTCCTCCGATGCTGCTGATCATGCCCTTCGCCATCTCCGACAGCTCGGCCTGGGCCTCGAGCATCTCGGTCTCGGACACCATCGCCTGCAGCTTCTCGATCTTCTGCTGCGCCTCGCGCACCGAAACGTCGCGCGCGCGCTCGAGATCCTTGAACGCCTTTTCCTGGAGCTGGAGCTGCTGCTGGTTCTCGTCGAGCTGCTGCTTGACGGTCTGGAGCTGCAGCGCGAGCTGGCCCGCGACGGCCCGGTTGCCGGCCTTGAGGTTGGCCGTGATCTTCGCCGTCAGCTCTTTTTCCTTCTGGGTCAGGTTTTTCACCTGCCGGATCAGCCGTTCGAGAAACGCCGCCTGGTTGGCGAGCTGCTCGTTGAACCGCGAAATCTGCTTGCGCAGGTTCTCCTTCTCGACCTCGATCAGCGCGTGGGGGTTCTGTGCCTCGAGCCCCGAGATGAACAGCCCGAAAAACCCGCGAATCAGATTCATCAGTCTCGTGAACATTCTATGACCTCTCCTTTCGGATGTAACTCACTGTTCCGGCGTGAACACCTGCACCTCGACCCGGCGGTTGAGGGCATGGTTCATCGCGTCGTTCTCGTCGGCCGGAGCGTCCCAGCCCTTGCCGGCCACGACAAACTTGTTGAGGGGGAACCGGTATTTGCGGATCAGCGCATCGCGCACCGACTTCGACCGGTCTTCCGACAGATCCTTCACGGCCTTCTCGGGAACCTTGCCCTTCATCGATGCGTCGGTGTGGCCCACGATCGCGACCGTGGCCCGCTCATACTGGCCGACCATGCGGGCGATCTTCTCGAGCGTCGCGTCGACGGAAGGGTCATACAGCGTGTTCGCGACCGGCTGGCCGAACTCGTCGTGCTCGGGCTCGAACACGTTGGCCGAGTTCGGATAGAAGTTGATGCGCACGGTCTGGGTCAGCACCGGCGCCTCGGCCGACACCTTCTTGTAGGACGTGGGGACGAACCGCGAAGTCGGCACGTCCGTCTGGTCCTTGAAGGCGCCTTCCTTGTCGAGCTCCTGGAGGACCGAGAAGTCCATCACCTCGTCGAACCGCACCGGCGTGGCCAGCACGCCCAGCTCGCGGTAGACGAGCGTGATGTTGCTCCAGGTGCGCTCGAAGTTGGTCGGGTTGTTGCGGTTCGTGAAGAACTCCCGGTTCATGCCGAAGTTCGTCAGGAAGGCGTCGTTCTCCATGGTTTTGATGTCGTCGACCTTCATGCCGTATCCCTCGGCCATCCACTGGAAGGCCTGGGCTTTCTGGGTCGGGTTCTTGACCATCGTCATGCCCTCGAAGATGCCCGCCACGAGGCCCTTCACGATGTCGGGGTGGTCCTTGGCGAAGTCGGCCCGGACGGCCCACACGTCGGTGATGAGCCGGTTGGCCTCGGCAGTCGTGGTCAGGATGCGGGTTCCGGCGACCTTCTCGGGGATGTTGTAGATGTCGGGTGCCCAGCTCACGCAGGCATCGATACCCTTGTCGGCGACGAAGGCGGCGGCGGCCTCGAACGCGGTCGAGGTGAACCGCGATTTCACCCGCTGCGGGCTCAGCCCGGCCGTGATCAAAAGATTGTGGATGAAATACTGGGAGGGGCTGTTCTGCGCGTAGACGACGGTCTTGCCGTCCAGATCCTTCACGGACCGGATGTTGCCGCGCACGACGACGCCGTCTCCGCCGTTCGACCAGTCGATCTGCTGGTAGATGCGCGGCGCCGTGCGGCTGTCTTTCATCAGCTCGCCCGCGAACAGGCAGATCATGTCGAGCGTGCCCCACAGAACGTGGCTCTTGCCCGATGCATACGCGTCACGCGCCGCTATCGGATCGTCGATCAGCTTGAGATTGACCCGGAAGCCGTATTTCTTGAAGAAGATGCTTTCCTCGCTCGGGGCGAAACCGTGGTTCGCCGCCACGATCGGCAGCCAGCCGATCCAGACGTTGATCGGGAACTCGACGATCTTCTTCTGGGCATCCCACTCGTAGCCCGAGACGCCCTTGACCGGCGGCAGCTTCTCCTGCGGAATATACTTGTACTCCTGAACCGTCGTGATGCCCTTGGCATCCGGGGCTTCGACCTTCTCTCCCGTCACGGCCTGGCCCTGGGAAGCATCCCCGCCGGCGTTTCCGCCCTGCGCGGCCTGGCTGCCTTCGGTGCCGGTTCCGCTGCCCGCCGTCGTCGTCGTCGATGACGGGAAGATCATCTGCTTCAGCGATGGCGAGAAGGAAACGGCGGCGGCGAAGATGCAGCCGAAGATGAACACGAACATCACGAATTTCCCCAACGGGGTCGGGCCAAGTTCCTCGTTCACGAAGCTCCTCCTGCGGTCAGCGGAAAATGGATGGCATTCTGTACCGACCCCCATGATATCCGGAACCCCCCGCCAAGGCAACGGGATCTTCCGCCCGCTTCAGATACGGCCGGTCCATTGCCGGCAGCGGCTCTTCCGTCGTATACTGTGCCGTGCCGGTGAGGCAGAGACTGCCTGGCCGTTTCCCAAACGCGAAGGAGTGACCCTGTGATGCTGAAATCCCATACGATCGACGAATTGATCACCCTCGCCATCGAGACGGAGACGCAGGCCATGGAGCTCTACGAGTCCATGTCGCGCCTGTTCGCCCACGAACGGGGTGTCGCCGAGTTCTGGGACGATCTGCGCAACGATGAAACCCGGCATGTGGGCATCCTCCGGGGTCTGCTGGAAACGCTCCCGGCCGGTACTCTTGCCGGCCAGGCCGATGAAGCCTCATGGCAGGTGCTGATCGATGCCAGGGAGCGCATTCGCAGAAAACTCGCGACCCCCTTCGCGACGCTCGACGAGGCCTACGAGTTCTCGCATGAAATCGAGTATCACGAGATCAACGGGGTGTTCAAATTCCTGGCGGCCGGCATCACGCCCGGGTACATGTCGAAAGAGATCATCGACGCGAACATCCGGGATCATCAGCAGAAGCTGATCGAGTTCTCCGCGCGGTTCGGCGGAAAGTCCTGGCGCCAGTCGGTCCTGCCCCAGGCCCGGCAGTGACCCGGGAGTTTCAGAACCTTCCCAGCAGCAGGTCGGTCTGCAGGAACAGCCCCTCGAGGCGCACGCCCTCGACGCCGCAGAACGTGTAGCCGACGCCGAGTTCCAGGATGATGTGGCGTGTCATGGGTATCAGGCCCACGATCATCGGCTCGGCAAAGGCGAAGCTGCCGTCATTGAGCACGAGCGAGCCGCGTTTCGTCTTCAGTTCGTAGGTGCCGCCCCCGATGTTGACCCGCCATTTCATACGGGTGTCTTTTTTGAAATGATCCTCGACGGTGAAGCCCCCCATGCGCAGGTTCAGCACGAGGGACGTGCCGTTCAGCGTGCCGGACTGGGCCATGAGGCCGATCTTCGGGTCATCCACCCGGCCCCCGAACCCCCGGCCGCCCCAGACGAGCATGTCACCCCCGAAATCCCGGGGGCCCGAGACGCGCTTGTATTTGAAACTGGCCCCGAAGGCGCCGATCGGCATCGTCTTTCCCGGCTGCTCGGACAGCAGCAGGATCGGATCGCGTGCGGCATGCAGAGAGCCGCTTCCCGCCAGGAGCAGGAACAGCGTGAGGAGGACGCAATACGGCCGGAGGGTTCGCGTGATCATCGCTTCCCTATCGGCAGATCCCGGGATTTTCCCGAGGTTTCGGGGCTACTGGAAAAGGCCTCCGATATCGCGAAGCGTGATGATCAAAAACAGCGCGGCGAGGCCGATGGAACCCCATTGATAGATGGGAAGAAGCACCTGCTCGCGGAGCGGCCGGCCAGTGAGGGCATGCCAGGCTGCCAGAACGAGCTTGATGCCGTCGAGGGGCGGCACCGGGAGGAGATTGAACACGGCGAGGTTGACGCTCAGAATCGCCAGGAGGGTCAGGAAGCCGAACAAACCGCTCTGCGCGGCGCCGGACACCTGATCGAGGATGGCGATGGGCCCGCCGACCTGTGTCACGCCCTGGCCGGTGAACAACCGCATGAAGGCCGTACCCACGCCGATCGTTTCCTGGAACGTGCGGGCGATGCCGCCGGTGATCGCATCCGGAAGGGAAAGGGGGTGGGCAGCGGAAAAAACCGGCCGCATGCCGACGAGGAACCGGTCTCCTTCCTTCCGTGGCGTCACGGTGAGGCTCAGGAGGGAGGTTCCGCGTTGCACTTCGAGAGCAAGGGGCGTGGCGCCGGCTTTCTGGATGCAGGCCAGGAGTCCGGGCCAGTCCGTCACGCCGGTTCCGCCGGCTTTGAGGATGCGGTCGCCGGGCATCAGACCGGCTTCGATGGCGGGACTGCCCTTGACGAGAGAATCGACGACGGGGACCGCGACGGGATTCCCCCAGAGATGCAGGATGATGGCGAAGAGAAGCGCTGCCAGAACCAGATTGGCCGCGGGGCCGGCCGCGGCGACGACGGCCTGGATGCGCGGCGGTTCCTCGGGAAGGAGCGGTTCGCCGGCGGCTTCCCGGCGGTCGAGCTCCTCGGGATCGAACGGGGTGACATACCCGCCGAGCGGGATCCAGCCGAGCCGGTACTCCGTGCCGCCCCGCTTCCAGCGGAACACCGGGCTGCCGAAGCCGATCGAGAAGGCGAACACCGGGCGTCCGTTCCGGCGCAGCGCGAGAAAATGCCCCCACTCGTGGACCAGCACCAGGAGCCCGAAGCCGAAAACGGCACCGGCCCAGCCGAGAAGTGTTGCGAATATGCCTGTCATGAGATCATCCTTCGTGTGATGTCGGGTGTGTCAGAAGCTTGTCTGGAACGATGGCGGCGGATCATTTGCCCTTTTTCAGGGAGGCGTACAGCTTGTCGGACCGGTCGAACGTGTCGCGGAAGTTGATGTCGACATTGCATATCATGTCATATAACATCAGCGCCCCGCTCGTGTCGCCTGACGCCTCGAGAGCCGTGCCGACGCGGTAAAGAAGATCTTTCAGCTCATCCGACATCAGCTCGCGGTCGAACTCGAGCGTCTCGATGATTTCGCGGGCCAGGGCAGGTTTCTTCATCCGCAGATGGGCATCCGCGAGCAGCAGGCCGATTTCTTTCGAGCGCTTCGAGGCAAAAACGGGGGTCAGAAGGGCGACGACCTCGTCCCATTTCTTCTGTGCCGCCTTCTGCCGGGCTTCGGCGATGGCGTCTGCAAGTTCGGTATCCGGTTTGGGCGGTGCCGCTGTGGCTGTTGTGGTGACAGATTCCGGGGGCGTCAGGCCGAGATCGTCCGGAATATCCGAGCCGTCCAGGCCGTGTTCGGCGAAGGGATCGAGCGTCGGAATCGACAGGATGTCGTCGGCGGCGGAAGCCCCGGGGGGAACGGTTGGCCCGGAGCCGCTGTCGGCGGAGGTGGTCGTCGCCGGGCTGAAGGGCGGCTCCGGCGCGGGGAGGGGCGTGTCGATCAGATCGGTGTCATGGAGCCCCATTGGTTCGAGTCTGGCTTTCTTCGCCGGAGTGGTAGGCGCCAAAGGAACGCTGCGGGCGCCGCCTCCCGACGAGGACGTGGCCGGCTGATCCGCGGAAGGGGGTTTGAGGAAGTCGGGGAGCGGGGTGGCGGTGTCGCCCGTGACGAACCCTTCCGGCGGCGGCTCGACGAAGCCCTCGATGTCGGTGTCCGATGGGAGGGAGGGGAGCTCGGTTTCCGGGGTGAGCGGCGGGAGGCCTTCGGTCAGGAGCTCCTCGCTGAAGGGAGACAGCTCGTCGGTCCCGCTGAGCGATTCCGGTGCCTGGGTGTTCTGTTCGAGCTCTTTGCGCAGCCCGGTCACGATTTCGGTCAGTTGCGGATTGCCGGGATGCCGTCGGAGGAACTCCTCATACTGCAGGACCGCCTCGTCGAGCATGTTCATTTTCTTCATGCAGGTCGTGTAAACCACGTGGATGCCCATGTTGTTCACGTTGGTCGCCAGCACCTGGAGACACTCCTTCGCGCTTTCCGCGAACATGCCCTTCTTCGAGTAGTTGCGCGCGAGCAGCTCCCGATACCCGTCGCCGTCGGGCTTCGTCTTGAGGGCTTCGCGCAACACCACCACGACCTCGTCTCCCATGCGTTTGCTCTGCACATACGCATCGGCGAGGGCCGTCACGTTCTCCCGGTTGGCGGGATCGGCCTGGAAACAGGCATACATGATCTCCATCGCATCGCCCGTATACTGCTTCTGGGCCCGGTAGAACTTGCTCAGGATGGGCAGAAACTCGGTTCGCGACGGATCCTGCTTGTAGATCGTTTCATACATCGTGATGGCTTCATCGCTCGCCGTATTCGTTTCGAGATACGCTTTCGCGAGATACTTCCACCCGATGGCGTTGTCGGCGAACAGCGTCAGGAGATGTCGGGCGTTTTCCTGGCATTTGAAATAGTTCTTCAGCGCATAATGAGCCTGGATGCTGATCTCGAGCAACTGGCGCTGGAGCTGGACGGCGACGTTCGGCCTTCGGAGGGCATCTTCGCTGATCCGGACGGCCTTTTCGTTCTGACCGGCTTCGAGGGCCAGGGTGGCTTTCTTCACCGGATCCGAGATGAAGAGGTTCAGGGCCGGTGCGACCATCAGGATGAACACGATCAGGAAGGCACCCAGGAAGAGACCCAGGCCGATCATGATCTCGGTCGTGTAGATCTTCGACCACAGGGTGTATTTCAGTTTCCAGAAGCTCGGCTGGTTCTTGGCATACTCGGATTCGGTCTCGAGGAAATGGTTGAACCGCTCATTCGCCTCCTGATACTGCTGGTCATCCGTCAGGATCCCGATCATGACCCAGTCGACATCCCGCTTCAGATCCGGATCGACATCGGGAAGGGACTGGAACTTCTCGAAGTAGGTCCGGGCCTTTTTCAGATCGCGGTTCGATCCGAGGATATAGATTTTGCCGAGATAGAAGGTGGCTTCCGCATACTTCTGGGGATTTTCCTCATACGCGCGGAGAATGTCGGGAAGGGCGAGATCGTATTTCTCGCTCTGATACAGGCTGACGGCGAACTTGTACTTCTGGTCGATGCCTTTCTTCTCGTCGATCTTCGCCTGGAGCTCCTCGCGGCCCGGCAGGCCGGCGAACATCGTCTGCGCCTTTTTCAGAGTCGCCTCGGCGTCCTCGTATTTTCCGTCGGCGAACTTTTTCTTCGCCTGGTCGAACCAGTATTCGGCATCCTTCATCTTTTTCCGCTCGGGATCCTCGGCCGCGACTTCGGGGGCCGACGCGATCGTGATCTGCGGCGGGGGCTCGGTTTCGTCGGGCAGGATGTCGTCGCCCTGGTCGATGGGAGGTTCGCCGTCGGCAGGGGAGGTTGCGGGGTCGGTTGCCGGCAGGGAAACGGTGACCGGCACCTGGGCGGTCTGGAGCAGGTCCGGTTCGGGCTGCGGCTCGGGGGGCAGCGGGACATCCGGCGGTGCCGTCGGATCGTTTTCGAAGGGATTTTCCGGCATCTGGGGCGCGCTTCGTTCGCCGGCGACGGGAGTGGCGCGGCGGGTGAATCCCGCTTTGCCGGTCAGCCGCCGCGCCGAGGCGAGGCCGTAATTCTTCGCGTTGTAGAGAAACTGGAAATCGTCGAACAGGAGTTCGGACGAGGGGTCGATCTGGAGCGCCTTCTCGAGCTGCTCGAAACTCTGCGGCACGTTCCCCTTCGCGAACAGCACCTTTGCGAAGGTGTAGTGGGAGAGGGCGTCATCCTTCTTTTCGAGAGCCCGCGAAAGGTAGCCGACCGAGGCGTCGAACCGGCCCTCGTGAAACTCGACATCGCCGAGGATCAGGCAGACCGCGGGATCGTCGGGCGTCACCTTCACGCGCTTCCCCGCTTCTTCCCGGACCGGCTTCAGAAGATCCTTGCGGAGCTTCGTCAGCTTCGGATCCTCCTCCTTGTTCTGGAGCTCGCATCGCATCAACTCGAGATAGGCCTCGGAAAGCATACGAGCGGATATATATTTCTTCAGTGTCGTGTAGTCGGGCTTGACGGCCGCGTTTGCCGCCGATACCGCCCAGAGCAGTGTCGCAAGGAGGAGCAGCCAGGCCTGGAAACGGCCGGTCCGGGGTTTCATCGCGTGTTCAGACAATGCTTTTGCCGCACTTCTGGCAGTAGTAATCCGACTTGCTGTTGGATGCGCCGCAGTGGGGGCAGGCGATCGCGTCGCCGGCATCGGGAGCCGCGGGCTCGGGAGGGAGGGAGGCCTGGGCGGGGGAGTCTTCGGGGAGGGGGGCCATGGTCTGAGCTCCGCCCACCTGGACGCCCGTGCGGTCGGCCATCTTCATTGCCTCGGTCAGGCCCTTCTGGAACGCGACGTTGTAGGGATTCTCGGCCAGGAAGGCCCGATAGATCTCGATCAGTTCGGCCAGCTTGCCCATCTTCTGATAACAGTCGCGCAGGATGTTGTGAACGACCTCGTTGTTCACGTCCATCTGGATGACCTGCTCGCACAGCCGCAGGCACTCCTCGAACTGCTGCTGGCGCAGGTGCAGCTTGGCCACGCCGAGCAGGAACTCGGGCTCGGGCTTGACGAACTCCATCATCCGCTTGAACACGCGCATCGCCGTTTCGTCGGTGCGGCCCTTCTGCAGGTAGAACCGTCCGAGCGGCTTGAGGACCTCGGGGCTGTTCGGCTCGAGCTCCAGCCACTTTTCCAGCACTTCGATCCCGTCGGGGGCGAGGGTTTTCTGCGAGGTGTAATGCTGGCCCAGCAACGAGACCAGCGCGATGTTCCGGCTTTCGGTCTTGTACAGGTTCAGCAGCTCGGGAAGGCTTTCCGGCGTGAGCATGCGACGGCCGAGATACGCGAAGCCCAGCCAGTGATGCGCTTCGGTATCCTGCGGGTTGATCGAGATCAGGTGCTTGCACTCGCCGATCGCCCGGTCGTAGGCGCCGGTCTTGAGAAAGGCCTGGGCCGAAAGGCGCGAGATGACCGCCCCGTCGTAGGCATCCAGATTCGACAGACGCCGGATGGCATTCAGCTCGTCGAGACACTCGCGATACATGCCCTTGCCGAGATGGTTCCGGGCGCGTTTGATCGCGGCGTTTTTATTATACTCAGGCAAATTGTTGTAGATGACCCAACCGATCCAACACAGGATCAGGATCGCGACGGCGGGGATGACGATCGGACCCCAGTTGAACGCCCCGGCTTTGTACAGAACGTCGTCGATGCCGGGATACTCGGGATCCGAATCCTTCACTTCCTTCAGGATCTTGTAGGCTGCCGCGTTGTCGCCGGCCTCGGCGTAGATGTTCCCGAGCACGAACTTCGAGCGGTTGTTGTCGGCCTGTTTGGCCAGCTGGCGGTTCGCGAACTCCTTGGCCTTGTCGGTGTTGCCGGTTTTCCAGTGGCAGTAAGCGAGGTAACTCATCAGGTCGACCGAGTAATCGATCGGCAGGGACTCGAGGCTCTTGATGCACTCCTCGAACTCGCCGCTCTTGTACTGCTCCTTCATCTTTTCCCAGGTTTCCTTGCGGGTGTCGATGGTGCCGATCTTCTGCATTTCCCCGTCGACCCGGGAGCGGAACTTCTCGAGCTTGGAATCGAGTGCGATGATGGCGAGGGCGCGTTCGAACGCGGTCTTGGCGTCTTTGTTGTTTCCGGCGCCGGCAAACCGTGTGCCCATCGAGATGAAATTCTCGGTGAGCGCCGCCCGCTCCTCGGAGCTGCGCGGGAGCCGCTCGGTGCGGCCCAGTTTCTTCATCAGCTCGGTCTCGAAAGAGACGGCCTTGGCGAGCAGCTTGCGCGCCTCGGCGTGTTTCGGCTGGGCGTGGACGACCTGCTCGAGCAGATCACGCGCCTCGAGCCATTTCTCGCCCGAAGCCATCTTGAGCGCATCGGCCAGCAGATCGCGAGACTCCTCTTTCGATTGCAGCGCCTCGATCTCGGCTTTCGCGGTCTCGTTGTCGGCATCTGCGGACAGCGCATTCTGGAAGGATTCGAGCGCCTTGGCCGTGTCCCCCTTCTCGGCGTAGGAACGGCCGAGTTTGATGTGGCCATCAGCCGTTTCGCGCTGATTCTTGCGGATGTCGGAAACGAGATCCTTGGCACGCTGGGGGTCGGGAAGGGGATACCGCGTCGCCTTTTCGGCATACTCGCGGGCTTTGGCGATGTTGTTGGCATCGTACTCGATCTTTCCCAACAGGAAGAACAGCCGGCCGATGCCCTCGGAGCGGTACTGCGGCAGTTCGGCTTTATTGGTGTCGATCAGGCGCAACGCCAGGGTTTTTGCTTTGTCCGGCTGGCTGGCGGCGAGCAGCTCCTCGACGATTTCGGCACCGAGATCCGTGTCGGTCGGGTCGACCGTGATGATCTCGTCCCGCAGCAATGAGGCTTTCCCGGCATCTCCCGCGGAACGCGCCGCCCGCATCTCCTCCTTGAGAACCTTTGCATACTCCTCGCGATAATTCTGGTTCGCAGGCTCGAGCTCATGGGCCTTTTTCAGCATGCGCTTCATGTCGTCGCGCTTCTGGACCGCGCGAAGCAGAATGGCGGCGTTGTAATACGGCTCGGCCCAGGTCGGGTTGAGCTTCATCGCCTTCTGGAGATGCTCTTTCGCCTCGGCATAGTTGCCGCTGCGGATCGCGAGCATGCCGAGCCGGTTGAGCTCCTTCGCATCCTGGGCCGTTGCCGGCTGGAAGCCGAGAAACAGGAAAAGGCTCGCCAGGGCGAGCAGGATACATCGCGTGCGGCGGTTCATGGATTCCCCTCCGGTAGCCGTGTCACCGCCGGATAGTCTAGGCGATTTTGGCGACTTTTGCCAGTGCCTTCAACGCCCATTTCCGGACGTCGGGATCCCCGTCGTTGCTCAGATCCTGGAGCACGTCGGAAAACTGCAGCGCACCGATCTCTCCGAGTGCCCATGCCGCCGAAGCCCGCATCTGCTTGTGGGAGGAGCGGAGCATCTGCTTCAGCGTCACCACCGCGCCCATCCCGCCCAGTTTCCAGAGGGCGGCTGCGGCACTGCTGCGAACGCGGTTGTGCGAGTCGTTGAGCATCGGATACAGCATTTCGATCAGGGCCGGATCCTCCTGCGCGGCAAGGGCCTCGACCGCATTCGACCGGACGCGGCCGTCGGCATCCCGCAGTGCTTTCGAAAGCAGGGTCACGGTGCGCGGGTTTTTCACCAGCCCCAGGGACCGGATCAGCGTCGCGCGGTGGCGCGCATCCTCCTCCTGGGCATACCGCTCGGCCAGGCGTGACATCGTCAACTCGGGGTTGATGCCGAGACTGGTCGTGATGATCGTGTCGCGGATCCGTGACTCCTCCTCCTTGCTCCAGGCCTGGAGCAGGTGACTGATGGCGCGGGTCGAGCCGATCTGTCCGAGGCTGAGAACCGCGCGGTTGCGGACCGTCGGCGAGATGTCGCCCAGCAGTCCGATCAACAGATCGAGCGACCGGTCATCTTTGATGAGACCCAGGATATAGGCGACGGAGGCGCGTTTGCGCGCATTGGGCGACCGAAGCTCCTCGGGAAGCGTGTTGATGCCGTACCGGATGCCCCGTTCCCAGAGGGCCTGGATGGCATTGGCCCTCACACGGTTGTTCCGGTCGGAAGTGAGGGCTTTCATGATCTCGGGCACTTCGGGGTGGTCGATGCGGCCGAGGGACTCGACGGCATTCGCCCGGACGCGCTCATCCTCGTAGGTCAGAAACGCCTTCAGAAGCGGCAGGTATTCGGGCGAGCGGGAGGAGCCGATGATCTTGATGCCGGTCGCGAGCAGATTCGTGTCGTCTTCGCGGCGCAGGAACTCGCACAGCGCATTCCGGACGGCCGGCGTCGACTTCCCTTCGAGGCTGGCGAGCGCTTCGGCGCGCAGCATCGTGTTGGGCGACTCGAGATACGTGAGGGCCATGCCGACGAGTTCGGGGTCGGTGACGCGCCGGACGCCCTTGAGCGCAGCCGCGACAATCTCCGGGCGTTCGTCACGGAGGCCTTCACGCAGGAACTCGTCGATCTGGGGCAGGTTGTCCCGCAGGGCGGTGCGCAGGCAGAACAGCCGCACCATCTTGTCCCGGTCGCGGAAAAGCAGCTTGAGGGTCTGATAGTCCATGATATCGCCTTGCATTCAGGGCGTCGAGCTGGATGCCCGGAGGTGTGAGAGCGGGGAGACTTCCGTCTGGTCGGACTTCTGGCTGGTGGCATCGTCCACGAGACCGACTTCGAAGGGGCGGTTGTCGTTCTCGGTATCGGTCAGGATCACCTTGTCGGCGGCGATCTCCTGGAGCCGGAAGGGGGTGTCTGGAATCTTCGAAGAGAGCCGGGAGAGCGCGAGTCGGCCCGAGACCTTGATGATCGCGACACGTTCGAGGCCCATGGTGAAGAAGCCGTGATACGAGATGTCCGGCCGCTCGAGCACGGGGACTTCCGCTTCGGAGACCGGCTCGACGGCACGTAGTTCCTCTCTGGGAGGGAGGAAAACGTTCCGGCCTTCTCCATGGGGGAACACGGCCTGGGCGATGAACCGGGAGTCGACCCGGGGATCGATAGGCGGGATGTTCGGCGTGATCAGGGGCGGCGGAGGCTGGATCGGCTCGGCACTGGGGGCCGGAGTGGCCGTGGCGGCGGGGGAAGCGGCG